>NZ_LIQT01000398.1 GCF_001418415.1 Streptomyces hirsutus
TGACCACCAGCTGGGCCCGGTCGCGGGCGCCCAGTTTGGCCATGGCCCGGTTGACGTGCGTCTTCACGGTCAGCGGGCTGACCTCCAGGCGTGCGGCGATCTCGTCGTTGGAGTGGCCGCCGGCGACCTGGACCAGCACCTCGCGCTCCCGCACGGTCAGCGAGTCGAGACGCTGCGCGCGGTCCGGGTCGCGGTCGGCGCCGTCGGACGGGCCCGCCTGGGCGAGGAAGCGGGCGATCAGCCCCTTGGTGGCGGCCGGGGACAGCAGCGCCTCGCCTTCGGCGGCGATCCGGATGGCGCTGAGCAGTTCGCCGGGTTCGGAGCCCTTGCCGAGGAAGCCGGAGGCGCCGGCCCGCAGCGACTGCACCACGTAGTCGTCGACCTCGAAGGTCGTCAGGATCACCACGCGGACCCCGTCGAGTTCGGGGTCCGCGCTGATCAGACGGGTGGCCGCGAGGCCGTCGGTGCCGGGCATCCGGATGTCCATGAGGACGACGTCGGCGCGCTGTTCGCGGGCCAGCCGGACCGCTTCGGCGCCGTCGGACGCCTCGCCCACCACCTCCATGTCCGGCTCGGAGTCGACGAGGACGCGGAAGGCGCTGCGCAACAGGGCCTGGTCGTCGGCGAGCAGGACGCGGATGGTCATGGGTTCCCCCGGGAGCGCTGGTCACGGGCCGTCCTGGACCGCGAACGGGTCACGGACCGTCCTGGGCCGCGGACGTGTGGGTCTCGACGGGCAGGATCGCATGGACGCGGAAGCCGCCGCCGTAGCGGGGGCCGGTGGTGAGGGTGCCGCGCAGGGCGGTGACGCGTTCCCGCATGCCGAGCAGACCGTGGCCGCCCCCCTTGCCGTTGCCCGTGCCCGTGCCCGTGCCCGTGCCGGTGCCCGTGCCGTCGGGGGCTTCGCGACGGCCGGTGCCGGTGCCGTCGTCGAGGACGGTGATCTCGAGGTGCGGACCCACCCGGACGACGCTGACCTCGGCCCTCGCCTCGGCGCCGGCGTGCTTCTGGACGTTGGTGAGTGCCTCCTGGACGACCCGGTAGGCGGCCAGGTCGACAGCGGCGGGCAGCGCGGGGGCGTGGTCCGGGCGCTGGTCCTCGCGGGCGACCAGGACCCGCAGGCCGGCGTTGCGGAAGGTGCCGGCGAGGTCGTCGAGGCGGTCCAGTCCGGGGGCGGGCTCGGTGGGGGCCTCGGGGTCGCCGGACTGGCGCAGCAGGCCGACGGTGGCCCGCAGTTCGCCGAGCGCCGAGCGGCTGGCCTCGCGGACGTGGGCGAGCGCCTCCTTGGCCTGGTCGGGCCGCTTGTCCATGACATGGGCGGCGACCCCGGCCTGGACGTTGACCAGGGCGATGTGGTGGGCGACGACGTCGTGCAGGTCGCGGGCGATGCGCAGGCGTTCCTCGGCGACGCGGCGACGGGCCTCCTCCTCGCGGGTGCGTTCGGCCCGCTCGGCGCGTTCCCTGATGGCCTGGACGAAGGCACGGCGGCTGCGGACGGCGTCCCCGGCGGTGGCGCCGATCCCGGTCCAGGCCAGGATGGCCAGGTTCTCCTGGGCGTACCAGGGCAGCGGGCCGGCGATCATGGCGGCGCCGGTGAGGACGGTCATGGTGAGCAGGCCGACCCGCCAGGTGGTGGGGCGGTCGGTGGCGGAGGCGACGGTGTAGAGCGCGACGACCACGCACATCGCGACCGGGGCGCGGGGGTCGCCGGTGACGGACTCCACCAGGGAGACCCCGCCGGTGAAGGCGAGGACCGCGAGGGGCGCCCGGCGCCGGAGGACGAGCGCGGCGGCGCCGAGCACCATGAGGACCAGGCTGAGCGCGTCGGGCGTGCGCAGCGCCCAGGTGACGCCGTCGGGGCCGTGCGGCTCCACGAGGGACCCGGCCACGATGCACACCAGGACGCCCGCGGCCAGGGCCGCGTCCAGGGCGAAGGGGTGCGCGCGCAGCCGGCGCCGGGCACGCTGGAAGGTGCTCACGACCGTTCACCGTACGGGGTCGCGGAAGCGTACGGGGCGCGGGCCGGCGGCGGATCGGTGGTGAGAGCCGCACCTGCCGTGAACGGGCCTGCGGTGAACGGTTCGGATCCGAACGGTTCCGGTGTGAGCGGTTCCGGTGTGAGCGGTTCCGGTGTGAGCGGTTCCGGTGTGAGCGGTATGCGTGCGAGCGGTACGGCCGTGGGTGGCCCGGCGGGCCGGGGGCTCATGGGCCCGGGATCAGTCCGTCGTCCGTGCCCGGGATCAGTCCGTCGCCGTCGTCGCTGAGCAGCTCCCGGACCTCCTCGATGGTCGCGTCCGGGGAGGGGAGGATGAGGTCGGAGGGTTCCAGGGAGTCGTCCGGCAGCGGTTCGCCGAGCTCGTGGACCCTGTTCAGCAGGGCGGTGAGGGTGCGACGGAAGCCGGGGCCGTCGCCGTTGTCCATCTCGGCGAGGAGTTCCTCGTCGAGTTTGTTCAGCTCGGCGAGGTGGCTCTCGGCCAGAGCCACCTGCCCCTCCCCCATGATCCGTACGATCATGTCGGCCTCCTGAGCCGCCCTGGCGGGGGCTCGGTCGTCGTCGGCACGGTGTCCCGTGCGGCGGTCACTGCTTGTCGAACCGCGGGGTGTCCTGCGGCTGCTGGGCCTGGGACTGTTCGCTGCCGCCCTCGATGGCCTGCTTCTCCCCGGAGGGGCCGCCGGCCAGCTCGGCCTTCATGCGCTGCAGTTCCAGCTCCACATCCGTACCACCGGAGAGCCGGTCCAGCTCGGCCTGGATGTCGTCCTTGTGCATGCCGGACTGGTCGTCGAGGGCGCCGGAGGCGAGCAGCTCGTCGATGGCACCGGCCCGCGCCTGGAGCTGGGCCGTCTTGTCCTCGGCCCGCTGGATCGCCAGCCCGACGTCGCCCATCTCCTCGGAGATGCCGGAGAAGGCCTCGCCGATCCGGGTCTGTGCCTGCGCCGCCGTGTACGTGGCCTTGATGGTCTCCTTCTTGGTGCGGAAGGCGTCGACCTTGGCCTGGAGCCGCTGGGCCGCGAGGGTGAGCTTCTCCTCCTCGCCCTGGAGCGTCGAGTGCTGCGTCTCCAGGTCCGTCACCTGCTGCTGGAGGGCGGCGCGGCGGGAGAGGGCCTCGCGGGCGAGGTCCTCACGGCCCAGCGCGAGCGCCTTGCGTCCCTGGTCCTCCAGCTTGGAGGACTGGGACTGCAGCTGGTTGAGCTGGAGCTCCAGGCGCTTGCGGCTGGTCGCCACGTCGGCGACGCCCCGGCGGACCTTCTGGAGCAGCTCCAGCTGTTTCTGGTACGAGTAATCGAGGGTCTCGCGCGGATCCTCGGCCCGGTCAAGGGCCTTGTTCGCCTTCGCGCGGAAGATCATCCCCATACGCTTCATGACACCGCTCATGGGCTTCGCGCGCCCCCTTCTGACGGACTCCGGCTCACACTTCTGCGACAGAACCCACAGTACGGGCCCTGCATCCATTACCGCACTGTCCAGGGGCGGATGCGCTCATCCCCAAGGACGACTGCGCATCCTCCCGGTCCGGCGCAGGGAGTAGGTGATCCCCGGGTACCGGCCGGACAACCCGCCCCAAGTCACACACAACGCCCCCTCTGTCCGTCCTCTACGGACGCGCGGTGTTGCCGGATCGTTCCCCCCGGGGCTGGGGTCCAACCCCGGGTACCCCGTACCCTTGGGTTTTGTGTTCCGTAGCCGTGCCAAGGAAGAGAAGGCCCACGCCGACAAGGCGACGGTGACCGACTCCAAGCAGACCCGCCACCCGGAGGCCCCCAAGGGCCGTCCCACGCCCAAGCGCAGCCAGGCCCAGACCCAGCGGCGCAGCGTGGCCAATACGTCGATGACGCGCAAGGAGGCCGCCAAGCGGCAGCGTGACGAGCGCCGTGCCGCGATGGAGCGCCAGCGCCAGGCGCTGGCCAGCGGCGACGAGCGCTACCTGCCCGCCCGTGACAAGGGGCCGGTGCGCCGGTTCGCGCGCGACTACGTCGACTCGCGGTTCAACATCGCGGAGTACTTCCTGCCGATGGCGGTGATCATCCTGGTGCTGAGCATGATCCGGGTGCCCCAGCTGCAGAACGCCGCGCTGCTGCTGTGGCTCGTCGTGATCGTGCTGATCGTGCTCGACTCCGCCGTGACCGGCTTCCGGCTGAAGAAGCGGCTGGCCGAGCGCTTCCCCGACGAAAAGCGCCGCGGCGCCGTCGCCTACGCGCTGATGCGCTCGCTGCAGATGCGCCGACTGCGTCTGCCCAAGCCCCAGGTCAAGCGCGGGGAGCGGCCCTGAGCACCACGCCGTTCGTCGACGGCGCGGCACCGGTGGCGGTGCCCGCGCAGGCCTCGCCCGCGCAGGGCGGGCCGTCCGGTGACCTGCGGGAAGTCGTACGGCAGGAACTGATGGCCCGTCAGCTCGACGAGCAGATAGTGGGACGGTTCCCGGTCGGGCGGCGGCTGCGCGTGCTGGACGTCGGCATGGGCCGCGGCGCACAGGCACTGCGCCTGGCGCGGGCCGGCCACCAGGTGACCGGTCTGGAGCGGGACGCGGAGATGATCTCCGCCGCGCGCGCGGCGCTCGCCGGGGAGCCCGAGGGCATCCGGGAGCGGATGCGGGTCGTCGAGGGCGACGGCCGCGACACCGGGGTGCACTTCCTGCCGGGCAGCTTCGACGTGGTGCTCTGCCACGGCGTACTCATGCACGTGGCGGAGCCGGACCCGCTGGTGGCGGGGCTGGCCCGGATGCTCGCGCCCGACGGCCTGCTGTCGCTGCTGGTGCGCAACGGCGACGCGCCGGCGATGCGGGCCGGCCTGCGCGGCGACTGGGCCGGGGCGCTGGCCGCGTTCGACACGCCGCGCCCTGCGGACGACTCGGATGCCGGGGCGCGGGCCGACCGGCTGGCGGACCTCACGGCGACGCTCGCGGGGCTCGGGGCGCCGCTGCACACCTGGTACGGGGTGCGGGTCTTCACGGACACGGCGGTGGACGGGGCGCACGTCGCGCACGGCCTCGGCTGTCCCGACGACCTGACGGCGCTCCTCGCGGTCGAGGAGCGGGCCGGCCGGACGGACCCCTACCGCGGGGTGGCGTCACTGCTTCACCTGTGCGGCGTACGGGGCTGAGCGGACGCGGGACGGGCGAGGGCCGGAGCCCCCGCCCGATGAGCCACGTCGCCCTCGCCCGGATTCTCACGCCCGGGGCCTCACGCCCGCGGGTTCACACCTCTTCCGCGTGCAGGCTCATCGGCCCGTAGATCTCCGTGGTGTCCTCCAGCAGCCGCACCTGGTCGGCGCCGCCCTCCACCAGGGCCTTCCAGTTCTCCCCGATCCAGGACTCGGCGTCCCCCTGCGTGGTGAAGTCCTCCGGTGTCACCGCGGGCTCGACCTGCGTCCCGTCGGCCTTCTCGAACCGCCACGTCCATGCCGCCATGTACGCCTCCGTGGGTATGAGCACCTGCACGACAGGAGCCGGATCATGGTCCGGCTCCTGGAGCAGAGCCTAGAGCCTGTCCGGCGGATGATTCGGGGGATCATCGGTGACCGTGCCCGACCGGGCGCGCAGGAGCCGTGGGAAGGGGCGAAAATCGGGTCCGTGGAACTCACTCTGCTCGGCACCGGTGCCCCCGCGGGCCTGCCCCGCCCCGACTGTCCCTGCGCCGCCTGCGCGTCCGCCGCCGGGCCGTACGCGCGCGCGGCGACCTCGCTGCTCGTGGACGGCTCGCTGCTGCTCGACCTGATGCCGGGCGTGGCGTTCGCCGCCGCCCGCGCGGGGCATTCGCTGGGCGGTGTGCGCCAGGTGCTGCTCTCCCATCCGCACGACGGCCCCGCGGTCGAGGTGCCCGCCGGGCTGCCGCAACCCGGCCGGGTGCCGGACGGGCGGGAGCTGGCGCTGCTGACGGGCCACCGGGTGCGGGCGATGGCGCTGGACGCTCCGGGCACCGGGTACGCGGTGACCGGTCCGGACGGGCAGCGGCTGCTGTACCTGCCGCCGGGCACGGCGCCGGCCGGTCTGGAGGAGCCGGCCGAACCGTACGCCATGGTGCTGCTGGACGTCGTGGGGCGCCCGGACGCGCTGGCGCGGCTGCGGGCGGTGGGCGCGGTGGGGCCGACGACGGACGTCGTCGCCGTGCACCTCGACCACGACGTGCCGCCGGGTGCGGAGGAGCGGCGCCGGCTCGCGGCGGCCGGGGCGCGCGCCGTGCCGGACGGGACCACGCTGGAGGTGGGCGCCTACGAGCACGTCCCCGACCTGCCGCGCCGGACGCTGGTCCTGGGCGGGGCCCGGTCCGGCAAGTCGGTGGAGGCCGAGCGCCGGCTGGAGTCCCTGCCCCAGGTGCTGTACGTCGCGACGGGCGGGTCCCGCAACGGGGACACCGAGTGGGCGGCCCGGGTGTCGGCCCATCAGGAGCGGCGGCCCGGGTCGTGGCGGACCGTGGAGACCTGCGACCTGGTGCCGCTGCTGGGGGCCGACGGGCCGCCGCTGCTGGTGGACTGTCTGTCGCTGTGGCTGACGGACGCGATGGACTCCGTCGGGGCGTGGGACGACGCGGAGTGGGCGGGCGGCGGGGAACGGGCGCTGAAGGAACGGGTGCGTGAGCTGACGGACGCGGTACGGGCGACCCGGCGGACCGTGGTCGCCGTGTCCAACGAGGTGGGCTCGGGCATCGTCCCCGCCACCGCGTCCGGCCGCCGGTACCGGGACGAACTCGGGCGGCTGAACGCGGCGTTCGCCCAGGAGTGCGAGCAGGTGCTGCTGGTGGTGGCGGGCCAGGCACTGGTGCTCCGGGGGTGAACAGGCGGGACC
>NZ_LIQT01000399.1 GCF_001418415.1 Streptomyces hirsutus
GGGCGCCCCGGGGTCCGAGGAGGGCCATTCGGCGTAGACGGCGGGGGCGCCCACCGTTCTGGTCTACGGCCACCACGACGTGCAGCCCGCCGCCCGGGAGGACGGCTGGCACAGCGAGCCCTTCGAACCCGTCGTCCGGGACAACCGGATGTACGCGCGTGGGGCGGCCGACGACAAGGGCCAGGTGTTCTTCCACGCCCTCGGTGTCCGGGCCCACCTCGCCACGACCGGCCGCAGCGCCCCCGCAGTGCACCTGAAGCTGCTGATCGAGGGCGAGGAGGAATCCGGCTCACCCCACTTCCGGACCCTCGTCGAGCGGCACGCGGACCGGCTCGCCGCCGACGTGGTGATCGTCTCCGACACCGGGATGTGGTCCGAGGACACCCCCACCGTGTGCACCGGCATGCGCGGCCTCGCCGAGTGCGAGATCCGGCTGCACGGCCCGGACCAGGACATCCACTCCGGTTCCTTCGGCGGCGCGGTGCCCAACCCGGCCACCGCCGTCGCCCGCCTGGTCGCCGCGCTGCACGACGAGCACGCGCGCGTGGCGATCCCCGGCTTCTACGACGGCGTCGTAGAGCTCACCGACCGCGAGCGCGAACTCTTCGCCGAGCTGCCCTTCGACGAGCGGGAGTGGCTGCGCGCCGCCTTCTCCCACGCCACCGCCGGCGAGGCCGGATACAGCACCCTGGAGCGCGTCTGGGCCCGCCCCACCGCGGAGGTCAACGGCATCGGCGGCGGCTACCAGGGCCCCGGCAGCAAGACGATCATCCCGTCCTCCGCCATGGTCAAACTGTCCTTCCGGCTGGTCGCGGGACAGGACCCCGACCACATCGAGAAGGCCGTCCGCGACTGGGTGGCCGGGCAGATTCCCGACGGCGTCCGGTACGAGATCGCCTTCAGCCCCGCCACCCGCCCGTGCCTGACCCCGCTGGACCACCCGGCCCTCAAGTCCGTGGCCCGCGCCATGGGCCGCGCCTTCGGCACACCCGTCCGCTTCACGCGCGAGGGCGGCTCCGGACCGGCCGCCGACCTCCAGGACGTGCTCGGCGTCCCCGTGCTCTTCCTCGGCATCTCCGTTCCGTCCGACGGGTGGCACGCCCCCGACGAGAAGGTCGAACTGGACCTGCTCCTCAAGGGTGCCGAGGCCTCCGCACATCTCTGGGACGACCTCGCCGAGCACTGGCAGCGCGTGCCCTGAACGCTCCCGGGCCGTCCGACCCGGGCCGCCCGCGCGGGGCACACTGGAAGCGCCCCGCCGCCGCGCGCGCCGCCGGGCCCGGTCGTCTCCCGCCCGCACGACCCGCCGAACCGACCGCCGATCCCATCCGTTTCACCGGGGGAGTTGGAAGCACCCGTGACCACCTGGACCGACCACACCGCCGACCGCCCCGTCTCGCTCACCGCCCCGAGCGGCATCAACCGCGCCGCCCACCACCGGCTCGACGAAGCATGGCTCGCGGCGGCCTGGAGCCACCCTTCGACGCGCTGCTTCGTGGTCTCCGGCGGCCAGGTCCTCATCGACGAGACGGCCGACGGCCGCACCGAACTCGTCATGACGCCCTCCTTCGAGGCGCCGCTCACCGAAGCACACCGCTATTTCCTGGGCACCGACGAGGACGGCGTCAGCTACTTCGCCCTGCAGAAGGACGCCCTGCCGGGCCGCATGGACGAATCCGCCCGGCCGGCCGGCCTGCGCGAGGCGGGCCTGCTCCTGTCACCCCGCGACGCGGGCCTGATGGTGCACGCGGTCGCCCTGGAGAACTGGCAACGGCTGCACCGCTTCTGCTCCCGCTGCGGCGAGCGCACCGTCATCGCCGCGGCCGGCCACATCCGCCGCTGCCCCGCCTGCGGCGCCGAGCACTACCCGCGCACCGACCCCGCGGTGATCATGTCCGTGATCGACGACCGGGACCGCATCCTGCTCGGCCGCCAGGTCCACTGGCCCGAAGGCCGCTTCTCGACGCTCGCCGGCTTCGTCGAGCCGGGGGAGTCCATCGAGCAGTCGGTGCGCCGCGAGGTCCACGAGGAGGTCGGCATCACCGTCGGCGAGGTCGAGTACGTCGCCAGCCAGCCCTGGCCGTTCCCCTCCAGCCTCATGCTGGGCTTCGTCGCCCACGCCACCTCGACCGAGATCGAGGTCGACGGCGACGAGATCCACGAGGCCCGCTGGTTCTCCCGGGACCAACTGGGCGCCGCTTTCGAGTCCGGCGAGATGCTCCCGCCCTACGGCATCTCGATCGCGGCCCGTCTGATCGAGCGCTGGTACGGCAAGCCCCTCCCGACCCGCGGCGCCTTCTGACCCGTACCGCCTTCCGGCCCGCGGCGCTTTCGGCCCGCACCGCCTCTTGCCCCCCGGTGCCCGCAGTACAGCGAAAGAGCGGGGTGGGCGTCCCACGACCAGGCCTTGACCAGGCCCTCGGTCAGGAACGCCCACCCCGCTCCGGGTGAACCGCTCGCTCAGACGCCGATCTTCTGCTTCACCTGCGCCAACGACGGGTTGGTGAGCGTCGAACCGTCATTGAAAAGCACGGTGGGGACTGTCTGGTTCCCGCCGTTCGCCTTCTCCACGAAGGCCGCGGAGTCCGGGTCGTGCTCGATGTTGATCTCGGTGTACGCGATGCCCTCGCGGTCCATCTGACCCTTCAGACGGCGGCAGTATCCGCACCACGTGGTGCTGTACATCGTCACAGTGCCCGGCATGTCTCTCGCGCTCCTTCGGCGACTCGGGGAAGTCCTCGCTGAGGAGGAACGTACTTGAAAGCGCCACCATTCCCCGGGCCGTGCCCGCCCCGCCCGCGTGACGTGATCTCCACCCCGCCTGCGTGACGCGAGGCCTGCCGCACGAGGACGTGATGCCGGTCGCATTGGTACGACTGCGAAGGCGCGCCTGTGGACAACCGGCTCAGCCGTCTCCGGCGACCTGGCAGCATGGCCGTGTGACAGCAGCAACGCACTCCCCTCTCTTCCCGCGGGTACCGGACTCGGCCGACGCGGTGCTCGAAGGGCTCGACCCCGAGCAGCGCGAGGTCGCCACCGCCCTGCACGGCCCGGTGTGCGTGCTGGCGGGCGCCGGTACCGGAAAGACCAGGGCGATCACCCACCGGATCGCCTACGGGGTACGCGCCGGGATCCTCCAGCCCTCCAGCGTGCTCGCCGTCACCTTCACCAACCGCGCCGCCGGGGAGATGCGCGGGCGGCTGCGCCAGCTCGGCGCCGCGGGGGTCCAGGCCCGCACCTTCCACTCGGCGGCGCTCCGCCAGCTCCAGTACTTCTGGCCGAAAGCGGTCGGTGGCTCCCTGCCCCGGCTGGTCGACCGCAAGATCCAGCTCGTCGCCGACGCGGCCGCCGCCTGCCGCATCCGGCTCGACCGGGGCGAGCTGCGGGACGTCACCGCCGAGATCGAGTGGTCCAAGGTCACCCAGACCGTTCCCGCCGACTACCCGCCCGCCGTCGCCAAGGCCGAGCGTGAGGCACCCCGGGACCCCGCCGAGATCGCCCAGCTCTACGCCGCCTACGAGGACCTCAAGCGGGAGCGGGGAGTCATCGACTTCGAGGACGTACTGCTGCTCACCGTGGCCGTGCTCCAGGACCGCCAGGACATCGCGGAACAGGTCAGGGCCCAGTACCAGCACTTCGTCGTCGACGAGTACCAGGACGTCAGCCCGCTCCAGCAGCGGCTGCTGGAGCTCTGGCTCGGCGACCGGGAGAACCTGTGCGTGGTCGGCGACGCCAGCCAGACGATCTACTCGTTCACGGGGGCAACGCCCGACCACCTGCTCGACTTCCGCACCAAGCACCCCGGTGCCACCGTGGTGAAACTGGTCCGTGACTACCGCTCGACCCCCCAGGTGGTCCGCCTCGCCAACGGGCTGCTCGCCCAGGCACACGGCCGGGCCGCCGATCACCGGCTGGAACTCGTCTCCCAGCGCGGCCCGGGGCCCGACCCCGTCTTCATCGAGTACACCGACGAACCCGCGGAGGCCGAGGGCGCCGCGCGCCGGATCGGCGAACTGATCGGCGCCGGTGTCCGGGCCAGTGAGATCGCCGTGCTGTTCCGCACGAACTCCCAGTCCGAGACCTACGAGCAGGCCCTCGCGGACGCCGGAGTGCCGTACCAGCTGCGGGGCGCCGAGCGCTTCTTCGACCGTCCGGAGGTGCGCAAGGCGGGCAGCGCCCTGCGCGCGGCGGCCCGCTTCGGCGGCAACGACAGCCTCCTCGACGACGTGGTGGACCTGCCCTCCCAGGTACGTGCCGTGTTGTCGGGCGAAGGCTGGACGGCGCAGCCGCCGGCGGGTTCGGGGGCGGTGCGGGAGCGCTGGGAGTCCCTGGCCGCTCTGGCGAACCTCGCCCAGGACTTCACCGCCGCGAAGCCGGACGCCACCCTCGCCGATCTCGTCGCCGAACTCGACGAGCGGGCGGGCGCCCAGCACGCCCCGACCGTGCAGGGCGTCACGCTCGCGTCGCTGCACTCGGCCAAGGGCCTGGAGTGGGACGTGGTCTTCCTGGTCGGTGTCGCCGAGGGCATGATGCCGATCACCTACGCGAAGACCGACGAACAGATCGAGGAGGAGCGCCGCCTCCTCTATGTAGGTGTCACCCGGGCGCGGGAGCGTCTCCACGTCTCCTGGTCGCTCGCCCGCTCGCCCGGCGGGCGGGCCAACCGCCGGCCCAGCCGTTTCCTCGACGGGCTGCGTTCCGGCTCGCCGGCCGGCCGCGGCGGCGCGGCCAGCAGCGGCAGCGGAGCCATGGGAGGTGTGGAGCGTGGTGTGCCCGGAAGGGCGACCGCCGTCTCCGCGGCCCCGGAACCGAGACGCAGGCACCGCAGCCCCGCCCGCTGCCGGGTCTGCGGCCGCACGCTGACGGACGCGGGCGAGATGAAACTGATGCGTTGCGAGGACTGCCCCTCCGACATGGACGAGGGTGTCTACGAGCGGCTGCACGACTGGCGGGGTGAGCAGGCGCGGCGCAGTGGCCAGCCCGCCTTCTGCGTCTTCACCGACAAGACGCTGATGGCCATCGCCGAGGCGGTCCCCGAGGACCCGCCGGGGCTCGCCCGCATCCCCGGCGTGGGCAAGCGCAAGCTGGACCGCTACGGGGCCGACGTACTGGCGATCTGCGCAGGCAGGGACGGAGCGCAGGACAAAGATCAGGACTGATTCCAACTCGTCGGGAAAATAGTTTGCGCATGCCCCGGGAATCCCCATAGGTTCTTAGACACGAGAGCAGCGGCCTTCTCGGAGGCCCTGATTCCGTGTTGTACTTGCATATCCGTCGGACCGGCTGACCCCGGTCCCCCGATGCGCCGAGAGGAGGCGAGTCCTGTGATCAACATCAACCCCAGCTCCATCGTGAAAATGACCGATCGCTCGGCCGTCTCCCTGTGCATTCTCGGCGCCTCGAATCAGGGCACCGGTCTGTCCGGCATCTCTGCCGCACGTCCGGCGTCCTCCGTTGCTCCTGCGGGCCTTGTCGTCCGTGAGCGCGATGAGCGACCGATCAAGGCACTGGAAGCGGTAGAGGCACAGGCGAAGGCCTATGCCTTCGCGGCGGCCGGTGCCGGATTCCGGGAGCAGACGACGCAGCACCACCTGATGTGGGCCTTCCGTGGGCCAGAACCCTGGAGTGATCCAGCCTGATTCGATCAGGCCGGCGCCTCAGGGCCGCGGAACCCCATCCGGGATCCGCGGCCCTTCTGTTTGTCCCCGAACGGGGACGACGGACCGAAGCGCCTCGGGACAGGACAAGAACCCGGTACCAGCCGCCACCCGGCCCACCGGCCGGAAACGACCAGACGAGGAAGACGAACCGTGCAACTCGAAGCGCACGCCCCGTCCGTACCGCCTTCCGACACGATCCCCAAGCCCGGCTCCACGGAGGACCCGACCTTGACTCCGCTCACCGCGCTCACCGCGCTCGACGACGCCATCGAGAACCTCGGCGTACCCGTCCCCTGCCGTTCCTACGACCCGGAGGTCTTCTTCGCCGAGTCGCCGGCGGACGTCGAGTACGCCAAGTCCCTCTGCCGCACCTGCCCGCTGATGGAGGCCTGCCTCGCCGGCGCCAAGGAGCGGCGTGAGCCGTGGGGCGTCTGGGGCGGCGAGCTGTTCGTCCAGGGCGTCGTTGTCGCCCGGAAGCGGCCGCGTGGCCGTCCGCGGAAGAACCCGGTCACGGCATGAACACCCCAGGAACGATCGACCGCCCCCTCACGCACGACCCCCAGAAGCAGGCCCCGATGATGCCGACCGCCGACGAGCCCGCAGGCTCCGCGACCGAAGACTTCACCACTTGTGGTGCGAACGACTCGCGCCAGAACAGGACCCGTGAGATGCAACTCATTCCAGAAGCCCTGGCCCGTGCGCATATGCACGAGCGCCTGCACGAGGCCGAGCAGGAACGTCGGGCGGCACGCCTGATGACCGCTCGCCGGATGCAGCGCCGCGCCGAGCGCGCCTCCCAGCGTGCCCGCCGCGCACTCGCCATGGCCGTCATGCAGTAACCGATCCAACCGATCGAGTCGATTCGACCTTCGAGTCGCCCCAGCCCGTCGTGGCTCTCCCCGCGGGGGCCGGTCCGTGCCGAACGGACCGGCCCCCGCGGTACGTTGCGCCGAGCGGGCCGTCCGGTACGGCATGGTCGCACCGGGTGACGAGCCATTCCGCAGACGCAGACGCAGACGCAGACGCGGACGGAGACGGAGACGGCGGCTGCCGCTCGGCTGCGGAACAGACGCCCCGGAGGTGCGCCCGCTGCGGTGTGACGGCCGAGGGCCCGCTGCCGACCCGGACCCTTTCAGCGGAGAGCGGCACCCGTCGGCACTCCTGCGAGGCCTCTTCCCTGGAGCACCTGCGGGCGATCGAGGGACGCCTGGACGCACAGTGGTGGTGACTGACAGCGGGCGCGGTCCGGATCGGTGTCCCTCACGCCTGCGCCGCCGACGCCTCCTCGGCCGGTTCGACCGCCTCGTCCCCGGTGGCCGCCTCCGAAGGCTTCCCCTCCGAAGACTTCCTCGCCGCGGGCTTCCCCTTCGTGGGCTCCTTCACCAGGATCTCGTCCACCGCCTGCCGCGGCACCAGGTCCCCTGCTTCCCCTGCTTCTCCTGGTGTCGCTGCTTCCGCCTCCTTCGGGACGAACCCCGGCAGCCACTCCCGCAGTTCGTCACGCAGCCGTACCGTCCCGCCCAGTTGGCACAGCACACCGATCGTGCTCAGGGTCACCCGGTGGATCAGCAGATACGCCGGGGGAAGGTTGAGCTGCTTGGCCAGCTGATAGGCGGGGGAGCGGGGGTCGCCGATGCGGGCGGCCTGGCCGCGCATCCAGCCACGGGTGAACGTGAACGCCTCGATCTGCGCCGGTTCGATGATCGGCAGGAGGTACGCGAGGACCGCGTCGGGATCCAGCTCGACGGTCTCCCTGATGAACCCCTCCGCGCACAGCATCTCGTAGACGGCCTCCGCCTCGCCGTCCAGCGTCATCCGCAGTGCCTCGCCGATGGGAGCGGGCAGTCCGCCCGGCAGCCGGTCGACCGTGCCGAAGTCCAGCACACCCAGACGCCAGTCGTCCTCACCGTCCGGGCCGCCGGGCAGCAGACGGAAGTTGCCCGGATGCGGGTCGGCGTGCAGCAGCCCGGTGCGGGCCGGCCCGGAGAACAGGAAACGGGCGAGGAGCTGACCTGCCCGGTCCCGCTGTTCCTCCGTACCGTCCGAGATGATCTCCGACAGCGGTACGCCGTCCATCCACTCGGTGACCAGCACCTGCTCGCACTGGTGGACCACCGCCGGTACGACGACATCGGGATCGTCCGCGAACTCCTCGGCGTGGGCCCGCTGGGCCTGGGCCTCCAGACCGTAGTCCAGCTCCTCCGCGACCCGGTCCTTGAGCTCCGCGATCAGCGGCTTGATGTCCATTCCGGGAACCAGCGGACCCAGCAGCCGGGCGAACCGGCTCAACTGGTTCAGGTCGGACAGCAAGGCCTCGCCGGCGCCCGGATACTGAACCTTGACCGCCACCTCACGGCCGTCGTGCCACACCCCATGGTGCACCTGGCCGATCGAGGCCGCGGCGGACGGCTTGTCCTCGAACTCCAGGAACAGATCGGGCCAGTCCTCGCCGAGCCGCTCCTCCAGCACCGCGTGCACGGTCCGGGTCGGCATCGGCGGGGCCGCCTCCTGAAGTTTCGTCAGCGCCGCACGGTAGGGTCCGGCGATCTCCTCCGGCAGGGCCGACTCGAAGACCGACAGGGCCTGGCCGAACTTCATCGCACCGCCCTTGAGTTCGCCGAGCACCTTGAACAACTGCTCCGCGGTGCGCTGCTGCACCTCGCGGCCGACGATCTCCGCGGACTCGCCCACGATCCGCTTGCCGAGCCCCCAGGTCGCCCGCCCGGCGAAGCCGAGCGGGAGCGCGGCCAGTTTGGCGGTCCTGGTGACCGCCTTCCGGGGAAGATCAGACATGAGCCCTCCAAGTCCCTGCCGGCCGCTCCGCGTCCGCCTGACGGCACAACTTCCTCGACGGCCCGTGCGGGGTCATTGTCTCGTGCGTCCGGCCGTGTTCGGAGGTCTGCTCCGACTCCGTTTCCGCCGCGTTCTGATCCGCCGCTCCGCACGGACACCCGGGATGCGCCCCGACCGGCCGCGCATGCCAGTGCAGACCCGGGAGCGAAGCCTCCCAGCGGGCACCGGCACTGGACGGAACATGGCCGTCCAGGAAGGCGAGCACATGGGCACCGGCCAGTCCGGCCACGGTCGCGGCCAGTGACAGATCACAGGCTCCCACCCGGCGCTGCCGCCCGGAACGCCACTGGGCGACCATACGCGGCCAGGTCGGATCCCGGTCGGTCCTCTCTTCCTGGAGACAGCCCGCGCAGCCTGTCTCACCGGGCAGGACGAGCGGACCGACGACGCCGGTCGCCTCCACCACGCCCACGTAGAGGTGGGGTGTCCCCGAGGCCATCAAAGGCTCGGTCCCCGCCGGGTCCGGGGTGTGCACGGAGACGTCGTCCCGCGGAGCGACGACCACCAGGGAGAACCCGGGGGCGCCCTCCTCCGGAGGGGACTGAGCGGTCCGACGCGGCGACCGGTCCGGTGCGGCCCGGCGCACAACACGGCGGGCCGCCTCGTGCCTGCGGTCGCCGACGGCTTCCGGGGGCAGCCCGCCCGGCGCGACGTCCCAGGGCTCGACCCGACCGATGTCGCGCACGTCGACCTCACCCACCCCGGCACCGGACAGCAACGCCGCCAGCATCGAGCCGACCCGGCCCGCGCCCCTCACCTGCACCCGGGCTCCGCGGCGCGCCGCGAGGCGTCCGAGTGCGTCGCCCGGCGCGGAAGTGGTCAGGGTCAGCGAGGCCAGATCCGGACGCAGCCGGTCGAGGACCTCCTGCTTCCCGCGCAGGGCGTCGGCGGCCGGACCGCCGCCCCGGGAGTCGTCGAGGAGCCCGGCCCGGGACAGCCGGGCCACGAGCCGGTCGACATGACCGTCGGGCAGATCCATCCGCAGGCCCTCCTCGCGCAGACGATCGAGCCCACGGGTGCCGTTGAGCAGATCGAGGAAGCTGCCCGTCGCCGTGTCCATCGGCCCCAGGGTCAACGCGTGCGCGGGTGTCATCCCGAACTGCACGGTGTTGAGGTCGCGCCAGCCGCGCCGGAGCGCCGGCTTCACCATCGGATGCATGTCAGGTCCCCCGTGTCTCCCTGAACGGCTGCCGCTCGAACGGCTGCCGTAGTACCGTCGCCCACCCGTGGGCCGGTCGGCGGATGCCAGCATGCCCGGATTTGGAGCGACTCGCGGAAAGTTGTCCACAGGCAAGGTGATTCGTCATATAAATCCGGCGCATGGCGGGGGGATCGGTATCGAAGCGTCCCGGAGCCGGGACTTCCCCGTGTGCAGCGGGTAACGTCGGGGCGTGCCCGCCGACCCACTGCACAGCGCCACACCTCCTCAGCGCAGCACGACGAGTCAGCCGACGAGCGGCTCACGGGCGAGCGCGATCGAGGTCCGCAGGAGCGCCCGCCGACGCAGAACGGTCTCCGCGTACCGCGAGGGCGATCGTACGGTGGTGCTCATCCCCGCCCGGATGTCCGAGGCGGAGGAGCAGCGCTGGGTGAACGTCATGCTCGACAAGCTGGCGGCCCAGGAGAGCAGGCGGGCGCTCGGGGACACCGAGCTGGCCGAGCGCGCCGAGCGGCTGTCGGCCCAGTACTTCAACGGGCGGGCCCGGCCCCACTCCGTACGCTGGGTGACCAACCAGAACACGCGCTGGGGTTCGTGCACGCCGTCCGAGGGCAGCATCCGCCTGTCGCACCGGCTGCAGGGCATGCCCGAGTACGTCGTCGACTACGTCCTCTGCCACGAACTGGCTCACCTGCTCGTGCCCGGACACGGGCCCGGCTTCTGGCGTCTGCTGGAGGCGTATCCGAAGACGGAACGGGCCCGGGGCTACCTCGAAGGAGTGGTCGCGGCCGAGCGGCTGCCCCATCTGCCGGGGGCCCACAACGGGTGAACGCCGCCCGACGTGGGTGTCCGCAGGGGCGCCCGCGCGTTATGTACCGGGTCTGTACCGGCTTCATCGGATGTCCGAGTTTGCGGTTAGCCTGGCGCGACGCACTCACATTCGGGACGGGGGACGGTCGTACGCATGGCCAGGGAATTCCAACGCGGCCACAAGGCCAGGATCAGTGACCTCACCGCGGGTACGGATCTGTACGTAGGCGTGCAGATCTCCGGCCCCGGACTCACCTTCGACATCAGCTGCTTCGGCCTCGATGCCGACGAACGGCTCTCGGACGACCGGTACTTCATCTTCTTCAACCAGCCGAAGTCCCCCGAGGAGTCCCTTCAGCTGCTGGGTCCCCAGGCGGGAGACACGGAGTCCTTCCGCGTGACGCTGGACGGGATTCCGCAGCAGATCAAGAAGCTGTCCTTCACGGCGACGCTCGACGGCGTCGGGCAGATGTCCCAGATCGGTCCCGGATACATCCGCATCGTTGCGGGCGGCGAGGAAGTGGCCCGCTATCCCTTCAGCGGCTCGGAGTTCTCCACCGAGCGGGCGGTGATGCTGGGGGACTTCTACTTCAAGGACGTATGGCGGTTCGCCGCTGTCGGACAGGGCTTCGACGGCGGTCTCGAAGCGCTGCTGAAGAACTTCGGCGGCGAGGTGGCCGAGGAGGAGCCCGCCGCCCCGCAGCAGCCGCAGCCGCCGCAGGCGGGAGGCGCTGTCCCGGGCTTCGCCCCGCCCGCGTTCGGTGTTCCCGGCACCCCCGCGCAGGCTCCCGCTCCCGTCCCGGCACCGGCCCCTGCTCCCGCACCGGCGCCTCGGCCCGCCGCGCAGGGGTTCGCCCCTCCCCCCGGCG
>NZ_LIQT01000004.1 GCF_001418415.1 Streptomyces hirsutus
GGGAGCCGAGGACCTCGCGGGCGCCGAGGACGACCGCGCCCGGCGGCGGGACCCGCGACGGGACCGGCTGGGGGACCTGCTCCGGCGGGCCGCGGAGCTGCGCGAGGCGGTGCTGGACAAGGGCGCCCTGATCGACCGGGACGCCGTCTGGGCGGTCAAGAAGGCCGCACTCGAAGCAGTGGTGAACGAGGTACCGCTCGGCCCCGGCCGCCTCGCCGCCTACCGCGACTTCCTCGCCGGGCAGGGGCAGGCCCTGGAGGACCACGCCACCTGGTGCGCGCTCACCGAGGTGCACGGCCCCGACTGGCACACCTGGCCCGCCGGACTGCGCGACCCGCGCTCGCCCGAGACCGCGCGGGCCCGCCACGAACTGGCGGACCGGGTCGACTTCCACTCCCGGCTGGCCTGGCTCACCGACACCCAACTCACCGCCGCCCAGCGGGCCGCGCGCGAGGCCGGGATGCCGCTCGGGATCATCCACGACCTCGCGGTCGGCGTGCACCCCGGCGGCTCCGACGCCTGGGCGCAGCAGGACACCCTCGCCGCCGGCATGTCGGTCGGCGCGCCCCCGGACGCCTTCAACGCCCGCGGCCAGGACTGGGGCCTGCCGCCCTGGCGCCCCGACCGGCTCGCCGCCTCCGGCTACGCGCCGTTCCGCGCCCTGCTCCAGGCCCTGCTCCGGTACGCGGGCGCCCTGCGCATCGACCACGTCATGGGCCTGTTCCGGCTCTGGTGGGTACCCCAGGGACAGCCGCCCACCGAGGGCACGTACGTCCGCTACGACGCCGAGGCGATGCTCGCCGTCCTCGTCCTGGAGGCCTCCCGCGCCGGGGCGGTGGTGATCGGCGAGGACCTGGGCACGGTCGAGCCCGGCGTGCGCGAGACGCTGCGCGAACGCGGGGTGTACGGGACGTCGGTGCTCTGGTTCGAACGGGACTGGGAGGGCGACCGCCGGCCACTGCCGCCGGAGACCTGGCGCGCCGACTGCCTGGCCACCGTCACCACCCACGACCTGCCGCCCACCGCGTCCCGCCTCACCGGCGAACACGTCGAGCTCCGCGACGGCCTCGGCCTGCTCACCCGCCCCCTCGCCGAGGAGCACGCGGAGGCCGTCGCGGACACCGCGGAGTGGCTGGACCTGCTGACCGGGCTCGGTCTCCTGCAC
Source organism: Streptomyces hirsutus (assembly GCF_001418415.1). Taxonomy (GTDB): domain Bacteria; phylum Actinomycetota; class Actinomycetes; order Streptomycetales; family Streptomycetaceae; genus Streptomyces; species Streptomyces hirsutus. The sequence goes on from NZ_LIQT01000004.1 coordinate 1,166, forward strand.
GGCCACGGCACGAGCGGCACCGCCACCACGGAGGAGGAGGCACGCATCCAGGCCGTCCACCGCTACCTGCTGCGCACCCCCGCCCGGATGATCGGCGTCTGGCTCCCCGACGGCGTCGGCGACCGGCGCCCGCAGAACCTCCCCGGCACCTGGGACCAGTACCCGAACTGGCGCCTGCCCATCGCCGACGCGCAGGGCCGCCCGATCCCCCTGGAGGAACTGACGGCGTCCCCGAGACTGCGCGCCCTGCTCGACGTGGTGCGCACCTGCTCCGACCGGCCGGGCGGAGCGGACAGTACGGACAGCGCGGACGCCCCGGGCGAGACCTGAGGGCAAACCTGGTCGCACCGGGACATACCCGGTGCGACCGGGGTCCCGTACGCACCCCCGGACGCGCGGGCCTCACGGCGGTTCGCTACGTTGGCACCGTGGACAAGACGAACGCCCTGCGCGCCGGCGCCCTGGCAGCCGGTACGACGCTGATGATGCTGCTCATGACGTCCCCCGCGCTCGCGCTCACCCGCGACGACGGCGACGACCCCGGCACGGGCCTGAGCGTGATCGAGACGCTGGGGCTGTACGTCGTGGCCCCGATCGTGCTCTTCCTGGTCATCGCCGGGCTGGTGATGGTCGGCGACAAGTCGCACAAGAAGAAGGACACGACCAGCTCCAACATCGCGGTCAAGCCGGACGCCAAGGCCGACGTCAAGGCCTGACCCCGGTCCCGGGCCCGGTCGTTCCCGCACCTTTCCGAGGGCGCCGACCCCGCCACCCGTACGCGCGAATCGCCGTAGGGGTGGCAGGGTCGGCGCCCTTCGTGTCGGCTGCTGCTCCACATCGACGAGTCATGTCCGCAGCAGTCGGACGGAGCGATGTTCACGACGACGGGCAGCAGCGCGAACCGAGGGCAGGCGCCCGGCCGCGACACGGTCACCGCCGACGGCCCGTCCCTGTAGCCGACGCTTTGGCGTCGTTCCGTCGGTGGTACGTACGGCATGCTGCCCAGGTGGCGTTTCTTTCCGGTCCGAGGCGATCGCCGGGACCGTATGAACGAATGCAGGGGTGGGGAACATGATTACTCTGGTGCTGCTCGGCATCTTGGCGCTAGTCGTCGGCGGGTGCGTGTGTGTGGTGTGGGCGGAGCGCGGCGGGCCCCGCTGGGCCCGCGCCGTGGCGGCCGTGACGCTCGGTGCGGGGGAACTGCTGCGCAGCCTCGGGAAGAACCGGAGCCAAGACCAGCCCACCGGCGACGGTGACTAGGAAGCTGCGAGGCGAGAGGGACCGACGGCCGCAACGCCGTCGGAACCGCTGCCGAAACGCTGCTCTCCCTCGGGTACGCAGTCGCGCGGGGGCGGTTCCGGGGACTGCCACGCCGATGAGGCGTCCTTCTCCTGCTCCCCTCCCGCTCCCCCCTCTCCGCCCGCGCCCTGCCTTCACCGAAGGGCTGAAGGGACGTCAAGTTCCTCTGCAATAAAGCAGAGGTGACCGGGTGTCAGGGCGGGAAGTGTCGTTTCTAGACTCTGTTCATGAACACTCAAGCCACTCTGTCCGAGGCCTCGGCCGGCGACGCCACCGAACCGGCCCTCTTCGCGACCATGTCCACCATGCGGGCCATGCGGCGCCTCCAGCCCGACCCGGTGCCCGATGAGCTCCTGGACCAACTGATCCAGGCGGCCGTCTGGGGCCCCAGCGGCGGCAACATGCAGCGCTACGAGTACGTCGTCGTCACCGACCCCGAGGTCATGGCCGAGCTCGCGCCGCTGTGGAAGCGGTGCGTGGACGCGTACCTCGCCACGACCGGCAAGTACGCCCCCGTCGGCATGGACGAGGCCGCGTACGGGCGCATGGTCGCCGCCATCGAGTACCAGCGCGACCACTTCGCCGAGACCCCGGCGCTGATCATCCCCTGCTACCGGTTCCCGGAGCCGAGGATCGAGGAGGAGGGCCTGCAGCGCTACGCCGAGGCGCTCGGCGCCGAGGGGACGGCGCGCATGGGGCGGATCCAGGAGCGCTTCTCCGCGCTCGCGGAGGGCTCCTGTGTCTACCCGGGCGTGCAGAACCTGCTGCTCGCCGCGAGGGGTCTGGGCCTGGCCGCCAACATCACCATCTGGCACCTGATGCTGGAGGAGGAGTGGAAGGCGGCCCTCGGCATTCCCGAGGACATGAACACCTTCGCGGCCATTCCGGTGGGGTGGCCGCGCGGCAACTTCGGTCCGGTGAGTCGCCGCCCGGTCGCGGAGGTCGTGCACCGGAACCGCTGGTAGGCCGCAAGCCCCAGGCGCAGGGCTGCCGGGCCGCTGCCGGGCACCGGGCGGGGGAGGGTGCCCCGCCCGGAACGCGGTGGTGGTCCGGCGTCCGGCATTCGGCGTTCGCGCCCCCGGACGCCGGGCTGTTCGCTACCTCTCGGTGGCGAGCAGCAATTCCCGGAGCAGATCGGCCAGTTGTTTCGCCCTGTCCCCGTCCAGAGCGGACAGGGCCTCCGTCTGGAGCGCGAGGCCCGCGCCGACCGCCTCGTCGGCCAGGTGCAGGCCCCGCTCGGTGAGCGTGACCTGGAGGCCCCGGCGGTCGTGCGGGTCGGGGGAGCGGCGCAGTAGTCCCGCCCGCTCCAGTTTGTCGAGGCGGCCCGTCATCCCGCCGGTGGTGAGCATCAGCGTGGCCGAGAGCTGGCGCGGGGAGAGGGCGTAGGGCTCGCCGGAGCGGCGTAGGGTCGCGAGGACGTCGAACTCCCCGCGTGAGATGCCGTACTTGGCGTACGCCTTCTCCAACAGGTCGCCCATGGCGCGTGAGAGCCGGGTGATGCGGCCGAAGACCTCCATCGCGACCGTGTCGAGGTCCGGCCGCTCCCTGGCCCACTGTTCGACGATCGCGTCGACGGGATCCTTGCGCTGCTCGGGGCGTGCACTCATGGGCAGGAGTATCCGTCCCCTCCCGGTCGCCCGCAAGAAAGTAGCTTGCAAGAAAGTGGCTTGATGAAAAGTTGCTTAGCGCTAAGCTACTTGCTGTCCACCTGAAGCCGTCCCCGGGAAGAGGTGCGCACCCATGGCCCCGAACCGTGCCACCCTGATCGCGCTCACCGCCCTCGCCCCCGTCTCCTGGGGCACCACCTACGCCGTCACCACCGAGTTCCTCCCGGCCGACCGCCCCCTGTTCACCGGCCTGATGCGCGCCCTGCCCGCCGGACTGCTGCTGCTCGCGCTCGCCAGGGTGCTGCCGCGCGGCGCCTGGTGGGGGAAGGCGACCGTGCTCGGCGCACTCAACATCGGCGCCTTCTTCCCCCTGCTGTTCCTCTCCGCGTACCGGCTGCCCGGCGGCATGGCCGCGGCCGTCGGCTCGATCGCGCCGCTGTGCGTGGTCGGCCTCTCGGCACTGCTGCTGGGGCAACGGCCGACGGTACGCACCCTGCTCACCGGGACCGTGGCCACGTTCGGCGTGAGCCTGGTCGTCCTGAAGGCGGCCGGGGCGCTGGACCCGCTCGGCGTGCTCGCGGCACTCGCCTCCATCGCCTCCATGTCCACCGGCACCGTGCTCACCAAGCGGTGGGGCCGCCCCGAGGGCGTCGGCCCGCTCGCGCTCACCGGCTGGCAACTGACCGCGGGCGGCTTGCTGATCGCCCCGCTCGCTCTCCTGGTCGAGGGCGCGCCGCCCGTACTGGACGGCCCGGCGATCGGCGGTTACCTCTACCTCGCTCTGGTGAACACGGCGGTCGCGTACTGGCTCTGGTTCCGCGGCATCGGCCGCCTCACCGCCACCCAGGTCACCTTCCTCGGCCCGCTCTCCCCGCTCACCGCGGCCGTCATCGGCTGGGCGGCGCTCGGCGAGGCGCTGACGCCTTGGCAACTGGCCGGCATGGCAATGGCGTTCGGCGCGACGGTGGCGGGTCAGCTCGCACCCGCGCCCCGGCGGAAGGCTTCACGGCACTGCGAGACGACGGACCACCGCCCGTCGGTGGGGCCCCCTGTGCGTAGCGGAACGGCGGACCGTGACGCGCGGCCTCGCCATTCGTCGAACCCACGCTGACCCCGCACGCCGGACCGGATGCCCACCGAGACGGCCACCCTCACGGAGCACCGGCCGGACCTGTCCGCGATCTGCCCCGCTGGCACCGTCGCAGCCGCTGGGGAAATGTCCGAAGCCCTGCGGACCTGTGCGGCACAGTCGGCCTCCGGTGTCACGGAAGCCCTGCTCGTCCCCCGCTGCGACCGGGCGGCGCACGCGGTCCGCCGCTTCCACGCCTCCGCGGAACGAAGGGCGTGAACGCACCACGCCGGTGCGGTGCGTTGGGATGCGCTCAGCCCGGGCGCCCTACCCGAACGCCGTCCAGCTCACACCACACGTACTTGCCCCGGCCGCCCTCATACGAGAGAGGCTGCCGACCCCGGACATCGCACAGGCCCGCACCAGGGCGAGCCCTCTCCCGTCATCCCGGTCCGGCGCCGAAGGGAAGGGCTGCGGCGGCTCGGGCCCCTCGGTCGCGAGAAGTAACGCACCGTTCGCGCCACGCAGGGCGAAAGTGGCGCGAACAGGCATTGCCGCCCTGTTTCACGACGCGCAGCCTAGGAGTCCGCGGGAGCGCTCCCACGCCATCGAACCCCGCAGGGGACCGATCGCGCCTGTTGCCCGGAGAAGCACCAGAAGCACCACCGCCGTGCAAACGTCCTCGTTTCTGGAGCCGACATGCTACGACGCTGGACCGGGCCCCTTCTGCTGGCCCTTCTGCTGACCGCCCTCGCTCCCCTGCCGGCCGCGGCCCGGTCCGTCGCGGCGGCCCCTCCCGCGGCGGGCACCGTGTCGCCCGGGACGGCAACGGCGGAGGGCACCTCGACCGTGCCTCTGCCGTCGCTCAGCGCGACCACCACCCAGGTCGCCCGCGGGCTGAGACGGCCCACCGCCGTCGTCGGTCCCGACGACGGCACGGACAGGCTGTTCATCACCGAGAAGTCCGGCACCGTCCGCGTCTACCACCCGGACACCGGTCTGGCCGCACCCCCGCTCATCGACATCACGTCGGCCGTGGACGAATCGGGCAACGAGCGCGGTCTGCTCGGTATCGCCCTCCCGCCCGACTTCGCCGCCAGCCAGAACGTGTACCTGGCGTACACGGCACTGCCCGACGGCGCGGTCACCCTCGCCCGCTACCGGCTCGACGAGTCCCGCCTGGAGGTCCTGCTCTCCCAGGAACACGCCGAGTACAACAACCACAACGGCGGCCAGCTCGCGTTCGGCCCCGACGGCAACCTGTACTGGAGCATCGGCGACGGCGGCGGCTCCGGGGACCCCTTCCGCTCCGGCCAACGGCTGGACACCCTGCTGGGCAAGATCATGCGGATCGACGTGAGCCGCGGTTGCGGCCCGCTTCCCTACTGCGTCCCCGCCGACAACCCCTTCGTGGGCACGGACGGAGCCCGCGAGGAGATCTGGTTGTACGGGCTGCGCAACCCGTGGCGGTTCTCCTTCGACGAGGCCGACGGATCGATGTGGATCGGCGACGTCGGCCAGGGCCGATGGGAGGAGGTCGACCATCTCACCCCCGGACAGGGTGGGCTGAACCTCGGCTGGTCCTGCTATGAAGGGCTGGAGAAGTTCAAGGGCGGCGACTGCGGGCCCGGTGAGACGTACACCGAACCGGTCTTCACGTACTCCCCGTACACCGGGGGTTGTTCGGTCATCGGCGGTCATGTCTACCGCGGCCAGAAGTACGCCGGTCTGGTCGGCGGCACGTACATCGCCACCGACTACTGCTCGTCCACGGTCTGGGCGCTGCGCCCCGACGGCAGCGGAGGCTACGAGCAGGCCGAGATCGGTGAGATGCCCACCCAGGTGACGTCGATCGGCACGACCGCCGAAGGGGAGTTCTACGTCGTCAACGACCTGCCCGGCGGCCTGCACCGGGTGTCGTTCGAGCGGGAGGAGCCCACCTGCCGGGTGGACCGTACGGTGACGACCTGGGGGACCGGCCTGACGACCGACCTCACCGTCACCAACACCGGCAGCACCCCGGTGAACGGCTGGACGCTGGAGTTCCCGCTGGCCCTCGGGCAGACCGTCGTCTCCGACTGGAACACGAACCTGACCCAGGGAAGCAACGTGATCACGGCGACCGACGCCTCCCACAACGCCGCGATCGCTCCGGGCGCGAGCATCACCCTCGGCTACCTTGCCGACCACACCGGCGACGCGTCATCACCGCCACGGTTCACGCTCAATGGGGACGCCTGCGCGGTCGGCCGCTGAACCACCGACGCGGTCCGGCGGTCCCACGGCCACGCCTCCGACGGCCTGAGCGGCACCCAGCTCGCACCACACGTACTTGCCCCGGCTGCCCTCCCGCGAGAGCGGCTGCCAGCCCCAGGCATCGGCACAGGCCCGCACCAGGGCGAGCCCCCGCCCGTCCTCCCGGTCCAGCGCCGGCGTGAAGGGCTGCGGCGGCTCGGGCGGGGACGGGTCCGCGTCCCACGCCCCGATCCGAAGAACCCCCGACGCCGAGCAGCGCACCCGCAGTGCGGCGGGCCCCTTGGTGTGCCGCACGGCGTTGCCGATCAACTCCGTCGCGAGCAGCTCCGCGACGTCGACCTGCCCGATCAGGCCGTGCACCGTGAGGATCAAACGCAGGGTACGGCGGCAGACGGTGACGGCTCTGGGATCGTTCGGGATGGAGAGTGAGTACTCCCACGGGTCGGTTTCGGGCATGCGAACTCCTGTTGAGTGAAGGTTGGTTGGAAGGAACAGCAGCCGTGGTCGACGGTGTCGTTGCCGCTCGCGTTGTGGCATGGCGGAGCGGTGAACTTCCGGCGTCGGTGGCTACTCAAAGCGTTCGTTGCATCACCGAAAGTAGACCTTAGATTTAACCCGAGGCAAGTGGATCGCGTAGCCTGACGCCCGAACGAGTCGTGCTGTTGACAGGCGTGCTGAGGGAAGGGCGATCGATGGGTAGTAGGCGTGAGTCGACAGCGCGACAGCTACGTTTGGCCGCTGAACTGCGCCGACTTCGGGAGGCCGCAGACCTCAGTGCCCGCGAGGCGGCGGCACTGCTCGGCGTGAATTCTGTGCAGATCAGCCAGATCGAGGCCGGCACCACAGGTGTGAGCGAGCAGCGACTGCGCCGCATGGCTGCCCACTACGCCTGCACGGACGACGAATTGGTCGACGCGTTGGCCGTGATGGCAGCCGACCGGGTCCGTGGCTGGTGGGAGGAATACAGGGGTCTCCTGCCCACCTCATTCCTGGATCTGTCCGAGCTGGAGCACCACGCCACCTTCCGGTGGGACGTGGACTTCCTTCATGTCCCCGGTCTGCTGCAGACTGCGGATTATGCGCGGGCGCTCTTCTCGAGGAGGGTGCCCGAACTACCTCAAGAAGACCTCGAATTGCGTGTACGTCACCGGATGCAGAGGCGAGTCGTCATCGACGGCGCGCAGCCGGTGCCGTACGAGGCGCTGATCCATGAGGCGGCCCTGCGGATCAGAGTAGGTGGGCGGGAAACGTCACGGACGCAGCTTTCCACCCTCCTGGAGCTGATGGAGAGCGACTGCGTGACCGTACGTGTCATCCCTTTCGACCTGGAGGAATTCGCGGACATCAGCGCCGCCATGGTCTACGTCGGCGGCACTGTTCCGAGGTTGGACACGGTGGTCCGAGACGGCCCTCAAGGGGCGCTCTTTGTGGAGAGTGAAGCGCAACTCGGTGTCTTCCGAACGCTTTTCCGTAGAGTGAAGGCGGTGGCGCTCGAACCTCGGCGTTCCCGTGATCTCATCCACCGGCTGGTGAAGGAGCTGTGAGGTCCGCGATGACGACCCCTGGCCTCTGGAAGAAGTCGTCCTACTCGGGTAGCGGCGACGGCAATGCCTGTGTCGAGGTTGCTCCATGCCACCCGCGCGTAGCCATCCGCGACTCGAAAAGTCCTACCTGCGGCACCCTGACCGTGCCCGGCCCTGCGTTCGCTGCCTTTGTCGATGCGCTGAAGAGGTCCCAAGGTCACCCGAAATAACACGGGGCTCTCCTTGAAGTTGCTCCCCGCGGGCGCAGGGAGCAGACGGCTTCGGAGATCAGGACCTCGGCCCGGGTGGGACCATCCCCGCAGGTGCGGGGAGCAGGGTGAACTGGTCGGGGAACACCTGCGCTTTGAGGGACCATCCCCGCGGGTGCGGGGAGCAGGACGGCAACGGCTGGTCCGACGTGGGCTACTCGGGACCATCCCCGCGGGTGCGGGGAGCAGGGTGCGGCCGAGTGCTACCGGGCACTCGCGGTGGGACCATCCCCGCGGGTGCGGGGAGCAGGCCGGGACCGGCTGGGGCAGCCACGTCCCGAAGGGACCATCCCCGCGGGTGCGGGGAGCAGGCGGCGGTCGCCCTGCCGGTGCAGATGTTCGCGGGACCATCCCCGCGGGTGCGGGGAGCATTCCAGGACACGACGCCGGAGCGCGGCGATTTCGGGACCATCCCCGCGGGTGCGGGGAGCAGCCCGTCCAGGACAGGCCCGCCGCGGCGGCCGTGGGACCATCCCCGCGGGTGCGGGGAGCAGCAGAGCGGTGAGCCGCTCCTCGGTGGTGGGCGGGGACCATCCCCGCGGGTGCGGGGAGCAGGCGTTGAGACGAGCCGTCAGACCGCGTTTCGAGGGACCATCCCCGCGGGTGCGGGGAGCAGGTCAAGCAGACGGCGTCCGACGCCGACGTCCTGGGACCATCCCCGCGGGTGCGGGGAGCAGGTCAAGCAGACGGCGTCCGACGCCGACGTCCTGGGACCATCCCCGCGGGTGCGGGGAGCAGGTTTCTGCGCGCGTGGGGGTCCGTTGTTTCTCGGGACCATCCCCGCGGGTGCGGGGAGCAGTGTAGGCACCCCCTCTGACCTGGGGGGCCGTAGGGACCATCCCCGCGGGTGCGGGGAGCAGACCCGGAGACCCTCCTGTGAGCAACGACGAGATGGACCATCCCCGCGGGTGCGGGGAGCAGATGTCGAAGCCCGCGGCGCGGCCCGTCATGCCGGGACCATCCCCGCGGGTGCGGGGAGCAGCAGCAGAACCGCATCATGCGCTGCCACCCCATGGGACCATCCCCGCGGGTGCGGGGAGCAGATCCCTGACATCGCCAATGGTGCTTTCAACTGGGGACCATCCCCGCGGGTGCGGGGAGCAGCACGTCTTGTCGGGGACGGTCATGTCGGCGGGGGGACCATCCCCGCGGGTGCGGGGAGCAGGAGTTGCTGCGGGCTCATCGTGGCGAGCCAGGGGGACCATCCCCGCGGGTGCGGGGAGCAGCAAAACGGCCCCCGGTCTAGCCACCGGGAGCCGGGACCATCCCCGCGGGTGCGGGGAGCAGCTGCGACCGACGGGGGAGGACGTCGGCCACGGGGGACCATCCCCGCGGGTGCGGGGAGCAGAAGGGCACGCTGCGCGATGCCGTCATGAGCGCGGGACCATCCCCGCGGGTGCGGGGAGCAGACCGAACGTCACCCCCACCCGCGGTGCGCGCCGGGACCATCCCCGCGGGTGCGGGGAGCAGACTGGGCGACCTGCGGTTTTACTCTCGCGGGGACGTGGTTTCGGAGACTTTTGCAGATCTCGGCAAATAGGGCATGTGGTGCCATTCGGTCTCGCGGGCGCTTCTCGGTGAAGCGATGGTAAGCCGGTCATCGTAAGTCCCGATATCGCTTCCTGCCCCTGCTTCCGTCTCTTTGCCTATTTTGGTGTGTGGAGCCCGTCTCTCCCTGTATCAATCCCTCATGACCAATGGGGGGATGCCCCGATCCGGCCTGCTGTGTCGGCTCGGGGGGCCGGCTCGGGCGGTGTGGGCCAAGCATGATCGGGACACCGACGGGTGGCTGCCGCTGTGGCGGCACATGGAGGACAGCGCGGCGGTGGCCGGCCTGTTGTGGGACCGGTGGCTGCCCGTGGGGGTGCGGCGGCTGGTGGCCGAGGCCTTGCCGCAGGGCGAGTCGGACGCGCGGGCCCTCGTCGTGTGGCTGGCCGGGGTGCACGACATCGGCAAGGCCACCCCCGCGTTCGCCTGCCAGGTCGATCAACTCGCCGACGCGATGCGCGACCAAGGGCTGGAGATGCGCTCGGCGAAGGCGATGGGGCCGGACCGGCGGATCGCGCCGCACGGTCTGGCCGGGCAGGTGCTGCTGGGGGAGTGGCTGGAGGAGCGGCACGGGTGGGCGCCCGCGCGGACCGGTCAGTTCACGGTTGCCGTGGGCGGGCATCACGGAGTCCCGCCCGAGTACGGGCAGATCAAGGCCCTGTACGAGCACGAGGAGTTGCTGCGCACTCCGGGGGCGAGCGGCCGGGTGTGGCGTGAGGTGCAGACGGAACTGCTCGATGCCTGTGCCGAGCGCTTCGGGGTGACGGAACGGCTGGGGGAGTGGCGTACGGCGAAGCTGCCGCAGCCGGTTCAGGTGCTGCTCACCGCGCTGGTCATCGTCTCCGACTGGATCGCCAGCAACCCGGACCTCTTCCCGTACTTCCCCGACGGGGCGTCCCGCAGTGACCAGGAGCGTCTTGCCGCGGCCTGGCGGGGGCTGGACCTGCCGGACCCCTGGCGGGCCGAGGAACCTGCCGGGAGCGCTCAGGAGTTGTTCGCCTCCCGGTTCGGACTGCCGGAGGGGGCGACGGCGCGCCCCGTGCAGGAGGCCGCCGTGGAACTCGCCCGGGAGATGGAGGCGCCGGGTCTGATGATCGTCGAGGCGCCGATGGGGGAAGGCAAGACGGAGGCCGCGCTCGCCGTGGCCGAGATCTTCGCGGCGCGCTCCGGCGTGGGAGGGGTTTTCTTCGCCCTGCCGACCATGGCCACCGGCAATGCGATGTTCCCCCGCCTGCTCGCCTGGCTGGACCGGCTGCCGGGGGTGGCGGGCGCACGCCGGTCCGTGCATCTGGCCCATTCCAAAGCGGTGCTCAACGAGGACTTCGCCGGTCTGATGGCCCGTGCGGGGCGGGTCGAGGCTGTCGACGTGGACGGGGCGGAGGCCTCGTCCACGTGGCAGTCGGACGGGCGGCGGACGGACGACGCGCGGCGCCGTGCGGGAGCCGAACTGGTGGCGCACGCCTGGCTGCGGGGGCGTAAGAAGGCCATGCTGGCGTCGTTCGTCGCGGGCACCATCGACCAGTTGCTGTTCGCCGGGCTGAAGAGCCGGCACTTGGCGCTGCGCCATCTCGCGGTGGCCGGGAAGGCCGTCGTCATCGACGAGGCGCACGCCTACGACACGTACATGAGCGTGTACCTGGACCGGGTGTTGTCCTGGCTGGGTGCGTACCGGGTGCCGGTGGTGGTGCTCTCCGCGACCCTTCCGGCCTCGCGCAGGCGTGAACTCGTCGAGGCGTACGCCGGCCGGGCGGACGCGGTCATGCCCGCGGAAGGTCCCGCTGCGGCGGCAACCGCCCCGGACGACGCGTACCCGCTGCTGACCGCCGTCGCTCCGGGCGGCGCTCCGCTGGTCCGCCGGCCGCAGGCGTCGGCCCGGTCGACGACGGTGTGCGTGGAGCGCATCGCCGACGGGCAGGACGTCCTCGTCGCCCGGCTGCGGAGCGAACTGGCCGACGGCGGATGCGTCCTGGTGATCCGGAACACGGTCGGGCGGGTGCTGGAGACGGCGCGTGCGCTGCGCGAGGAGTTCGGCGCCGAGAACGTGACCGTGGCCCACTCGTGCTTCGTCGACCTCGACCGGGCGGGCAAGGACAGCAGGTTGCTCCAGCTCTTCGGCCCTCCGGAGCGTACGGGGGAAAGGCCCGTGGGCCGGCACATCGTGGTGGCCAGCCAGGTCGCCGAGCAGTCCCTGGACGTCGACTTCGACCTGCTGGTCAGCGACCTCTGCCCCGTCGACCTGCTCCTCCAGCGCATGGGCCGCCTGCACCGCCACCGGCGCGGACAGGACCAGGCCGACCGGCCCGAGCGCCTGCGGACCGCACGCTGCCTGGTGACGGGAGTCGACTGGGCGGCGGACGTACCCGCTCCGGTGCGCGGGTCGGTGGCCGTGTACGGGCGGTACGCCCTGCTGCGGTCGGCCGCGGCGCTCCTGCCCCACCTCGACGGCGGGCCCCGGAAGCCGGTGCAACTCCCGACGGACATCAGCCCGCTCGTCCAGGGCGCCTACGGGGAAGGACCGGTCGGGCCGGACCACTGGCAGGACGCGCTGAAGACGGCGCGCGAGCAGTTCGACCGGCACCGCGACGACCAGGCCGAGCGCGCCGCCGTGTTCCGACTGGGGGACGTCGGCAAAGCGGGGCGGCCGCTGTTCGGCTGGGTGGCCGCCGGCGTGGGCGACACGGACGACACCCCCACCGGGCACGCCCAGGTCCGCGACAGCCGGGACAGCCTGGAGGTCGTGGTCGTACAGCGACGCGGTGACGGGAGCCTCGCCACCCTGCCGTGGCTCGGAGCGGACCGGAGGAACCGGCAGCGGGCCGGTGTCGAACTGCCGCAGGACGCGACCCCGACGCCGTTCGCGGCCCGTACGGCCGCGAGCTGCGGACTGCGGTTACCGCTGCAGTTCTCCGGCCCGGTCCTGGACCGGGCCATCGGGGAACTGGAACAGCTGTACCTGCCCCACTGGCAGGGAAGAAACAGCCCTTGGCTCTCCGATCAGCTGATTCTCGCTCTCGATGAGGATTGCCAGATTCAGCTGGCAGGATTCAGGCTCCGATACAGCCCGGAAGACGGCCTTGATGTGACCCGGACCACGCGGGAGAGCGAGGCTGTGGGAAGCCGTGGGGGATCCCCGCTAGGTGCGGGGAGCAGTTATGTACGCCCCTAAGGCTGGGGCCATCCCCACACTGGTGGGGAGCAGCGAGGCCATGCTACTTGGGTCCGCGATCCCTCGAGACGAGGCCATGCCTCAGCGAACAGGTAGCAGCAACGATGCTCATTGTTCCTTCGTCATTCGCCCCTTGCCCTCGGCCCAGCGCACCAATGGCATGCCCCCCACTGCTGAGATCGCACTGGCCAAGGCAGTGGCGATGCTCCATCTGATGGCTTCATCCTGCGGTCCCCCTAGCGGTAACCAATGCCCTGTCAGGAGCCCTAACCAGAAAATGACGATCACTGCACTGATGGCGAGGATCCAACGGATCCAGTGCTTCAGCATCCAACTCCCCTTAGGCTGTTCAACATTGATGGCGACACTGTAGGGCATGGGAGGCTCGTGGTGCATCGCATGCAGCGAGATGCGCAGGGGGCGTCGATTGCCCAAGGGCATGTTCCTTGGATGCATCCGTGGATGAGATGTGGTCCTGATGTGCTCAGTTGCGCTGACCGTGAGGGGGGCGAGCCCGAAGATGAACGTCTATGTGTGTGCTCCATCCGCTCGGCGGAGCCCGCTTGGATCACCTGGCAAGTTGTCGTTTCTCTACCGGATGAACTGCAGGTTTGAGGAGATCCATGCCTGAGGTGATCGCTACTGCGGCGAACAAGCCATCATTTGATCTGACTTATCGATCATGGGTGCCCATCCTTAGGTTGGACGGAAGCGTGGAGACGCTGTCGTTGCGTCAAGTTTTTTCAGAAGCAGCCAACGTGTCGCGCATCGTTGGCGACCTGCCCACGCAGGAGTTCTCCCTCGTCCGGCTCCTCCTGGCCGTTGCGCACGACGCCCTGGACGGCCCCGGTGACATCGAGGAATGGGCGGACCTGTGGGAGGACCCCGACTGCTTCTCTCCCGTGGAGGCCTACCTGGAGCAGCACCGGGACCGCTTCGACCTCCTGCACCCGGCCACCCCCTTTCTGCAGACTCCCGGCCTGCGCACCACGAAGGACGAGGTCTTCTCGCTCAACCGGATCGTGGCCGACGTGCCCGCGGGTGCCCCGTTCTTCTCCGCGCGGATGCCGGACGTGGAGCGGCTGACCTTCGCCGAGGCGGCACGCTGGGTCGTGCACATCCACGCCTACGACACCTCCGGCATCAAGACCGGCATGGACGGCGACGACCGGGTCAAGGGCGGCAAGGTGTACCCGCTGGGGACCGGCTGGGCGGGCGGGCTCGGAGGCGTCTTCGTGGAGGGGAAAACGCTGCGCGAGACGCTGCTGCTCAACCTGGTCGCGGCGGACACCGAAGGACTCGGCTTCTCCGGCGACGACCGGCCGGCCTGGCGCCGCGCCCCCTGCGGCCCCGGCTCCGCCGACCGGCCCGCGACCGGCCCCCGGGACCTGTACACCTGGCAGTCGCGGCGGGTACGCCTGCACCACGACGCGGACGGCGTCCACGGAGTCGTCCTCGGCTACGGCGACCCGCTCGCGTCCAGGAACACGCACGACCGCGAGCCGATGACCCCGTGGCGCCGCAGCCCCGCACAGGAGAAGAAGCTCGGGCGGTCACCCGTCTTCCTGCCCCTCGAACACGACCCGGACCGCGCGGCCTGGCGGGGCATCGCCGCGCTCGTCGCCGACCGGATCGAGGACACCGGGGGTGCCGAGGGCCCGACACGGCTGCGGCCCCGCATCCTCGAGTGGGTGGCCCGCCTGGTGTCCTCGGGGCAGCTCTCCCGCAACTTCCTGGTGCGCGCCCGGCTCGTGGGCGTCACGTACGGGACCCAGCAGTCCGTGATCGACGAAGTCGTCGACGACCGCCTGGAGTTGCCGGTCGTCCTGCTCCAACGGCAGGACCCGGCGTACGCCCGGCAGGCCGTCGCCGCCGCCGAGGACGCCGACCGGGCCGTACGGGCCCTGGGGGACCTCGCGGCGGACCTGGCCCAGGCGACCGGATCCGAGGAGGAGGGGCCGAAATCCGTGGCCCGCGCCGGTGGATTCGACGAGCTGGAACATCCGTACCGCGGCTGGCTGGCCGCCATGGCGGACGCCCCCGACCCGTACGAGCACCGGTACACCTGGCAGCGCCGCGTACGGCAGATGGTGGGCAGCGCCGGCGACCGCCTCATCGCCGCCGCGGGCGACGCGGCCTGGGAGGGCCGCCTCTCCACCGACAAGAAGGGCGCCGTCCACTGGCTGAACGCGGGTTTGGCCGACGTGTGGTTCCGAGGACGCCTGGCCAGGGCACTGGGCGACCCCGGCTCCCCGGATGCCGGAGGCAACGCCACGGGTGCCACCGACCCGGCCGGCGGAGGCATCCCCGGACCCGGCATCCCCGGACCCGGCATCCCCGGACCCGGCATCCCCGGACCCGGACCGGCCGGGCCTCCGGAAACCGACCCCGCCGCGACCGCCCCGGAGGTGCACGCATGACCACCGCATCCACATCCACATCTGCATCCGCCACCGCCCCGCCCGCGTCGGTCCCTGTGTACCAGCGGGTCGCCGACCTCGCCGCCGCGCACATCGCCCCCTGGCAGGAGGGCTACCTCCAGGACCGCTCCCAGGCCGTCGCCGCCCTCGCCCGACTGCGCCGCGGCGCGGGCCGTGCCGCCGGCGAACTGCCCGACCTGTGGAGCCTCATCGACACCGACCCGCTCCACGGCACCGGCGGAGAGGCGAACGCCCACGCCTCGCCCGAACCGGCCCGGCGCCTGAGCGAGCGGGAACTGATCCGCGCCGAGGACGCCCTGCACGCGGCCCTCACCCTGTGGGCGTTCCACCAGCAGTCCCGCGGAGCCCCGATGCACCGTCGGCACACCCGCGAACGACCGGCAGGGCTCGGCGCGGCCGTCCGGCGCCTGATGCCGGCCGACGGCGTCGACGAACCCGTCCGCAAACGCCTGGTACGAGCGGGCTCCGCCCCCGACCTCGTCACCCTCACCCAGCGGCTGCGCGACCTCGTCGCCCTGCTGCGGCGCGAGGACGTCCCGCTCGACTACGCCCTCCTCGCCGGCCAGCTCTACGTCTGGCAGTGGCCCGACGGGCCCGCCGCCGTCCGCCGCCGGTGGGGACGCTCCTTCCACGAACAGCGGCGGCCCCGGCCGGCACCCGACGCGAACACCACGCCCGGCCCTCACACCGCTCCCGACGCGAACACCCTCCCGGGCACGGCCCCGGACATGCTCCCGGACACCGACAAGGACGCCTCGTGAACCGCATCTTCCTGGACGTGCACGCCCTGCAGACCGTCCCGCCCAGCAACCTGAATCGCGACGACACGGGCGCTCCCAAGACGGCCGTCTACGGAGGAGTCCCCCGCGCCCGCGTCTCCAGCCAGGCCTGGAAGCGGGCCATCCGTACCTGTTTCAAGGACGAACACCTCCTCGACCCCGCCGAACTGGGCGTACGGACCAAGAAGATCGTGGAACTCCTGGCCGACCGCATCGACGGCCTCGACCCGTCCACCGAACGGGAGGACGCGCTCCGGCTCGCCGACGAGACGGTCAAGGCCGCCGGCTTCAAGACCGAGGTTCCCAAGCGGAAGGCCGACCAGGCCAAGAAGGACGGCGGCCCCGCACCCGCCCCCGAGAGCAAGTACCTGGTCTTCCTCAGCTCCCGCCAGCTCGACGGCCTCGCCCGCCTCGCCCTCGAAGGCGCCGCCGACATCACCGCGTTCCTGAAGACCAAGGAGAACAAGGCCCGCGCCAAGGAACTCGCGGACACCCGCCACTCCGTGGACATCGCCCTCTTCGGCCGCATGGTCGCCGACGTCGCCGACATCAACGTCGACGCCGCCGTGCAGGTCGCCCACGCCCTCAGCGTCCACCGCGTCGACAACGAGTCGGACTACTACACCGCCGTCGACGACGAGAACACCGACGAGGAGACCGGCGCCGGAATGATCGGCACCGTCGACTTCAACTCCGCGACCCTCTACCGCTACGCGGCCCTCGGCGTGCACCAGCTCGCCGCCAACCTCGGGGAGGGCCTGCGCGACGACGAACCGCGCACCGAGCCGGTGCGCCGCGCCGTCGAGGCGTTCGTGCACGCCTTCGTGGACTCCCTGCCCACCGGGAAGATCAACACGTTCGGCCACCACACCGAGCCGGACGCCGTCGTCGTCAAGCTGCGTACCACCCGGCCGATCAGCTGCGTCGCCGCCTTCGAGGACCCCGTCCGCAGCGACGGCGGCGGACACCTGCGTGAGGCCGCCGACCGCCTCGCCGCCTACGCCTCCGACGTCGAGCGCGCCTACGGAAACCCCGAGACCACCCTCACCTGGGTCCTGCGCGTCGGCCCCGCCACGCAGAAGCTCGCCGACCTCGGCACCGAGGCCGGCACGCTCAGCGAACTCACCGCCGCCGTCGGGCGGGCCGTCGCGGAGCGCCTGGAGAAGAAGCCCGCATGAACGTGCTCGCCCTCCGCCTGGCAGGCCCCCTGCAGTCCTGGGGGGCCTCCTCCCGCTTCACCCGCCGCACCACCGAATCGGCCCCGACCAAAAGCGGTGTCATCGGCCTGCTCGCCGCGGCGGCCGGCATCGAACGCGGCGACGACGGGGCACTCGCCCCTCTCGCAGCCCTCAGGTTCGGTGTCCGCATCGACCAACCGGGCACCCGCATCAGGGACTTCCACACCGCCCACCACGGCGTCACCGGCGCATCCATGCCCCTGTCCGAGCGGTACTACCTCGCCGACGCCGTCTTCGTCGCCGCCGTCGAAGGCGACCGCACCCTGCTCACCGGCCTCGACGACGCCTTGCGCTCCCCGGTCTATCCGCCCTACCTCGGGCGGCGCTCCTGCCCGCCCGCCGGACCGGTCGACCTCGGCCTGTACGAGGACGCCCGCCTGGAGGACGTCCTGACGACCGTCCCGTGGCAGGCCTCCCCCTGGTACCGCAGACGCCGCCGCACCCCGCGGACCCTCACCGTGCTGCGCGAGACGGCCGCCGACGAGCCCGCCACCACGGCGGACATCCTGCGCGACCAGCCCGTCAGCTTCGACGCCGCCCACCGGCGGCACGCACCGCGCACCGTCCTCACCGTCCCCGTGCCCACACCGATGCCCGCAGGCCGCGGCGGGCCGCGCGACGCGCACGACCCCTTCGCCGCCCTTGCCGCCCTCGACGTCCTGGAAGGATGAGAGCACCCGATGTTCATCACCCGCTTCCGGGTCAACACCGCCCGGCCCGGCGCCCGCCGCCTCCTGTCCTCACCCCAGGCCATGCACGCGGCCGTCATGTCGTCCTTCCCCCACCTCCTGCCCTCCGACAGCCCGCCGCCCGACGCACCCCGCGTGCTGTGGCGCCTCGACCAGCACGCGCGGGCCGAGGTCCTGCTGTACGTCGTCAGCCCCGACCGCCCGGACCTGACGCACCTGGTCGAACAGGCGGGATGGCCCGCCGTCGCCGGCCCCGGAAACCCTGGCTGGCACACCCGGCCCTACGCCCCGCTCCTCGACCGGCTGACCACCGGCGACCACTGGACGTTCCGCCTGACCGCGAACCCCGTCCACACCATCCGCCGAAAGGAAGGCGAACCCCGCAAACTCACCGCGCACCTCACCCCCGTTCACCAAATGGGCTGGCTGCTCGACGAGGAACGCCTCACACGCCTCGGGTTCCGCGTCTGCGAGAAACCGGCCGACCGGCGGCTGCTGCCCGAAGGCACCACCCACCACAAGCACCCCCACCCCGGCGACCGGTACGAGCTGGCCGTACGGGACGCGCGGTCGCTCTCCTTCGACAAGTCCCGCGGCCCCGAAGGTCGTCGAGGCAAACCCGTCACCGTCGTCACCGCCACCTTCGAAGGGCGGCTGGAGGTCATCGACCCCGACGCCCTGCGCCGCACCCTGCGACCCAGGGCGTCGGGGTCGATGAC
>NZ_LIQT01000040.1 GCF_001418415.1 Streptomyces hirsutus
ACGTAGGGGCCGTGGGAGCCGTGGGCGCCATGAGGGCCGTAGGGGCCCGGCCCCTGAGGGCTGTGCGGGCCCTGGGGGAGCTCCGGTGGCGGACAAGCCCCTTGGGGCTGCGGAGTGGGGTACTGGCCCTGGGGGTGCTGCCCCGGGGAGCCCTCGGGCTGCTGGGGCCCGGCGGGCGGGGGTATGGACACGGGTACCGTGCTCCTGGTTCTGCCGTGCTGCTGCGGGAGGTGCGTGCGCTGGGGCGGGCCGCCATGCGGCTCCGCGCATCGTAAGCGCGGCCGAACGGGGCAGTGGGGGGTACCCCTGTTCGGGCCGGACCGGGGCCGGCGCACCTTCCGCGCACACGCCTCGCCCCCGTGGCGGATGCCCGGATCACCGACCCGGAGCCCGACCACGAGGACGAGGCATGAGAGGAATGAGACGAAGGGCCGGGCACCTGCCCGCGGGCCGGCCCCGTCACATCAGAACTGCAGGGCCCAGCCGTTCAGTCGGCCCGTGTCCCGTGTCGCGGTGTCGGCGACCCGCAGCTTCCACGTGCCGTTCGCGGTCTCCGAGGAGGCGTTGACCGTGTACGTGGTCTTGATGTCGTCCGCGCTGCCGCCGGTGCCGGACGCCTTCAGCGTGTACGCCGTGCCGTCGGGGGCGATCAACTGGACCCGGAGGTCACCGATGTAGGTGTGGGTGATGTCCACCTCGACGCCCAGGGCGGAGGGCGCGTTGCCGGAGACGCCGGAGACGGCTATCGAGGTCTCGACGGTGGAGTTGTCGGCGATGGCGACGCTCTCGGTGCTCGCGAAGCGGTCACCGGTGGGCGGCGGGGTGGTGCCGCCCTGCCCGACCCGCAGCAGGAGGTTGGGCGAGCCGGTACCCGGGTTGCCGACGACTCCGCTGGTGGCGGCGGAGGTCAGCGCGGAGGAGACCTGGGCGGGGGTGGCCGAGGGGTTGGCGGCCAGGTGCAGGGCCGCCGCACCGGCGACGTGCGGGCTCGCCATGGACGTGCCCGAGATGGTGTTGGTGGCCGTGTTACCGGTGTGCCAGCTGGAGGTGATGGAGGAGCCCGGAGCGAAGATGTCCACCACCGAGCCGTAGTTGGAGTAGCTGGCGCGGGCGTCGGTGGAGGTGGTGGCGCCGACGGTGATCGCCTCGGTCACCCGGGCCGGGGACTTGGTGGAGGCGTTCGTGGACTCGTTGCCGGCCGCGACGACGAAGGTGATGCCCGCGTTGATCGCGTTGCGCACGGCCGCGTCGAGGACGCTGTCGGCGCCGCCGCCGAGGGACATGTTGGCGACGGCCGGCTTGACCGCGTTGCGCGCGACCCAGTCGATGCCGGCGACGACCCCGGCGGTGGTACCGGAACCGGCGTTGTTCAGCACGCGGACGCCGACGATGTCGGCCTTCTTGGCCACGCCGTAGGCGGTGCCCGCGACGGTGCCCGCGACGTGGGTGCCGTGGCCGTTGCCGTCCTGGGCGACGTTGTCGTTGTCGACGGCGTCGTAGCCGTGGGAGGCGCGGCCGCCGAAGTCGCTGTGCGAGATGTGGACGCCGGTGTCGATGATGTACGCCGTCACCCCCTGGCCGGCCGAGTCCGGGTAGGTGTACGAGCTGTTCAGCGGCAGGTTCGCCTGGTCGATGCGGTCCAGGCCCCAGGAGGGCGGGTTGGCCTGGGTGGCGGTGGTGTGGAAGGTGCGGTTCTGGACCACCGAGGCGACGGCCGGGTCGGCGGCGAGACGTTTCGCCTCGGCCTCGGAGGCCTCGATCTCGTACCCGTTGAGCGCCTTGGTGTAGGTCCGCTCGATCTCGGCGCCGTACTTCTTCGCCACGGCGCGGCCCTCGGCGGAGCCGGACTTCGCCCGATCCGCCTTCAGGGTCACGATGAAGCTGTCGCTGACGGCGTTCGCAGCGCTTTCGTACTGGATGGGGCCTTCGGCGGCGACCGGGGCAGCGCCGGCGGGGAGCGCGGAGACGAGGCCCGCCATGAGCGCCGCGCTGGTCGCGACGCCGAGGGTGGCCAGTCTTCGGTGGGGGTGACGCATCAACGCCATGTGAGGGTTCCTCCTCGGTCGGGGTGCGTTGCCGTGGGGTGGTGCTGTCGACGCACGTGCCGCGTGGGGGGCACAACCGGACATTAATGACGTGACCATGTCAATAGTCACGTCGGAACGACTACCTGCGTCAGTCGAAAGATTGAGGGGTCCACAGGAATCGCACAAGAGGGCCCACAGGAACGAAACAGCCCCGCCATGCGGACGACACGTTCACCGTCCCGCCGGCCTCCCCCGCCCGGGGAACCCGCGGAGCCGGGAGAACGACGTCGCCGGGACGGTGCGGCGAGCCGTGTACGACGCGAACGGCCGACCGGCCGCCGAGGGCACGGCGGCCGGTCGGCCGTTGTCGTGAGGGCGCGTCAGAAGCCGCCGCGCCGCTCTCCTTCGTGGTGGCGGGCAGAGCCCTACCCGGTCGCGTCCGGCGCCGTGACCGTCGTGAACGGCAGCACGAGCCGGGAGGGGTGCTCGGCGTCGCGGTAGATCTTGTGGGTGACGGGGCGGCCCACCGGCAGGTGGAAGGCGTCCGGCGGCAGCAGCGCGTTGTGCTCGTCGGCCAGCGGCTCGGCGTTGGAGAGCTCCGCGACCAGCTTGTGGCCCGGCAGGAACGTCGCGCCGAACGGGTAGACGCGCAGCACGTACTCCTCGATCCGCCCCGGCTCGACCGGCACCGCCCGGGTGTGCGGGTGGTGGGGGTCGCCCTCCGTGGTGCGCTCCTCGTCGAGCTCGCGGTGCGAGGCCTTGAGGTAGGCGGTCGTGATGAGCTGACGCCTGCCGTTCGGGGCCTCGTCCCACATGCGCAGGATGAAGTTCGTGTCGGGCTGGTCGATCTCCACGAAGAGGTGCGCCGCGCCCTGGCCGATCATCTCGGTGGGCTCGGTGAACGGAGCGGTGCTCCAGCTGAGGATCTCCACCTTGTCGGTCACCGTCAGCGGCGCCTGGTAGAAGCCGTCGGGGGCGGCGTACTCGGCGCCCATGAGCTCGGGCTCGAAGGACAGCTTGCGGCGCGGGCGCAGGTAGAGCGACGTGTACTCCACGTCCTTCGGCGGCCACTGCGCGCCGGTGACGGTCTCGCGCGAGCCCTCGACGTGGACGGTGACGGCGGGCTCGTCCATGATCCCGTTGTCGATGCCCTTGAGCCAGTACTCGTACCAGCGGAACATCTTGTCGTGCTCCTCGATGAAGGGGCGCGACTGCATCGGCGGGTAGGGGCCGATGTCGAGCTTCTTCGGGCCCTTCAGCGACTTGTACAGCTCGATGGTGCCGTCCATCGTCCAGCCGCGGCCCTGGTCGATCTGGAGCCAGACGGGGATGTCGATGTGGGGCGCGAGCGTGATCGGGTTGCGCTCCTCGTACCAGTCGCCGTCGACCTCGTTCATCACGATGTCGAACCAGGCCTCGTGGTTCTTCGGGTAGTTGAGCACATGGACCAGGTTGGGCCAGGCGGCCACGTCCGGGTCCCGCAGCCGCTCGGCGACCTTCTCCTTGATCTCCTCGGGGGAGAAGGTCTCGAGCATGCGGGACTTGACGCCGTCGGTGAAGGCCCAGCCGGAGTCGCCACCGCGGCCCTCACGGGCGGCACGCGGCATGAACCACATGACGCCGCCGTGGTAGGTGGTCTCATAGAAGTCGTAGTGACCGCCGCTGACGAAGATCGCCTTGAGGCTCGGCGGCCGCTCGGCCGCGGCCAGCACCTGCATCGAGCCGAAGTAGGAGATGCCGATCATGCCGACGTTGCCGTCGCACCACGGCTGCTGGGCGACCCACTCGATGAAGTCGTACGCGTCCTGCCCGAGGGAGACACCACCGGCGTTGTAGTTGCCGATGTGCTCGCCCTCGGAGGCGCCGGAGCCGCGCAGGTCGCCGATGACGTGGACGTAGTCCTCCTGGACGACGCGCGCGATGTCGCCGGCCTCGATGCAGCCGTCCCACATCGGGCTGGGGCGCCGCTGCGGCGGCGTGGTGAGCGCGAGGGCCTGCAGCTCCTTGCCGTAGGGGCTGAGCGCCACGAGCGCCGGACGCGGCTTGTCGTCGACGCCGCTGTAGGTGTCGGCCGCCAGCAGGACACCGTCGCGCATCGGCACTCGGAGATCCTTGCGGACGGCGATCTCCTGCCGGCCCGCCCGGATCGTCTGGAAGTCGGTCATGAGTGCGAAGCTCCTGTACTACGAGACTACGAGTTCTGGTGGTACTGCGTGCGATAGCCGTGCATCGACGTGAAGAACGGCGACGGCTCGAGCGTGGGGTCGCCGGTGTAGCCGAGCTCCTCGGCGGTACGGGCGAACGGGGAGTACGGCGAGGCCGTCTCCTGCAGGCCGGCCTCCAGGCAGCCGCAGGCGGCCGAGGCGACCCGGCCCTCGACGGCGAGGCTCTGCTCGATGGCCTCCCGGGCCTGCGCGGCGTCGAGTTCGACGCCGTACGGCGTGCCGTCGGCGCGGCGGTACGGGTGCCCGAGGTACAGGTGCCGCGGACGGACCTCGTCGCGCAGGTACTCCAGACTGGCGCGGTAGGCGACCGGGTCGGTGTAGCCGGGGAAGCCGTTGGCGGCCCCGTGGACCTGCACGGAGTCACCGACGAACACCGAGCGCTGCCCGTCGACGACGTAGGCGACCGATCCGGGTGTGTGGCCCGGTATCGAGTGCACCGAGACGGTGACGTCGCCGCCGAGGGAGAGGGTCTCGCCGCCCTTGACGAGCAGGGTGGGCTCCATCTCGCCGGAGATGACGGCGTTCGCGGCGGCCGTCGCCTTCGCCTCTCCCTCCGGGTCGCCCAGGTACCGGCCCCGTCCCGCGAGGTACTCCTCCACGTGGGCCCGCCGCGAGCGGAGCATCGGCGCGTCGGCCTCGTGGATCACCACCTGGGCCCGTCGGCCGGTGAGCTCCCACAGGGCGTACGCCCCGCCGACGTGGTCGATGTGACCGTGGGTCAGCAGGATCCAGCGCACGTCCTCGATCCGGCGCCCGATCGCCTCGAGGGCGGGAGCCATCCCTTCGGCGGGCGAGGAGCCGATCCCGGTGTCGACGACGGCCGGCTCGGGTGCGTCGATGAAGAAGCTGTAGAGACCGAACCGGCCCCACGGCGAGACCAGGGGATGGACGGGGGTTGCGTGCGTCATGGTCCTCTTTCCGAACTCGTACGCGGCCGGCCGGGTCAGCGCCGGCCGAGGAAGTCGCGCGTCTCCTCGAAGACCCTGTGGTACTCCGGGATCCAGGAGAAGTGCTGGACGAATCCGTGGCCGGCGCCCTCGTACCGGCTCACCGTCGCCTCCACGCCGGCCTCCCGCAGCCGTCGGCCGTAGAGCTCGCCCTCGTCGCGCATCGGGTCGTACTCCCCGGTGACGACGAGGGCCGGCGGCAGTCCGGTGAGGTCCGCCCGCTTGATCGGCGAGACGAGCGGGTCCGCGGGGTCGGCGCCGCTGTCGATGTAGAAGGCGTTGAAGGGCTTCAGCCCCGCCGTCTCCAGGCCGTAGCCCACGGCGTTCTCCCGCAGCGAGGCGTAGCGGTCGACGTCGAAGTCCAGGTCGAGCGAGGGGTAGTAGAGGATCTGGTGCGTGATCCGGTCGAAACCGTCGTCGTGCGCCTTGGCCGCGACCGCGGCGACGAAGGTGCCGCCGGAGCTGTCGCCGGCGAGGGCGAGGGTCGTGCCGTCCCAGGCCAGGTTCTCGCCCTGCTCGGCGACCCAGCGCACGACCGCGTAGCAGTCGTCGAGACCGGCGGGGAAGGCGGCCTCGGGCGCCAGGCGGTAGCCGACGGAGACGACCTTGAGCCCGGTCTCCTTCGCCAGCGAACGCGCGACGTGGTCGTGCGTGTTCAGGCTGCCGAGGAAGAACGCGCCGCCGTGGAAGTAGACCAGCACGCCGTGGCTGTCGGCCTCGACCGGCGTGTAGATCCGTACCGGTACCTCGCCCGACGCCGTCCGCGCGGTCACGTCCTCGACCGAGTGGAGCGGCAGGCGCTCCTCGAGGGGAGCGACGTGCGTCTCGTCCGCGGCGCGCATGGCGACCGGGTCGAGCGGGCCCTCGGGCGGGGTCGGCAGGCCGGCGAGGAACTTGGCGATCTCGGGGTGCAGGGGCATTCCGTTACTCCTTGGGTGCGGCGTCGGCGGGCTTCTGGCCCGGGAAGACGTCTTCGATCTCTTCTTCGGACCAGCCCTGGCGCGAGATGGCCTGCAGCTTGTCGGTCTCCGGCTTGCGGACGGCCTGGTAGCGGGCCAGCGCCTCCCGCACCGAGTCCGCCTCGCGCAGCGCGTCGGCCAGCGCGCCGGCGTCCTCGATCGCGGAGTTCGCGCCCTGGCCCTGGTGGTGCAGCATCGAGTGCGCCGCGTCGCCCACCAGCACCACACTGTCCGAGTGCCAGGTCTCGACCGGGTCGATGTCGTAGACCGCGCGGACGTTCACGCTCGCCATGTCCAGGCCGCGGGTGATGGCGACCAGGCGCTCGTCGAAGCCCTCCACCGTCGCCAGGACGTCGTCCCTGGTGACCTCGGGGCTCCAGGCGCCGTCCGGGCACAGCGCGGTGATGTCGAACGACACCTGGCCGCGGTGGCGCAGCGGCAGCAGGTAGACCTTGGTGCCCCTGCCGATGTACATCCGCAGGTTGTCGTCGGTGACCATGCCGTGCGCGTCGTCCACCGAGATCACCGCGCGGTAGGCGTGCTCGCCGGAGAAGACCGGGCCCTTTTCGCTGAACAGCTCTTGGCGCACCACCGACTTGATGCCGTCGGCGCCCACCACCAGGTCCGCCTCGACCGTCTTGCCGCCGGCGAAGGTCAGGACGGAGCGGTCGCCGTGGTCCCGGACGCTCTCCAGCTTGTGGCCCAGGTGCACCATGCCCTCGGGGAGCACGCCGAGGAGGGCCTCGATGAAGTCGCCGCGGTGGATCAGGTGGGTGCGGGTCTGCGCGCCGTCGGCCGGCCACGCCTCCTTCATGATCGGCTCGCCGGTGGCGGTGAGGATCTCGAAGTACTCGCTGGGCGAGGTCACCCTCGCGATCGCCTCGAAGACGCCCCACTGGCGGAACCGGTTCATGGTGGCGGGCCGCAGCCCGATCCCGGCGCCGACCTCCCGGATCTGGTTCGCCTGCTCGTAGACGTCGACCTCGGCGCCCAGCAGACTCAGGGCCTTGGCGGCCGCCGCGCCGCCGTATCCCGCACCGACGATGGCGATCTTCAGGTTTTTCAGTTCTGCGGTCTGCATGGTGGTTCTCTCTGATTCTGGAGGGTCAGGAAGACCTTGAAGGGTTGGAAAGACCGTGGGGGCCGGGAAGGCCGTGAGGGCCGGGAAGACCGTGGAGGGTCGGGAGGTTCCCGGAGGGCCGGGAGGGCTTCCGGAGGGTCAGGAGGACTTCCGAAGGGTCAGGAAGTCGGCCGGGTTGTCGACGAAGATCGTTTTGATCGCGGCCTCGTCGAGACCGGCGGCGCGGAGGTCCGGGATGAGGTCCTCGAAGATGTAGTTGACGGTGTGGCCCTTCACGCCCGGCCAGCCCAGGGGGCTGCAGTTGGCGTCGGCGGAGGCGAGGACCTGGTGCAGCCGGCCGTCGCCGATGAACCGGAGGAAGTGGTCCAGCCGCTCCTGGCGGGGGCGGGCCCAGAACGGCGGGTCCGGCAGCTCGGTCTCGTAGCCGAAGGTGTCGAAGCCGATGCGCCCGCCCTGCTCCGCGATCCAGACGTCGCGCGTCTTGTCGGCGTTCACGCCGTCGTCGACATGCCCGAACAGGACGCGGTCCAGGGGAAGACCCTCTTCGTTGAAGATCGCGATCGCGTTCTCGGCGTCGATCGCGAGGTGGGTCAGGATCGGCACGCCCGTGGTGAGCGAGGCGCGGGCGGCGGCCCGGTAGATGCGCTTGTCCAGGTCCGTCATACGGCCCCCGCGGCTCACCCCGACCTTGATGACACCGGCGAGGCTGCCGGTGTCGCCGATGCCGACGGTGATCTCGTGGACGAACTGGCGGGTCAGGTAGTCCACGTCGGCCCGGGCGAAGTGCGGCAGGGCGGTGTCCCCGCCGACGAAGCCGGTGCAGGCGACGATGTGGACGCCGGTCTTCGCGGACAGCGACTTGTAGTAGTCGACGTCACGGCCGTTGCAGATGCCGGTCGCGTCGACGAAGGTACCGCCGCCCAGCTCGTGGAACCTGCGCAGCTTCGGCACGGTCTCCTCGTACCGCTGCTCGGGGGTCTTCCACCACTTCGTGTCCAGCTCGGAGCCGGGCATGCCGTAGCCGATGTGCTCGTGGACGGCCACGAGACCCAGCTCCTCGGCCGGGATCTGCCCCAGAACGGTGTTCACTCTCGACACAACACTCACCTTTGAGAAAAGAGACTTGACGGTCGCTCGTGCCGGCGCTCAGCGCGCCGACAGCAGGTCGCGCGGGTTCTCCACGAGAATCCGCCGCGTGTCCTCGTCGCTGAGACCCCGTGCCTTCAGGAGCGGGACGAAGGTGGTCAGGACGTAGCTGTACAGCAGGTCGTTGCCGGAGTGGCCCTTGGCCACACCGGTCGCGCTGCTCGAGAGCAGGATCCGGTTGCCGAAGCCGGCCTGCACGAGCTCGGCGACCAGAACGGCACGCTCGTCATCGGTGAGGTGGGCGTCGTCCTGCGCACCGACGTGGTCCAAGGCCACATAGGCCCCGCGTCGGGCGATCTCGAGGGGCGCGTCGGCGGCGACGGCGTCCTTGCGGTCGAGTCCGCCGACGACGACGCGGTCAGCGGGCAGCTTCTCGTCCAGGACGACGTCAAGGTCGTGGAGGGCGTCGCTCCCGTAACGGATGGAGACCGCGACACCGGTGCTCAGCGCGGTCCGGGCCGCACCGCGGAACAGGCTCTCGTCGGTCGCGGTCATGCCGTCGGGGGTCGCGGTGGTGGCCACCAGGCCGGCGGCGCCGCGTCGCTCCACGCGGGGCACCACCATGCCCTCGGTGATCTCCTTGGTAAAGAGGTCGGCGAACTTCTCGGCCGGCCACGGCGTCGGCGGGTTGGTCTGCGGTGTCAGGAAGTAGCCGCCGAGCATCTCCTCGGGGCCCTGGCCCGTCGAGGCGACGATGTGGACGCCGGTCGTGCGGGAGAGGGCCTCGTACAACCGGACGTCCCGGCCGTGGAACATGCCGGTGCTGTCGACGACGGTGCCGCCGCCGTGGGCGCGGAAGTCCTTCAGCTTGGCGGCGAGCGTCTCGAAGATCTCGGCACGGTCGAGGGTGACGTCATAGGCGTACTCCGCGCCCGGGACCACCGACAGCAGCGCCTCGTGGACCGACACGACGCCCAGCTCCTCGGCTGCCACCGGGCCGAGGACGGTGTTCACAGTGTTGCTCTCGACGCTCATGCCTGCCTCACGTGTCCGGGGTGGGGTACGCCGCAGGGGCGCACCGCACCCTTGTGGCTGATGTCAAGGTAGCCATTCGCTTTACATGGCGTCAATGAAACTGACACCACGAAAAAACAATTCACGGAAGGCGGATCGAGCGTCCGACACAGCCCACCCACCCTGCGGCGACACCCCCGAAAGGCGGTCGGGCGTCACCCGCGCGGGCCCCCGTCGCGAGCACTCCATCCGGGCAAGATGCCCGAATTGTACTAATTCACACCGCCTGTTTCGCGAAGACGGCCGGGTCCGGTCCGGCCGGCCGTGGTCGACGGAGCGCGGGGCTGCTGAGGTACCGGCCGCGACGGCGTCCAGCCCCCGGGCGCCGCTTCCTCCAGCCGGCGTCGCAGCTCCGCCGGATCCGCCTCCCGGAAGAGGACGGCCGCGGCGCCCGCCTCTCGCAGGGCGGCCGCTTTGGACGCGCTGGTGAGCGCCACCACCCGCGCGCCGCGTGCGGCGGCGAGCTGGACCAGCACGAGTCCGACGCCGCCGGAAGCCCCGGTGACCAGCACCGTCTCCCCGCCGCTGATGCGGGAGCGCTCCAGCATGCCCATCGCCGTGCCGTAGGCCACCGGAAGGGCGGCGAGTTCCCGGTCCGAGGGGGAGGCGCTCATGTCGTGGACGCGGTCGGCGATGCCTCCCCGTTGCCTCCCCGTTCATGAGGATCGATCCGTTCACGCGCCCTCACACCCGGACCAGGGTGTGTAAGTGACAGGAGAGCGGACAAACGCGCGGAATGAGCAGCTACCCCGAGAGGATCACCCCGAGCGACAGCGGATTCCCGTCCGCGGTCTCCCGGTCCGGCCCGCCGCAGGGCGGGGCGCCGAGCGCGGGCCTGTCCCCGATGCAGCCACGGCGGGACGGCGACGGCAGCCTCGCTCACGTGGTGGAGACCCTGCTGGACAAGGGCCTCGTGCTCAACGCCGACATCATGGTCTCGGTGGCCGGGGTGGAACTGCTGGGCATCCGTCTGCGCGCGGCGCTGGCCTCTTTCGAGACGGCCGCCCGCTACGGGCTGGAGTTCCCGTCCGGCACGGACACGGAGACCGCCGCGTGGCGCGACACGCGCGAGGAGAAGGAGAGCTGCCCGGCCTGCGGCAAGCGCTCCCCGGTCGAGCAACTGCTGGAGAAGTGGTGCCCCTGGTGCGGGTGGCTCAGCGCGCAGGCCCGGATGCGGGACCTCCCCGAGCACACCCGGCCGGCGGTGACCGCGCGCGGGGAGGAGCCCGCCGACGACGAGAGCGACGAGAGCGACGAGGACCAGGACCGCCGGGCGGCCGAACCGGCCCCGGCCGAGGGCGAGGCGGAACGGCGTGACGGCTGACCTGTCCCCGATGCGCCCCACCCGGGACCCGCGGGTCACCCTGGACGACCTGCTGGAAGTCGTGCTGAACAAGGGCGCGGTCCTGCACCTGGACCTGATCGTCGCCGTGGCCGACATCCCGTTGATCGGCGTCTCCCTCCGGGCGGCCATCGCCGGGATGGAGACGATGCTGGAGTACGGGATGATGCGCCACTGGGACGAGGACACCCGCGCCTGGGCCGAGCGGTCCGTCGCCCGCCGCGCCCTCGACCTGAAGGAGGACGAGAACGTCGTCTGCCGGATGAGCGGCGGCCACCTCCTGACGGAGGGGCTCTACCACGGATGGCGGCCCGGCACCGTCTACCTCACCGACCGGCGCCTCGTCGTCCTGCGTGACGAACCACGGGAGATCCTGTGGGAGACCGCACTCGACGCCGTCGCCGCCGTGCGGCTCGAACCGGAGAGGACGGTCGGGGGCGAGGAACGGCTGCGCCTGGACGTGGCTCTGGCCGACGGCGGTCGGGAACGCCTCTCGGCCCGGGAGCCCGGAGAGCTGCACGCCCTCCTCACCGAGGCGTGCGCGGGCCGCGTGACGCCCGCCCTCCCCTTCACGTTCACGCCCTCCGCCGAGGAGGATCCGCCTCTCGCCGAGGGGCACCTGTGGTACCACGAGCCGCGCCGGGGCGGACCGTTGTGGCGCGGCGGCCAGGGACGGCTGACCGCCGACAGGCTGACGTGGAAGTCCCCCGTGGATTCCCGGCCGGCGCTCGTGCTGTCCACGGCGGACATCACCGCCGTGCGGCGGGTACCCGCGTACAGCCCTGCCGGGGAGGGCAGCGTCATCGCGGTCCGCACCACCGCGGGCGACGAGGTGCGGCTGGCCGCGGACGATCCGGCGGCCTGGACGGAACGGCTGCGCGCGACGGGGTCCATGGCGGGGCCCGTGGCGGGGCCCGTGGCGGCGGCCGGATGAGCGACCGAGCACGACAGCAGGAGGAGGGAGAGCCGACATGCCGTTGACCGTCGACGAGAAGAGCCTCAAACACGGGGTGCTGTCCTTGGTGGTCACCTTGGTGGAGGTCATCCAGGAGGCGCTGGACCGCCAGGCGCTGCGCCGCATGAACGGCCACGACCTGACCCCCCAGGAGGCCGAACGCCTGGCGAACGCCCTGCTGGAACTGGACGAGGCGATGGAGCAGATCAAGGAGGACCACGGCATCGTCTCCTCGGTCGCCGACCTGCACAGGGGACTGGACGAAGTGGTCGACGACGTCGTGGACAAGCTGATCAACCCGCAGCGCTGGGCGGAGGAGGCGGACCGATGACCGAGGACACGGCGTTGTACGTGTACGCACTGCTCCCGGACCGGCCCGACGCGGCCGACGGTGTCACCGGGATCGACGGTCGCCCCCTGCGGCTGGTGCGCGTTCCCGGCACCTCCGTCGCGGCACTGGTGCACGACGCCGCGCCGGCCCCCCTCGAGGGCAGCGACGACCAGGTGCGCCGCTGGGTGGAGGAGCAGAGCCGGGCGGTGGACACCGTGTGGGAACGCACCGGCAGCATCCTGCCGATGACCTTCAACGTCCTGGTCGCCGACGAACCGTCACCCGAGGACCGGCCCGCGGCCGGGCGGAGCGCCGAACGGCGCCTGACGGAGTGGGTCACCGAGCAGGCGGCGGACATCGGGGGCCAGTTGGAGGACCTGGCCGGCCGGTGCGAACTGCGGGTCGACATCACCGTGGACCGTACGGCCGCCACCGCGGGCGACGCGGGAGAGGACGCACCGGAGGGCGGGCCGGACGGCTTGTCGCCCGGCATGCGCAGACTGATGGCCAAGCAGCGGGAGCACCGGGCCCGCAACGCGGCCGGACAGCTCGCCGACACCCTGCACGCCGAGATCAGGCACCGGCTGCTGTCCCTCGCCGAGGACTACCGCGACCGCGGCCCCACCCACCGCGTCACGGGCGAGACGGACGTCCTGTGCGCCGCCCTGCTCGTCCGGCGGGAGGACATCGACACCGTCGGCACCGTCCTGACCGAACTGCGGGCCCGGCAGCCCGCCGTCCGCATCCGCTTCCTGGGCCCCTGGCCCCCGTACTCCTTCATCGACACCCGCCACCGCGCCCGGACGGAGGAAATGGCCCCCTGAGCGGCCGTGAACGAACTGATCCTTGCCGGTGCTCGGCGCTGCGGTGGGGACATCCTGCCTGAAGTGACGGCCGTCGGCGGCCGGGGGACCGGGGGCCGGGGGAC
>NZ_LIQT01000400.1 GCF_001418415.1 Streptomyces hirsutus
GTCATGGCCGCCGCCCCCGCCCCGGCGCTTCGCCCCCCTTCCTCTACTCGAAGCCGCACGCAATCCCTCGAAACCGTTCGCAACCGTTCACGGGGGAACGCCCCCGCCCCGCCAGGAGCCCGCCGTGGCCGTCACGTCCCGTGCGAGGATTCGGAGCCGTATGTCACACGTGTACGCGAAGAGGAGTGCGCGATGGCCAGCAAGCCGCCCAAGGGCGACCCGGTCCAGGACGCGCCGAAGGTCGCCGAGCCGAAACGCTCGGCAGCGGGCCTCACGGCGATAGGCCACAGTCTGCGTATGGCCCACCAGCAGATGGGCGTGAAACGCACGGCGCTGACCCTTCTCAGCGTCAACCAGAAGAACGGTTTCGACTGTCCGGGCTGCGCCTGGCCGGATCCCGAGCACCGGCACACGGCGGAGTTCTGCGAGAACGGCGCGAAGGCCGTGGCCGAGGAGGCCACCCTGCGACGGGTCACCCCCGAGTTCTTCGCCGAGCACACCGTCGCCGACCTGGCCGGCCGCAGCGGCTACTGGCTGGGTCAGCAGGGCCGCCTGACCCACCCCGTGTACCTCCCGGAGGGCGGTGACCGCTACGAGCCGGTCACCTGGGAGCGCGCCTTCGACATCGTCGCCGAGGAGATCGGCGCCCTCGGCTCCCCCGACGAGGCCGTCTTCTACACCTCCGGACGCACCAGCAACGAGGCCGCGTTCCTCTACCAGCTGTTCGCGCGTGAGCTCGGCACCAACAACCTGCCCGACTGCTCGAACATGTGCCACGAGTCCTCCGGCTCCGCCCTGTCCGAGACGATCGGCGTCGGCAAGGGCAGCGTTCTGCTGGAGGACCTCTACCGGTCCGACCTGATCATCGTCGCCGGCCAGAACCCGGGCACCAACCACCCGCGCATGCTGTCCGCCCTGGAGAAGGCCAAGGCGAACGGCGCACGGATCATCAGCGTCAACCCGCTTCCCGAGGCCGGCCTGGAGCGCTTCAAGAACCCGCAGACGCCCAAGGGCCTCACCACCGGCGCCGCCCTCACCGATCTGTTCCTGCAGATCCGTCTCGGCGGCGACCAGGCCCTCTTCCGCATCCTCAACAAGCTGATCCTCGACACGCCCGGTGCCGTCGACGAGGACTTCGTCCGTGAGCACACCCACGGTTACGAGGACTTCGCCGAGGCCGCCCGCGCCGCCGACTGGGACGCCACCCTCACCGCGACCGGCCTCACGCGCGAGGACATCGAGAAGTGCCTGCGCATGGTCCTCGCGTCGAAGCGCGTCATCGTGTGCTGGGCGATGGGCCTCACCCAGCACAAGCACTCCGTGCCCATGATCCGGGAGATCGTCAACTTCCTGCTGCTGCGCGGCAACATCGGCCGCCCCGGCGCGGGCGTCTGCCCGGTGCGCGGCCACTCCAACGTGCAGGGCGACCGCACCATGGGCATCTTCGAACGGCCCGCGGAGGCGTTCCTGGACGCCCTGGAGAAGGAATTCGGCTTCAGCCCGCCGCGCGAACACGGCTACGACGTCGTACGGGCCATCCGCGCACTGCGCGACGGGCGGGCGAAGGTCTTCTTCGCCATGGGCGGCAACTTCGTCTCCGCCTCCCCCGACACGGAGGTCACCGAGGCCGCGATGCGCCGGGCCCGGCTGACCGTGCACGTGTCGACCAAGCTGAACCGCTCGCACGCCGTCACGGGAGCGCGCGCCCTCATCCTGCCGACCCTGGGGCGCACCGAACGCGATCTGCAGGGCAGCGGCGAGCAGTTCGTGACGGTCGAGGACTCCATGGGCATGGTGCACGCCTCCCGCGGCCGCCTCGAACCGGCGAGCGGGCAGCTGCTGTCCGAACCGGCCATCGTCTGCCGGCTGGCCCGCCGCGTCCTCGGCTCCGGCAGCAAGGTGCCGTGGGAGGAGTTCGAGAAGGACTACGCGACGATCCGCGACCGCATCGCCCGCGTGATCCCCGGCTTCGAGGACTTCAACGCGCGCGTGGCGAACCCCTCGGGCTTCACGCTCCCCCACGCCCCGCGCGACGAGCGGCGCTTCCCGACGGCCACCGGCAAGGCCAACTTCACCGCCGCCCCGGTCGAGTACCCCGAACTGCCGAAGGGGCGGCTCCTGCTGCAGACACTGCGCTCGCACGACCAGTACAACACCACGATCTACGGCCTCGACGACCGCTACCGCGGCATCACGAACGGCCGCCGCGTGGTGCTCGTCAACCCCGAGGACGCGCGCGAGCTGCGGCTCGCGGACGGCTCGTACGTCGACCTGGTCGGCGAGTGGAAGGACGGTGTGGAGCGCAGGGCCCCCGGATTCCGCGTCGTGCACTACCCGACGGCCCCTGGCTGCGCCGCCGCGTACTACCCGGAGACCAACGTGCTGGTGCCGCTGGACGCGACCGCCGACACCAGCAACACCCCGGCCAGCAAGTCCGTCGTGGTCCGTCTGGAACAATCCACGACCGACTGAGCGTTTGCTCAGTGGTGTGGGAGGCACTGCCGCGGACGCGGCGCAAGAGCGTCCGAAGCGGCAGTGCCCCACCGCCGCAGCAATGCACGACGGACGAACCACGACGAACGGAGCCCGGCCCCATGGGAGAGCAGCAGCACGTGAAGTTCCCGCAAGAGGTCATCGACGAGTACGCCGCGCTCGGCGTGGACCTGGGGGCACTGTTCTCCGCCGGCCACCTCGGCACCCGCATGGGCGTGCAGATCCTGGAGGCCTCGGCCGAGCGGGTCGTCGGGACGATGCCGGTGGAGGGCAACACCCAGCCCTACGGGCTGCTGCACGGCGGCGCCTCCGCCGTCCTGGCCGAGACCCTCGGATCGGTGGGGTCGATGCTGCACGGCGGCGCCGCCAAGATCGCCGTGGGCGTCGACCTCAACTGCACCCACCACCGCGGCGCGCGCTCCGGCCTGGTCACCGGGGTCGCCACCCCGGTGCACCGGGGNNCGACCGCCCCGCACCACCCGTTGCCCGGCCATTGCCCGGGAACATCGGGGTGCCCTACCGTTCCGGCATGGAACGGGGAGGCGCCACCCGGCCCGCCGTGCGGGGCCCCGGCCGCCCCCTGCTCGCCACGGTGCCCCTCCCGACACCTCCGGCGCTCCCGGCACTCCTCCCGACGGTCTTCACAAGAGCGTTTCCGGCCTCCCTCCCGGTCGCCCTCGCGACCGTCCTCCTGGCAGCCGGATGCGGCCCGTCCGGACGCACCGGCGCCCCGGCACCGTCCCTGCCGCCGCCCTCCCCGGCGCCTTCACCGTCGGCGACCGCTCCCAAGGACGTGTGCGCACGGGTCGTCGCCCACTGGGCCCGTGAGGTGCTGGACGGCACCGCCTACGGCGACTACCAGTCGATGGGCCTGTCCAACGGCCAGTACGACATCCTGCGCGACGCCGTGGACGCCGCCCGCCCCGTCCGCGAGCGCCAAGGCGCCGCAGTCGCCCACGACGTGATCGACCGTCACGTCGACGAGGCCTGCGCCGCACGGCACCGCACCGGCGGACCGGACGAAGGCGCCTGGCGATGAGCGCCATCGGCCCCGTGGAACCCGGCGGCGAAACCCGCCTCTCGGCCCCGCCGCCACTCCCCCACGGACCCCGCGGCCCTCTCGGCTCCCACGGACACCTCGCGCGGCTGTACGGACGTCACCGCCGGACCGTGCTCGCCGCCCTCACCGCAGGGGCCGTCCTCACGGCCGGCGTCCTCCTGTACACCACACGCCCCCGGCAACCCCCGCCACCCGCACCGCCGTTTCCGTCCCAGGTGACCGCCGTCACCTACCTGAAACCGCAGGCCAGAGGCCCGGAAACAGACAAACGGAATTTCAGCTTCATCGTCGAACTCACCGTGGAATCAGGACCTCCGGTCACCGTCACCCACATATCCCAGCCCTACACAGGCCTTTCGACGACCTCCAGCC
>NZ_LIQT01000401.1 GCF_001418415.1 Streptomyces hirsutus
GCATGCCCCGATCCTACGGAAGGCCGTGGACGCGCCGTCCGCGCCCGAGGGGCGCGGGACCGTACCGATCCCCCCGGTCTGCGGCTCCGCAGCGCGGGCGCGCCCGGCCCACCGCCCGCTGCCCACCACCCACCGCCGTCCCGCGACGGACCGCTCCCCCACGGCGCTCCCCGAATCCGGCCGACCCCGCGGAGCGCTTGTTCACCCCTCGGAGCGCTTCGCCGCCACCACGGCGTCGAAGACCTCCCGCTTGGGCACCCCCGCCTCCACGGCGACCGCCGCGATGGCCTCCTTGCGCCGCTCCCCCGCCTCCTCACGCACCCGTACCCGGCGTACCAGCTCGGCGGCGTCCACTTCCTCGGGCCCGTGGTCCGGGGCGCCTTCGACGACGACGGTGATCTCGCCGCGTACGCCCTCGGCCGCCCATGCGGCCAGCTCGGCCAGCGGGCCGCGCCTGACCTCCTCGTACGTCTTGGTCAGCTCGCGGCAGACGGCGGCGCGGCGCCCGGCGCCGAAGATCTCGGCCATCGCGGCGAGTGTGGCGTCGAGCCGGTGCGGGGACTCGAAGTAGACGAGGGTGCGCCGCTCCCCGACGACCTCCCGCAGCCGCCCCAGCCGCTCCCCGGCCTTGCGGGGCAGGAACCCCTCGAAGCAGAACCGGTCGACGGGGAGCCCGGACAGGGCGAGCGCGGTGAGCACGGCGGACGGTCCGGGCACGGCGGTGACCTTGATGTCCCGCTCGACGGCGGCGGCGACCAGCCGGTACCCGGGGTCGGACACGGAGGGCATCCCGGCGTCCGTCACCAGCAGCACGCGGGCGCCGCCCGCCAGCTCCTCGACCAGTTCAGGCGTACGGGCGGACTCGTTGCCCTCGAAGTAGGAGACCACCCGGCCCTTGGGGGTGACGCCGAGCGCCTGGGTCAGCCGCCGCAGCCGCCGGGTGTCCTCGGCGGCGACGACGTCGGCGCCGGCCAGCTCCTCGGCGAGCCGGGGCGGGGCGTCGGAGACGTCGCCGATGGGGGTGCCTGCGAGTACGAGGATTCCGGTCACCTCCTCATCCTCCCAGCACCCGGACCCCCGCGAGGACGGCCCGCGCCCGCGCCTGCCCCGACCTCGTGCCCGGCCCGCACCCGGTGCGGCGGAGCCGGGCGTACCCGGGGCATACCGGGCCCATACCTCCCATGCACGGGACTCCCACAGAGCCATTCCCTACGATGGCGCGGTGACGAGTACCGCGTCCTCCACGGACACCCGGCAGGAACAGCCGCCGCAGGACCAGCAACCGTCGTGGCAGCAGCGGCTCCGCCGTTTCGGCTACACGGCGAGGCCCGGGGGCGACGTCCGCGACCGCTTGGTCCCGCCGTACACGAAGCCGGCCGGCAGACTGTGGACGGCTCTCGGGGTGCCGCCGACGCTCGGCGAGCGGATCACGCGCTGGTCGGGCTGGGGCGGTCCACTGCTGGTCACGCTGCTGGCGGGGGTGCTGCGCTTCTGGAACCTGGGCAGCCCCAGGAAGGTGATATTCGACGAGACGTACTACGCGAAGGACGCGTGGGCGCTGGTCCAGCGCGGCTTCGAGGTCAACTGGGACAAGGCCGCGGACAAGCTGATCCTCTCCTCCGGCGGTGACGTCTCCGTCCCGACCGAAGCGGCGTACGTGGTGCATCCGCCGGTCGGGAAGTACGTCATCGGGCTGGGCGAGCTGATGTTCGGGTTCGACCCGTTCGGCTGGCGCTTCATGACGGCCCTGCTGGGCACGCTCTCGGTCCTGATGCTGTGCCGGATCGGCCGGCGCCTGTTCCGCTCGACGTTCCTCGGCTGCCTGGCGGGCGCGCTGATGGCCGTGGACGGCCTGCACTTCGTGATGAGCCGCACCGCGCTGCTCGACGGGGTGCTGATGTTCTTCGTGGTGGCGGCCTTCGGCTGTCTGGTCGTCGACCGGGACCGGGCGCGGGAGAAGCTCGCGGCCGCGCTGCCCGTGGGCACCGACGGCAGGACCCTGCCGGACGCGCACATCGCCGAGACCGCGCGGCTGGGCCTGCGGCCGTGGCGGCTGGCGGCGGGACTGATGCTGGGCCTGGCGTTCGCCACGAAGTGGAACGGCCTCTACATCATGGCCGCGTTCTGCGTGATGGCGGTGCTGTGGGACGTCGGCTCCCGCCGGACCGCCGGTGCCCGCAGTCCCGTCCGGGCCGTGGTGAAGCGCGACCTGGGCTGGGCGTTCCTGTCCACGGTGCCGGTCGCCATGGCGACGTACCTCGCCTCCTGGATCGGCTGGTTCCTCTCCCCGGACGACGGCAGCGGCGGCTACTACCGGGACTGGGCCGTGACCGACGGCAAGGACAGCGCCTGGTCGTGGCTGTTCCCCGACTGGTGGCGCAGCTTCTGGCACTACGAGAACCAGGTGTACGAGTTCCACGTCGGCCTGTCCTCGCCCCACACCTACGAGTCCAACCCGTGGAGCTGGATCGTCGCGGGCCGCCCGGTCTCGTTCGACTACGACTCCCCGGCACCCGGCACGGACGGCTGCCCGGCCGACGTGGCCGAGAAGTGCGCCCGCGAGGTGCTGGCCCTGGGCACGCCCCTGCTGTGGTGGGTGGGCTGCTTCGCGCTCCTCTACGTCCTGTGGCGCTGGTTCTTCCGCCGCGACTGGCGGGCGGGCGCCATCGCCTGCGGCATCGCGGCCGGCTACCTGCCCTGGTTCTTCTACCAGGAGCGCACGATCTTCTACTTCTACTCCGTCGTCTTCCTCCCCTTCCTGTGCCTGGCGGTGGCGATGCTCCTCGGCGCGCTCATCGGCCCACCCCGCGCCGGCGAAACCCGCCGCGTGGCGGGCGCCACGGCAGCGGGCGTCCTGACCCTCCTGATCGCCTGGAACTTCATCTACTTCTGGCCCATCTACACCGGCACCGCCATCCCGATCGACGACTGGCGGGCCCGGATGTGGCTGGATACGTGGGTCTAGCTGGACTGACCGCGTTCACCACCCGGCTCATCACCCTGGCCGCCGTCATCTTCGGCGGCTGCATCGCCCTACAGATCCTCGGCACCGGCGTCCACAAGAGCGGCGCCACCGTGAACATCCACAAGGCCGTGATCAAGCGCAATCATTTCCAGGGCTAGGGCGTGCCGCTGCCCTGTCGATCACCGCCCGGGCGGTGGCTCACCATCATCGTGATGAGGCCGGCCAGCAGAAGCCCGCTTCCTGTCAAGGTCCCCCACTGCCGGGTGCCGATGTCGCTGATCACCACCCAGAAGACCACCTGCCAGCACAGGCTGAAGGCAGCCACCAACTGGCCCCAGCCGTAGAGGCGAACGCGGTGAACCGGACGCCGGTTCACCGGGAGAACCCAGCCCCGGGTAATCGCCGCTACGCCCGAAGCGGCCATGAGTAACGCCACCGCCACAGAAAGGATGGTGATATAGAGCAGCACGGTTCCCCCTCCTTGCGCGCCGGACCCGCACCGGACGCCGCCGTGATCATGACACCCGCTGCACTCCGCGTCCACGCGCTTCCGTAGCCCACGACCGTTCCTAGTCAGTGAGCAGGAGTGAGTCCTGGACCCACTCCCGCTCACTGCGGACGCCCCGAACGGTGGTGGGTGTCCTGGTCGCCCGCGTTCGTTCCGCGTCCGGCGGCACGGATCGTGTCCGTGATCCGGGAAGGCGGCGGCGGGGTCCCTCACGCCCGGGGGCATCCGGTCCGGCCTGGACGGTCCGATGCCCGCATCCATCGCTCTGGTGGGTGCGGGGCGGTGTCGTCCGACGCCGGATCGGATACCCCTGGGCGCGTCGTGCGATCGCCACGGCGGCTGCGTCGTGGCGGGTGGTCTTGCGGGTGGTGCTGGTCAGGGGCTTCTGCCAGTGCTGGGCGCCCCACTTCGAGGTGTAGGCCGGGTCCACGGCGACGACGGTGAGGCCCATCGCGTCGGCCATCGAGACGAGGCGGGCGCGGAGCCGTCCGGTGGGCAGGCCGGCAATCAGCTGCCGGAAGCGTTTCCTGCCTCCGTGTTTCTCGCGGGTCTTCTCGGCGATGAAGTCCAGGTCCTCCACCGCGATCGCCCGCACCCCGCAGGTGCGGGCCCAGTGCAGGAGCCGGGTCAGGGCGTGGCGGAGCTGGGCGTCGCGGTGGCCGGCGGTGCCGGTCAGGTCGTAGCAGAAGCGGCGCGGATTCCCGGTCGGGTTGCCGTGCACGTCCAGGCGCCAGGCGGCCAGGTGGTCGGCGTTCATGTCCACCCCGATCACCCCGTCGGCCAGCGCCGCCGCCAGGGGAACCGTGCGCGTGACGGGTTTCTGCCAGGAGGCGGTCACATACCAGCGCGTGCGGGCCACATCGTGGTGGATGCGGTAGGCGATCGCCCGGTTGACGGCCACCCGGTCGGCCCACTCCGGCCCCCGGTGCGCGAACCGGATCCGGCCGGTGAGCACGTACCGGCCGTGCGGAGCGTTCGCCAGATTCGACAGCGGGGCGGGGAGCCGGAGGCTGACCTCTCCGTTCGGGCTGATGCGGATGGTTTCGTTCCCGTAGCGTTTCCCGCTCTCCCCGTCCGCTTGCAGGAACCAGCGGGCGGCTTCCCAGCGTTCGCGCCACTGGGCCTGGGTGAGCCGTGCGGCAGGCAGCTGGTGCCGGGTACGGGCCAGGCGCTTGCCGCCGCGCACCACGTGCACCCTCCCGGCCGTCCAGTCGGCGCGTTCCCGCGCCAGCCGGTCCTCCAGCACCTGCAGCCGACGGGATTTGGCGTGCCACTCCCGCCGACTGCGGTACCCGCCCGGCGCCCGCTTGCCGCCCTTCTGGCCGAGCGGCAGCGCCAGCCGGTGCCGCAGGGTCCGGATACCGGCTTCCAGGGACTGCAGGTGGGCGAGCGCACCGCGGCGGGCCAGCGCCCACTGCTCATGCGTCGCCTTCGTGATCGCACCCGCCCACCGGGCCGACGACAACGGCGTCAGCTCCCGCTTGCGCACCGCCCACGTCTTCGCGTCGTGCCCGGGGCCGTCGTGGCAGCGCGTCTTCAGATCGCGACAGGCCAGCGTGCCCAGATGCGCGCCCACCCGCCGCAGCACCTCCTCATCGG
>NZ_LIQT01000402.1 GCF_001418415.1 Streptomyces hirsutus
GCCACGAAAAAGGTAACGGGGGGGGTTGAGGCGGACGTCGGTCCGCGGCCGTTCGACGAAGTCGGGGTTGGTGAGGAAGCCGCGGCCGAAGGCGATCAACTCGGCGCCGAGTGCCAGCCGGTTGAGGGCGGCGCGCTCCTTGGTGGTGTCGGTGGGGCCGGCCGCGCGAGGAGTCACCATCGGCGCGGTCGGCCAGAGCCCGCACAGCCGGTCGTCGAGGGCGGCGTCCCGCTGCCCTCGAGGTAATCCCGATGCCGACCATCGAAGAGGTGGTGTGGACGGCGTACTCGGTAAGTGTCGAAGGGCTCAAGGCGAAGGATGCCCAGGAACAGGTTCCCTCTCTTCTGTCGCAGTGCAGGTTCAATCCGCTTACCGACCGTCCGTTGATTCGTGCGCCGGATGGGCGTTTCTCGGCACCAGTGTCGCAGCTGATTAATCGCAAGCTCTCGCCTGGAGGATTGCCTCGGCTTAAGTAAGTGGCATTGGCCTCTCGATTCGATTGTCCGGGCCGTCGGCTCGTCCGGAGGCGGCTCCTGGCTCCGGCGGATTTCCGTCGATGCGGGAGTGTTTCCGGGAGCAGGCCATCATGAGGTGACGAGCCCCGCACGCTGCAGCGGACGGACCATCGCGAATGCACTCGTCAGGTGCCCTGGCAAGCCTGCAAACCACCGTCGGGTGAGTAGTGCCGAGGAACTGTCGGAAATCACCTTACCGGGTTTATTTCGCGAACCGTCTGAGATATCATCTCTAACATGGCGAATGCTAGCCGAGGTAAAGTCGTTCCTGGCGGCGTCGGGCGTCATCGGGCAGCGACTTCGCCATGATCTGGGAAATACTGGTCCTGGGTTTTGTACTCAGTCTGGACAATTTCCGGGTATCGATCGCGCTCGGCACCGTCCCATTCGGCCTGAAGCGCGCGGTGCAGGTCGCGCTGACCTTCGGATTGTGGGACGCGATCATGCCCCTGGTCGGGCTGTTGATCGGTCGCCAGATCGGTGAGTTCGTCGGGGGCGTCGCCGATCTGGTGGGTGCGGCCGCGCTCGGCGGGTACGGTCTCTACCTTGTCATCTCGGCCCTCCGGAACCCCGAGCCGGACGAGCTGGACCACCCGTGGGCGCTGTTCGGCATCCCGTTGACGCTGAGCCTGGACAACCTGGTCGCCGGAGCAAGCCTGGGGGTCCTCGGGCTCTCGCCATGGTTCTCGGCCGCCGTCTTCGGCGTCATGACGGCGGTGATGTCGCTGATCGGACTGCGGCTAGGGCGGGCCGCGGCGCGCTTCATCCGG
Organism: Streptomyces hirsutus; assembly: GCF_001418415.1. Taxonomy (GTDB): domain Bacteria; phylum Actinomycetota; class Actinomycetes; order Streptomycetales; family Streptomycetaceae; genus Streptomyces; species Streptomyces hirsutus. The sequence goes on from NZ_LIQT01000402.1 coordinate 1,286, forward strand.
ATCCGCTCGGACCTGCTGAGTGGGGTCACCTTGATCATCGCCGCTGTGGCGCTGCCGTTCGTGTTCGGCGGCTAGGGCCTCTCCGGCGTGATCACGCCGGAGAGGCCCTAGCCCGCTCGCTCACCCCCGGGAGCAGGCCGGTCCGCTCCGCCCGGGTGGCGGGCCGGTCGGCGAACCCGGTGCGGGCGGGGGACCAGCGGAAGGTCGTCGGCCCGCGAGTCGGCGTTGGCGGCCTCGACCGCCCGGGCGACCAGGTCGTGGTCGGGCGACAGGTGGCAGACCGGGTCGGTGCGGGCGGCGTCGCCGGTGAGCAGGAACGCCTGGCAGCGGCACCCTCCGAAGTCCAGCTCCCGCCGGGGACAGCTCCGGCAGGGTTCCGGCATCCAGTCCGTCCCCCGGAACGCGGTCATCACCGGGGACTCGGCCCAGATCCGCTCCAGCGAGTCCTCCCGCACGCTGGCCCGCGGCAACGGCAGGGACTGGGCGGCCGGGCAGGGCAGGACGTCGCCGTTCGGCGTCACGGTCAGCTGCCGGGAGGCCCAGCCACCCATGCAGGGCTTCGGGTAGCGGCTGTAGTAGTCGGGGAGGACGTAGATGACGTCCATGCGGTCCCGCAACCGCTCGCGGGCGGCCCGCACGACGACCTCGGCCGCCTCGAGCTGGGCCCGGCTCGGCAGCAGCGCGTCACGGTTTCGCCAGGCCCAGCCGTAGTACTGGGTGTTGGCCAGCTCCACCCGGTCGGCGCCCACCTCCTCGGCCAGTTCGAGCACGTCGGCGACGCGGTCGATGTTGAGCCGGTGCAGCACCACGTTCATGGTGAGCGGCCAGCCCAGCTCCTTGACCACGCCCATCGCCTCGATCTTGCGTTGGAAGGACGGGGTCCCGGCGATCCGGTCGGACACGGTCGGATCGTCGGACTGGATGCTGATCTGTACATGGTCCAGGCCGGCGGCCCGCAGCTGCTCGGCCCTCGGACGCGAGAGTCCGAGGGCGCTGGTGATGAGGTTGGTGTAGAGGCCCAGGTCGTGGGCGTCCGCCACGAGCTCCACCAGGTCGCGCCGCAGCAGCGGTTCCCCGCCGGACAGGTGGCACTGCAGAACTCCCAGCTCACCGGCCTCGACCAGCACCCGCCGCCACTCGTCGGTGGTCAGCTCGTCCTGGTAGCCGGCCAGGTTCAGCGGGTTGGAGCAGTACGGGCAGGCCAGCGGGCAGCGGTAGGTGAGCTCGGCGAGCAACCCGAACGGGCTATCCATCGGAGAGCTCCACCCAGCGTCGGGCGACGAGCCGGGTCAAGAACTGCCGTACCTCGTCGTCGGGGACGGTCCGGTAGCGCGCGCCCAGCTCGGCCACGATCTCGGCCACGGTGTGCCGCCCGTCGCACAGTTCGAGGATGGCCGCGCCGCTGCCGTTCAGAACCACCACCGTCTCGGGGAGCTGCAGGATCTGACGCTGCCTGGTCCGGCAGAAGGTCAGCCGGACATGGCGCGCCAACCGGGGCCGGCCCGAGCCGGACACCCCGACGCAGGGTCGGGTGATGGTCCCGGTCCGGGGCGTTCCGGTAGGGGTCGGGTCCATGACAGTCACTCCGGGTAGGCCTGGTCGACGGCGTCCATCAGGCTCCACAGGACGTCGCACTTGAACGACAGCGCGTCGACGGCGCGCGCCTGGGACTCGGCGGAGAGGCAGTGCGCGGTGACCACCTCGAGGGCGTGCTCGCAGTCGCGGGGGGCCTGTTCCAGGCGGGCGCGGAAGTAGGCGAGGCCCTCGGGGTCGATCCACGGGTACCACCGCTCGAACGCGGCCAGCCGCGCCGCCATCAGGTCGGGCGCGAACAGTTCGGTGAGCGAGGACGCCACCGCCTCCACCCACGGGCGGGTCCGGGTGAAGGTCACGTAGGCGTCGACGGCGAACCGCACCCCGGGTACCAGGTGCCGGTGGTCCCGGACCTCCTCGCGGGTCAGCCCGGCGGCCTCGCCGAGGCGCAGCCACGCCTCGATACCGCCCTCCCCGGCGGCGGCGCCGTCATGCTCGACGATCCGTCGGATCCAGCGGCGGCGGACCTCGAGGTCGGGGCAGTTGGAGAGGATCGCGGCGTCCTTGCGGGGGATGTTCTCCTGGTAGTAGAAGCGGTTGGCCACCCAGCCCCGGATCTGCCGGCGGCTCAGCCGGCCGGCGTTCATCCGGACGTGGAACGGGTGCTGGTCGTGGTACTGGCGCGAGTGGGCCCGCAACGTCTCGACGAAGCCGTCGGCACCGGTTCTCGTGGTTGTCGTCGTCACGGCTCTACACCTGGACCTCGAGGCCGTCCATGGCCACTTCCATGCCGCTCTCCTCCACGATACGCCGCTCGGGCGCGTCCTCCAGGAGGACCGGGTTGGTGTTGTTCATGTGCACGAAGACCGTCCGCCCCACGCCCAGCGACGGGAGCTGCGCCAGGCTGCCGTCCGGGCCGTCGATGGGCAGGTGGCCCATCTCCCGGGACGTCCTGCCGGCCAGGCCGAGCCGTACGAGCTCGTCGTCGCGCCAGCAGGTCCCGTCGATCAGCAGGCATGCGCAGCCCTTGATCTCCACGCGCAGCGCCGGCGTCAGCGATTGCACCCCCGGCAGGTACACCAGCGTCCCCCCGCTGCGCTCGTCGGTCAGCCGGTAGCCCACGACGCGGCCGTGGTCCACCCCGGACCCGAACCGATCGCGCTTGACGGTGGGCACGTCGAACACCCGGCAGGACAGCCCGTCCGCCAGGGCGAGGTCGGTGCCGGGGCTCACCGCCCGCCACTCGACCGGGCAGTAGCGCTCAAGCGTGCGCAGAATCCCCGAGCCGGTACACAGGGTCTCGCGCACCGCCGGCGTGGCGTACAGCCGCAGGGCGCGGGCCTCGCGCAGCAGAAGCAGGCCCAGCGTGTGGTCCAGCTCGGCGTCGGTGAGCAGCACCGCCTCCAGCGGCGTCGTCCGGTCGTCGTGCGGGTGCAGGCCGGGGAAGGCCTCGATCTGGGTACGGACGTCGGGCGAGGCGTTGACGAGGAACCACCGGCGGCGGTCGGCGCTGACCGCGACCGACGACTGGGTGCGCGCGAGGCCGGGCCGGGAGCGGACCGCGGCGCACACCGGGCAGCCGCAGTTCCACTGCGGGGAGCCGCCCCCCGCCGCCGAGCCCAGCACCCGCAGCAACACCTCGGCACTCCGTTCATCGAAGATCCGGGTCCGTCGTCGGCCCGGCCGTCCGTTACCGTCCCGATTCCTCGGGCGGCGCCGGACCAGGTCCGGCGCCGCCCCACGTCACTCGTCCTCCAACCGAGCGACGTACATGGTCACCTCGGCCGCAACTCCGATCTCGTCGAACTCGGGCGTCTCCCACACAATGAGCTGGGACTCCATCGATTCACCTCCTCACTGTCCGTATTGCGGCAGGCTCCGGTCACGCGCTACGACGATTCCGGGAGGGCGAAGACGAGCAGGGCGCTTCCGTGCCCCGCGCCGAGCATGCCGGGGAGGAACCCCTCGGCCCATCCGCCCCAACCGACCGGCACGGCGATGTACTGCCTGTCGTCGACCATGTAGGTGGTCGGGTTGCTGTGGTGGCCGCTTCCGCACTGGAACTGCCACAGCAGCTCCCCGGTGCGGGCGTCGAGCGCGTTGAACTCCCCGGAGGGTTCACCGGCGAACACCAGGTCACCGCCGGTGGCCAGCACCGAGGCGCACATCGGGAGTTCGTTGCGCCAGCGCCACTTCTCCTCGCCGTCGGCGTCGAACGCGCTGATGGACCCCGCCATGTCCTCGATGTCCACCTGAACGCCCGCGCCCCAGTACGGAATGCTCTCCTTGAACTCCCGGCGCCGCCGGGTGGCCGTGGCGCCGGTGTCCTGGACCGGGACGTAGAAGAGCTCGGTCTTCGGGCTGTAGGCCGCATGGGTCCATTCCTTGGCGCCGGCCGGACCCGGGTAGAAGTGAATCGGTTCTCCCTCCTTGTCCGGGTACACCTTGGCCGTCACCTGGCCGTCCCTCGTGATCGCCCCCCAGGTGATGCGGTCCACGAAGGGGGTGATCCGGACCCTCTCGCCGTTCGTGCGATCGAGGACGAAGAAGTAGCCGTTCTTGTCGAAGTGCCCGAGCAGTTTGCGCCCGTCCTGCTCGAACAGGATGCACTCGGCGATGCTGTCGTAGTCCCACAGGTCGTGCGGGGTGCACTGGTAGTGCCAGCGGATCTGGCCGCTGTCCACGTCGACGGCGATGACGCTGTCGGTGAAGAGGTTGTCGCCCTCGCGGACGCCTCCGTCGAAGTCGGGCGCCGGGTTGCCGGTGCCGACGTACAGCAGGTTCGTCTCCGGGTCGAAGGTGCCGGTGACCCAGCAGTTCGCCCCGCCCCGTGCCCAGGCCTCGCCCTCGGCGGGCCAGGTCTCCGAGCCGGGCTCCCCGGGCTTCGGCACCGTGTAGCAGCGCCACTGGTGCTCGCCGGTCTCGAGGTCGAACGCGTCGAGGTGGCCGCGTACGCCGAACTCGCCGCCGGAACTCCCGACGATGACCATGTTCTTCACGACCAGCGGGGCGACCGTGGCGCTCTCCGCGGCCCGGACGTCTCCGTAGGTCCTGTCCCAGACCCGCTTGCCGGTGGTGGCGTCGAGCGCGAGCAGACGAGCATTCGCCGTGACGAAGAAGACCTTCCCCCGAGCCACGGCGACCCCACGGTTCACGTTCCCGCAGCACAAGGACACGTCGAAGGGGACCGCATGCTTGTACCGCCAGATCTCCACACCCGTCTTCGCGTCAAGGGCCCAGACCCAGCCGTCCCAGCCGGAGAGGAACATGACCCCGTCGACGACGATCGGGGCGGCCTCGAACGAGTAGGTCGACGCGCCCGCGATGAGGCCGGTCGTGCCGGCCTGGAAGATCCATGCGGGGCCGATGCGCTTGACGTTCTCCGTGTTGATCTGGTCCAGCGGGCTGTACCGCTGCCCGTTGTAGGCGCCGTAGTAGGTGAGCCAGTTCCGAGGTTCCTCGCGGGCGTTGAGCAGGCGCTCGTAGTCGACGCCGGCCACTACCGGCGGCGCGAGCTCCCCGCCCGCGACCTTGCCGCTCAGGTTTCCCTGGTCGACGGCCTCACCCGCGTCCACGTATGCGACGGTCATTGCCTGCTCCTTTCTACGGCCGCGGCTGTTCGGGGCGGTCGAGGCGAGCCTCCGGCGGAGCGTCCCCCATGACGACGATGGCTCCGGTCAGCCCCCGGCCCTCGTCGTTGCCCGTGGGCGAGCCGAACCAGTAGTAGCCGGGCCCGTCGAGGTTGAGGGTCGCCCGTCCTCGTGAATGGTTCACCAACCAGATGAACTTCCGGTCGCCATTGCTCGGCAGGAGCGCGCAGTGCGTGTTCAGGTCGTCATTGACGAGCTCGAGCTCGATATCGCCTCCATGGGGCATGACCAGAATGGAGGGATCCCAGGTCAGCTCATCCGGGTTGATGCGAATGGTGGCCTGCATGCGGCCATCCGATCCCTCGGTGGCCTGCCCAATGCTTCCGGTTCCCAGCACTTGACCCAGTGTTGCTTTGTTCTGTGCGGCCAACCCGATCTTGTTCAGCAGGTCGACTCGCTCCTGCGCGGTCGTCATCGGGGCTTCACCCTCCTTGTCCCGAACCTCTGTGTCCACTTCGCATCGGCCGCACTGATGGCGGCACGCCGCAGCCGGTTCCACCTCCGCCCGGAAAATGTTCTCCGAATCGGCCTCGAAATCGCTTCTTTCGTGCCGTCCGCTGTCCGGTGGTAATCGGTGGCCAAAGAGTTCGCCACCTCGGATGAATCACACCGGAAAGGGCGAAGAATCGGTATTCAAGAAGCACGCTACGCTGGGCGAATCACGGCAACAAGGGTGAGCACCGGTTCGGACCGGCTCATGCCGTTCGTCCGCGACCAGCTACCGTTCGTACCGGATGTGCCACCGTTGGGAGGAGCTGGGCCGCACCGCACTGCACCGCGTCGCGCCGGGGCCGGCAGCAGCTCCGGTCAAGCGTCGCCGATCGGCACCGGCTGATCGGTCACGACGCTTCTCCCGACCTCCGACCTCCGACCTCCGGGCTCCGACGGAGGATCAAGCGAGGTCGTACCGATCGAGGTTCATGACCTTGTCCCACGCGGCGACGAAGTCCCGCACGAACTTCTCCCGTGCGTCGTCGCTCGCGTAGACCTCCGCGACGGCACGCAATTCGGAGTTCGAGCCGAAGACGAGGTCGACGCGGCTACCGGTCCACTTGACCTCGCCGGTGGCGCGGTCGCGACCCTCGAAGATGTCCGCGGCCGCGGATGTCGGCTTCCATTCCGTGCCCGTGTCGAGCAGATGCACGAAGAAGTCGTTGGTCAGCGACCCGGGCGCCGAGGTGAAGACGCCCAGCGGCGACTGCCGGTGGTTGGCGCCCAGCACCCGCAGGCCGCCCACGAGGACGGTCATCTCGGGCGCGCTCAGGTTCAGCAGGTTCGCGCGGTCGACCAGCAGGTGCTCCGGCGGCAGCCGGTTGCCCGTGCCGCGGTAGTTGCGGAACCCGTCCGCGGTCGGCTCGAGCGGGGCGAAGGACTCCACATCGGTCCACTCCTGCGTGGCGTCCGTGCGTCCCGGAGCGAAGGGGACCCGGACGTCGTGGCCCGCGGCCCTGGCGGCCTGCTCGACGGCGGCGGCTCCGCCGAGCACGATGAGGTCGGCCAGCGAGATCTTCTTGTCCCCGGTCCGGGAGCTGTCGAGGGACTCCTGAATCCCCTCCAAGGCGCGCAGCACCTGTGCCAGCGTGTCGGGGGCGTTGACCTCCCAGCCCCGCTGCGGATCGAGGCGGATGCGCGCGCCGTTCGCCCCGCCGCGCCTGTCGCTCATGCGGAACGTCGAGGCCGACGCCCACGCGGTCGAGACGAGCTGGGAGACCGACAGCCCGGAGGCGAGGATCCGGCTCTTGAGCGCGGCGATCTCCGCCGCCCCGACGAGCTCGTGGTCCACGGCGGGGACCGGGTCCTGCCAGCGCAGCGTCTCCCGGGGGACCAGCGGTCCGAGATAGCGCTGGATGGGGCCCATGTCGAGGTGCGTCAGCTTGAACCAGGCCCGGGCGAACGCATCCGCGAGCTGGTCCGGGTTCTCCAGGAAGCGCCGCGAGATCGGCTCGTAGACCGGGTCCAACCGCAGCGCGAGGTCCGTCGTCAGAATCGTCGGGGCGTGTGTCGTCGACGGGTCGTGGGCGTCCGGCACGGTACCGGCCCCGCCGCCGTCTCTCGGGATCCACTGCCACAGACCGGCGGGGCTCAGCTCCAGGTCCCACTCGTAGCCGAACAGCGTCTCGAAGAAACTGTTGTCCCATCTCGTCGGGGTGGGTGTCCACGTACCCTCGAGCCCGCTGGAGATGGCGTCCGTGCCCTTTCCGGTGCCGTAGCCGCTCTTCCAGCCCAGGCCCTGCTCCTCGAGGGGGGCGCCCTCGGGTTCGGGGCCGAGGTGGGCGTCCGGGTCGGCCGCGCCGTGGGTCTTGCCGAACGTGTGGCCGCCCGCGATCAGCGCGACGGTCTCCTCGTCGTTCATCCCCATGCGCCGGTGCGTCTCGCGGATGTCCCGGGCCGCGGTGAGCGGGTCCGGGACGGTGTTCGGTCCCTCCGGGTTGACGTAGATGAGGCCCATCTGGGCGGCGGCCAGAGGGCTCTCCAGCTTCCGGACGCCGCCGTGGCGTTCGTCGCCGAGCCAGGCGTGCTCGGGGCCCCAGTACACGTCCTCGTCGGGCTCCCAGACGTCCGCCCGGCCGCCGGCGAAGCCGAAGGTCGTGAAGCCCATCGTCTCCAGGGCGCGGTTGCCCGCGAAGACCATCAGGTCGGCCCAGGAGATCTTGCGGCCGTACTTCTTCTTCACCGGCCAGAGCAGCCGGCGCGCCTTGTCGAGGTTGCGATTGTCCGGCCAGCTGTTCAGCGGCGCGAAACGCTGCATGCCGGCGCCCGCGCCACCGCGGCCGTCGTCGATGCGGTACGTCCCGGCGCAATGCCACACCATCCGGATCATGAGCGGTCCGTAGTGGCCGAAGTCGGCCGGCCACCACTCCTGCGACGTCGTGAGCACCTCGTCGACGTCCCGCGCCAGGGCGTCGAGGTCGAGCGTCCGGAACTCCGCGGCGTAGTCGAAGTCCTCACCCATGGGGTCGGCCATGGCGGGGTGTTTCCGCAGGATCCTCAGATCGAGCCGGTTCGGCCACCAGTCGCGGTTGCTCGCGCCCCCGATCGGGCGACCGCGGTGCCCGGCCGGGGCAGAGAGGCCGAGACCACCCGCGCTCCCCGCGCTCCCCGTGTTCGTCTCGCCGGCCACGGCGTCCGGACTGTCAGACACGGCGATTTCCTTCCGGGAGACTCAGAGGTCCAGCGCGCGGCGCACGGCCGGCGCGTTTCGCCGGGAAACGGGCACCATCTCGTTCGTCCGGTCATCCATGACCAGAGACAGCTTGCCCTTGGGTCCGCGCTCGATCTCCCGGACGCGGCCGAGGTTGACCACATACCGGCGGTGCACCCGCAGGAAGCCGACATCCGCCAGCTCACCGTCGAGCTTGTCCAGGCCCGGAGAAGCGGCTCGCAATCGCCCCTGATCGGTGGAGAGCCACACGTCGTTTCCCTGCGATTCGGCGAAGGAGACTTCCGGCAGCCGCAGCAGCACCATCCGGTTGTCGCGCATCGCGACCAGCCGGCGGGGCTGCGCCCGAGGGGGCGCGGGCCCCTCCGCCCGGGGCAACTGCGCCCCGTCGGAGGCGCCGAACGAGACCAGGTTCCCGATCAGGTGTCCTGACGAGAAGACGGGTCGGATGCTGATCGATGTCGGCTCGTCCGCGAGGTGGGCGAAGATCTGCGTCGAGCCGACCCAGTCGGGGTCGCGGGCCGCCTGCCTGGTCGCATACCGGGCGGCTGCGATCAGTTCCGGCAGTCCGGCGTTCCATCGCAGCGTGGGATCGACCGCCGGGGTCGATGCCGGGACGCCCAGGAGCATGCTTGCCGTGTCGTCGGCTATCACCACCTTGCCCGCGGTGTCCACCGCGGCGAGCGCCGCACCGGAGCGTGTCCTGGCCCGGGTGTAGGCCGCCACCAACTCGGCGCCGCTGTCCCGGGCGCGCCTCTTCAGCGGATGCTGGGTCATGGTGACCGCGTTCGCCAGCCAGCTTTCCGCGGACGCGGGAAGCGGGCTGCGCCAGCAGCAGATGTTCAGGACCGCGATCGGTTCCCTGGTCACCACGTCGCGCACCGCGATGCCCGCGCAGACCCAGTCGTGGAACGCCTGGCACCAGTGCTCCGCGCCCCTGATCGGTACCGGGCCGTGCGCCTCGAGCGCCGTGCCCGTGCCGTTCGTGCCGACCGCACGCTCGGACCAGCAGAACCAGGGCGCCAGATGGGAGTCGCCGGCTCTGGCGAGCGTGGCTTGGTCCCCCCACTCGGCCAGGATCCGGCCCGTGGCATCGGCGACGGTGACGACGCCACCGAGGTTGCCCACTTCGTGTGCCACGGAGGCGGCACGAAAACCCAGCTCGGCGAATACGACATCGTGCTCGGGCGTACGGTCGGGCGCCGCGACGGCCACCGGAGCCTCTGTGAGGTGAGGATCGACCCGGTACTGCTCCCGGCAGCGATGCCAGGAGATCGCCACCAGGGGTCGGACCCCCGGGACCTGATCCTCGCCCTGCACGAACCGTTCCCACGCCGCGAGCACGGTGCCGCCGCCCAGGTTCGCCGAGATGGGCTCGAGCCGATGTGCATCCCTCATGGTTCAGAACCGCCCTTGGTCCATCCCCAACACCCGACGGCGTGCACGGTCCGCGCCGGTCGCCGTCCGTCGCGGCCGGGCCTGCAGCGGACCGGGCACTGCGTCGCGCGTCTTCCTTCTTGCTTGCTCTTCCTTCTTCGTCACTCGGTTCAGGCCGTGTCACAGACCTGCACTCCCGCACCCCACCCTAGGTACCGTTGTCGGGCCGCGCACGTCCCGCTCCGGGCCGCGTGTGCGAAACATCGCTTCCTGGCCGGCCTCGGCCGGCGCACCCACGGGCCGCGAACAAGGCGCGCGGCTCGCAGCGGTCGGCCCACCCGGTGGATCGGTACCCGGAGCCGCGCCGGCCCGAGCCCCGGCTCGGCCAGCCGCCTGATCCGCGCCAGCACGACGGCGTGCCGCAGCGTGCAGTCCCGGTACCCGTCGGCCCGCCGCTCCGGCTCCGGCAGCAGCCCCAGATGGTGGTAGTGCCGCACGGTCCGCGTGGTGACACCGACGGCCGTGGCGAGTTCTCCGATCCGCATGCCCCCAGTAGAGACGTCGACGTCGCGACAGGGGCAAGCGAACACGGACGAGCGAACCCAGCCCGTTCCGCACTCGACCGCACCCATGCGTCCCCCAGCCTGACGAACGACGGGGAGGGACAGCAACGCGAAGGAGAGCGAAGACATGACGGCATACGACCCGATCTCGGAGGAAATCCTGCTGGACTGGTTCGTAGCGTTCGACCCGCCGGAGGGATTCCGGGCAGAACTCGTCGAGGGGGAACTCGTCCTCACCCCACCGCCGGACGGGGAGCACGAGGAGTACCTCTGGCTGATCGTGAAGCAGGTGATGAAAGCCTCGCGGACCGATATGCAGTTCTCCGGGAACAAGGGCCTGAAGCTGAAGAGGGGCGGCGCATGCCCGGAGGACCACGTGATCCCGGACGGCACCTTCGCTCCCACGGCCCTGAGGCTCTACCGGGGCGCCGCCCCCTGGATGCCCTGCGAGGGCGTCGCCATGGTTCTGGAGGTGACGTTCCTCAGGCCCCAGCTGGACCGTGAGACGAAACGCCGCTGCTACGCCCGAGGCGGCATCCCCCTCTACCTCCTCGTCGACTGCGAGGCCTCCTCGATCACACTGTTCAGCGCCCCCGAGCGGGACGACTACCGCGAGGTCTGCACCCGCCCTCTGGGCAAACCCCTGCCCCTCCCCGCACCCTTCGACATCGACCTGGACACCGCCGACTTCCTCTGATCCCCTTGATCCCCTGGGATCGGGAGGGGGTGCGAGGTGACGAACGTACGGGAACAGGCCAGCTGGACCAGGGCGCGGCTCGGGCGCTGCGGGCCGCCGGTCGACCTGCTCACCGCGTGCTTCGACCGGCACGAGTACGCCCCGCACGCCCACGACGAGTTCACGGTCGGTGTCACCGTCGGAGGCCTGGAGGCCATCGCGTACCGCGGTGGGCGCATCGTCTCCGGCCCCGGCACCATCGTCGTCCTCGAACCCGGCGAGATGCACACCGGAGGTCCGGCCGCTTCCAACGGCTATTCCTACCGCGCCCTGTACGCCGCTCCCGCCTTGCTCACCGACGGCATCCACGGCACCGGCCTCCCGCACTTCCGCGAGCCGGTCCTCGAGGACCCCGAGCTGGCCGTCGCCCTGCGCCGCGCGCACACCGAGGTCAGCGCCTGCCCCGACCCCCTGGAGGCGGAGTCCCGGTTGCCCTGGCTGCTCACCGCCCTCGCGCACCGCCACTCCACCGCCCGGGCGGACGCCTGCGCGGTCCCCGGTGCCGGGCACATCGCCCTGGCCGTCCGCGACCGTCTGGCCGACGAACTGCTCGCCCCGCCCTCCCTCGCCTCCCTCGCCACCGACCTGGGCCTGTCCCGCTACCAGCTCCTGCGCGCGTTCCGTACGACGATGGGGATACCGCCGTACGCCTGGCTCGCCCAGTACCGGGTCACCAGGGCCAGGGGTCTGCTGGAGGCCGGGCTGCGCCCCGCCGAAGTGGCCGGGCTCGTGGGCTTCGCCGACCAGGCCCACCTGACCCGCTGGTTCCGCCGCGTCCTCGGGGTGACCCCGGCGGCGTACCGCAACAGCGTTCAAGACGCCGGACGCTGACCCGGCAGAGACTCGCCGCATGACTGCACGCGGCTGGTTCCTGTTCTCCCTGATGGGAGTGGTCTGGGGCATCCCCTATCTGATGATCAAGGTGGCGGTGGAGGAGGTGTCCCCGTCCGGGGTCGTCTTCGCCCGCTGCGCCCTCGGCGCCCTGCTCCTGCTGCCCTTCGCCCTACGGCAAGGAGGTCTCACCGGGACCGTCCGCGCCCACTGGCGCCCCCTGCTCGCCTTCGCGGTCATCGAGATCATCGGCCCCTGGTACACCCTGACCTCCGCGGAACGCCACCTCTCCAGCTCCACCGCCGGCCTGCTGATCGCGGGCGTTCCCATCGTCGGCGTGACGCTCGCCCGGTTCTTCGGCGACACGGAGCGCCTCGGCGCACGCCGCCTCACCGGTCTGGGGCTCGGCCTGGTGGGCGTGGGCGTCCTCACCGTCCCGCACCTGACCGGCGGCAACGCCCGTTCGCTCGCCGAGGTGCTGGTGACGGTCCTGGGCTACGCCATCGCCCCGCTGATCGCCGCCCGCCATCTGAAGCAGGTCCCGTCCCTCCAGCTCACGGCGGTCTGCCTGGCGCTCGCGGCACTGGTCTACGCCCCGGCCGCGGTGATCACACGGCCGGCCGAGCTTCCCTCGGCCGGGGCCCTGATCTCCCTCGCGGCCCTGGGCGCCGTCTGCACGGCGGTCGCGTTCGTCGCCTTCCTGGAACTGATCAAGGAAGCGGGCCCTACCCGGGCGACCGTCATCACGTACGTCAACCCGGCGGTCGCCGTGACGGCCGGGGTGCTCCTCCTCGGCGAGTCCCTGACCGCGACGGTCCTGGCCGCGTTCGCCCTGATCCTCACCGGCTCGGTCCTGGCGACCGCGGCGGCGCCGAAGCCCCGCCCACGCCCGGTACCATGGTCGACACGGCAGACGAGCCGGGCGGACGGCCGCGTGGAGTCCCTTGCGGGACTTCCCGAGGAACGTCCGGGCTCCACAGGGCAGGGTGATGGCTAACGGCCACCCGGGGTGACCCGCGGGACAGTGCCACAGAAAACAGACCGCCCGGCGCTCCGGCGCCGGGTAAGGGTGAAACGGTGGTGTAAGAGACCACCAGCGTTTGAGGTGACTCAGACGGCTAGGTAAACCCCACCCGGAGCAAGGTCAAAAGGAAACACCCCGGTGTTTCTGCGCGGACGTTCGAGGGCTGCCCGCCCGAGTCCGCGGGTAGACCGCACGAGGCCGGCGGCAACGCCGGTCCTAGATGGATGGCCGTCTCCCCGGCCGCCGCGAGGCGACCGGGCGACAGAACCCGGCGTACAGCCCGACTCGTCTGCCGCCTCCTACGGCTCGGCCCGGAAGGATCCGTCCTGAAGGCGGGACTTACGAAGATCCTTGAGACCGGATCCGGCGTGCCCGTGTGCGACCGGCCACAGCCCGTAGAGTGCGGGACGGCACTTCGGATACGGCGTGGGTGTCGGCTCCGCTCCGTTGCCTGGGAGCCGGGGTCGTGCGTGTCACGATGAACGTATGAGTGATGAACGCCGGAGCCTACTCGCAGAGAAGACGCCCTTCCCTGACGATCTCGACGAAAGACTGCGCGCCCAACTCACCTTCCTCGTGGAGGTGGACCAGCTCAAGACCGTCCTCCGTCAGTCGCCTCTCGCCGCAACGGACCGCCGCGAGAACGACGCAGAGCACTCATGGCACCTGGCGATGATGGTGGCGGTTCTCGCCGAACACTCCGACCAGCCCATCGACGTAGGGCACACCATTCAGCTCGTCCTTCTGCACGATCTCGTGGAGATCTACGCCGGCGACACCCCGCTGTACGACAGTGCCGCGGGTATCGACCAGCAGGAGCGGGAAGCCGCCGCGGCCGACGAACTCTTCAACCTGCTTCCGACGGACCAAGCTCAGCGCATGCGGGCTCTCTGGGACGAATTCGAGGAACGCCGCACCCCCGAGGCCGGATTCGCCAAGGCCATGGACCGGCTACAGCCACTGCTTCTCAACTGGATGGCACGCGGTGGCACGTGGCGCACCCCGGGCGTCACCGCCGACGATGTCCGAGCCCGCAAGGCAGTGATCGGGGACGCGTCCTCCTCGCTGTGGGAGGCCGGGCGACGCCTCATCGACGAGGGCGAGACGCGCGGCTGGTCGAGGAGCGCGGAACCCAAGGCGTGACGTGTGAGCATGACGGCGGCGAACTTTCGTGCATGCGCGACGGCCGGCCGCCCTGACAGGCGGTCGGCCGTCCGGCGGGTCCGGGGTGTCGGCCTCACCGGTCTCCTGGCGTCGGGCGGCATCCGGCGCTGAGGCACCTTCCCGTGCCGCACCGGAGGGGAAGGCCCCGCCGTCACTTCATCTCCGGTCCGAACCGACGCATGTACGCCGACGGAGTGATGCCCGCCTCACGGCGCATCAGTATGCGCAGATTGGCGGCGGTGCCCAGCCCGCTGAGCCGTGCGACCCTCTCGAAGCGGGACTCACCCTGCTCGATCAACCGGCATGCCAGGGCAAGCCGTTCCCCCGTGAGCCACGTCCACGGCGTCGTTCCCAGCTGTGCCCGGAAGCGGCGATGCAGCGTCGCCGGACTGACCGCCGCGCGCGTCGCCAGGGCAGAGACCGTGAGCGGTGAGTCCAGCCGTTCCTGGGCCCAGGCCAGGACAGGCGCCAGGGACTCGTCGGGCAGGTCGGGCATGGGACGCTCCACGAACTGCCGCTGCCCGCCGTCCCGGTGCGCCGCGAAGACCAGTCGCCGGCTCACGGAGTTGGCGACCTCCGCGCCGTGGTCGCGGCGGACCACATGCAGCCCGAGATCGAGCGCGGCCGCGCTCCCCGCAGCGGTGAGGATGTCACCGTCGTCCACGAACAGCACGTCCGACTGGAGGCGGACGGAAGGGAAGCGGGCCCGGAAGGAATCCGCCCACTGCCAGTGCGCGGTGGCCCGGCGCCCGTCGAGCACTCCGGCCTCGGCCAGGGTGAAGGCGCCGCTGCAGAAGCCGACCAGACGTGCGCCGCGCGCGTGCGCCCGTCGGACGGCATCGAGCACGGCGGGACGGCGGGGCACCTCGACGTCGGGGCGGTTGGGGACGATCAAGGTGTCCGCCGTGTCGGCCGCCGCCAGATCGGAGACTCCCGTGAGCGTGAAGAATCCGTCCCGCATCAGGGTGCGGGGCTCGGGGGAGCAGAGCCTGAAGTCGTAGAGGGCACGGCCGATCTCCGGTCTGCGCAGACCGAAGACCTCGGTCGCGCAGCCGAGCTCGAAGGGGTTCGAGTTCTCGTCGACGATCACGACGACGCGGTGTACGTCCGCCGAGCGCAGTGCGTGCGAGGATTCTTTCGCCATGCGCGATTCCTAGCACTCACGTCGGCCGTGCGGAACGGCTCAGGATGAGCCCATGAGTAACGAACCCATCCCCCTCAGCAAGGCTCTGGCCTCCTTCGATGCTCTGTGGAGCCCTCGCATCGTCACGCGCGTCAACGACTATGACGTCCGCATCGCCAAGGTCGAGGGCGAACATGTCTGGCACGTCCACGACGACACCGACGAGTTCTTCCTCGTACTCGATGGAGAACTGCACATCTCCTTGCGCGAGACCGATGGGGAGCGCACGGTCCGGCTCCCGCAGGGAGCGGTCTTCACCGTCCCCCGAGGCACGGAGCACAAGCCGTACGCTCCGGCCGGCGCCGCGATCCTGATGTTCGAGCCCGCCGGGACGCCGACCGTGGGCGATCGTCACGACGAGGTCCCGGACCATGTGGAGGTAACGACCGGGCACCCGCTCAACACCTGAGTGGGGCGACGGAGGCGGCGCCGGAGTCGGTCGGGTCCGCCTCCTTCCACGCGGGTTGTGGCAGGGAACGGCACCGTCGGCGTCGTCGAGCAGGAGCTTCTTCGCCGAGTTCACGCCGACAGTGCCGTCGCCGAGGGCGGCTTCGCCGGTCCTCGTCGTCGGGGACGCCGTCACCTTCCGGGCGGCCGGCGACGGAGTGGTGGAACTGCGCATCAACGACGACGAAGGCTGCCTCCACGACAACGAGGGCGAGCTGACCGTGTCCGTGGAGGTCACCCCCGGCCCGTGACGGGGTCCCGCCGGCCGCTCCCGCCCGTCAGCCCCGTGCCCTGGGAGCGGTCACCCGAAGGGAGTGCGGGTCACGGCGCGGCCCGAACGACGAGGAACGCCTCGAACGGGGCTCGTCGACGGTTCCCCGGTCGGGCCGCGGTGGTGGAGCCCGATGCCGAGTCACCTGCGTACCGGGACGGCCACGGGCACACGGCCCCTGTGGCCGGGTGGTCCCGCGTGCCGCGACCTCACGGCAGCACGTTCGAACAGCTCTCGGAGTACCGCCGCTTCCAGCCCCGGGTGACCGGCTGAAGCCTTCCGTGTTCGTCCGACCACAGACCGTAGAGTGCGAGGCGGCAGGGGGGCCGGGGGAGGACCGCGACGAGAGTGTGGGGATACGAGAGCGCCGATGAAGCCGCTGGACACCAATGCGGACCCGCGTGTGGTGGGGCCGTTCGAACTGCTCGCCCGGCTCGGCGCGGGCGGCATGGGCGTCGCCTATCTGGCGCGCGAGATCCCGTTGGACGGTCTCTCCGACGAGATGGTCGCGGCCTACCGGCTGGTCGAACCCGACCATGATCACGGCCGTGGCGAGGCGGCCGATCCGTCGCGGCTCGTCGTGGTGAAGATGATCCAGCCGAACCTGCTGGACCAGTCGCAGGCCCGCGAGCGGTTCGCGCGGGAGATCGACGCCGTCCGCGCGGTGGCCAGCGACCGGGTTCCGGCGCTGCGCGCGGCGGACCCGGAGGCGGGTGAGCCGTGGTTCGCCATGGACTACATCGCCGGACCGTCGCTGCAGACCATGGTGACGGAGTCCGGCCCCCTTCCCGTCGGGCCGTGCGCGGCGCTCGGGCTGGCCCTCGTGGACGCGTTGGCCGCCATCCACGGTACGAGGCTGCTGCACCGCGACCTCAAGCCGAGCAACGTCGTGCTGGGCCCGGACGGGCCGGTGGTGCTGGACTTCGGCCTGGCGGTCGTGGTCGAGCGCCAGTCCAGTCAGGCGCTCACCCGGACCGGCGACCGCCTGGGCACGCGCCCCTACATGCCCGTCGAGCAGTTGCGGGACTCCAAGCACGTCGGGGCGCCCGCCGACGTGTACGCCTTCGGCGCCACCCTCTTCTTCGCGCTGACGGGCCGGGCGCCGTATCCCTACATGCCGTTGATGGTGCCCCCGATGTGGGAAGGCGTCGATCCGGCCTTTCTGCCGCTGCTGGGGCGGGTGATCGTCGCCGAACCGCTCCGGCGTCCGGATCTCGCTGGTTTGCGGGAGGGCCTCTCCGCCCTGCTCACCGATGCCGGTCTGACCCTGGAACAGGCGGCGGCGCAGCTCCGGGAGCGGGTCGCCGCCGTCGGCCTGACGCCGGTACTGCCGCCCGAAGCGCTCGTCGGCCGCGCCGACCCTGTCGTACGGGAGCTGGCGCAGAAGGCGGTCGACGAGGGCGAGGCGCCGGACGCGCCCTGGGCGGAGGGCGACCCGGGCTTCTACGGCATTGTGACCGCGGAGGAGATCGAGTGGGCCGGAGGGTGGGCGGACAGCCACAGCGGCCACCCGCTCACGCTCCTGGACGACGGCACGGCACCGACCATCCCGCTGCCCGCCTCCGAGCACCGGTCGAACGCCGGACCCGCCGTCGGCCACCCCTTCCTGCCCTCGCCGACCGGGAAGGCCCCGACGGCCCGGTGACCCGGTGAGCCCGGCAGAGCCGGAGGGGACACCGCCCCGGGTCTCTCATCGACCTCATCAAGGACACCGACCGCACTGGCCCCGCCGACGGCGTACGGTGTCGACGAGTAGCCCCAGCACACGGGTCACACGGGCGATGTGCGCGTGGGACGTCCGCGGGCGGCCGTCCAGGGTGACTCGCCGATGGCGGGTGAACACCGCGAAGGAAGGCTGGCGGGCAGGCGGCCGGTCAGGGCAGGGGGGTGCGGTGCAGGTTGATGAGCAGACGCCAGACCCGCTGCGCGATCTCGGTGGGTGTGGCCTCGATGAAGCCGTGCAGCCAGTCGGCGAGAACTCCGGCGAAGGTCGCGGCCACGGCCGAGGCGACCAGGTCCGGCTCCGGAGCACCGGCCAGGGAGCGCTCGGTGTGGCTACGGGCGCGCAGATCCTGGTGGAGTACATGGCCGAGAGGGCCGCTGCCGCCCGGGCGCAGCAGTTCCCGGTAGAGCCCGGCGTGCGGGGCGAGACGGTCGAAGAAGGCGAACAGGGCGGGCGGAGGGGTCTCGGGGTCGGGTGTGCCGCGCCATGCGTGCAGGGCGTCCACGGCTTCGCGGACGATATCGGCGCACACGTCGACGGCGAGCGCCTCCAGGTCGGCGTAGTGGAGGTAGAAGGTGGCGCGGCCGACTCCCGCCCGGCGCACCAGGGCGGCGACGCTGACCTCCGCCAACGGGTGGTGGGCGCACTCCTCGAGCAGTGCCCGGCCCAGCTTGGCCCGCGTCCGTGTCGTGCGGGGATCCGCTTGTCCGGCGGTCACCGGGCAAGCAGAACGGCGGTGAGGGCCAGGGCCCCGGGTGCTGCCTGGGCCATGAGGATCTGTCGGTTGGTGGTGAGTCCGCCGTACAGCCCGGCGATGAGCACGCAGATGAGGAAGAAGACCTGGACCCGGAACCCGGTCGGATCATCTGCGATCAGCGCCCAGATCAGCCCGGCGGCCAGGAACCCGTTGTAGAGGCCCTGGTTCGCGGCGAGCGGGGCAGTGGCGCGGGCCATGGCCGCATCAAAGCCGGAGAGTTTGCGGCCCGGCCTCCTCTCCCACAGGAACATCTCCAGAACCAGGAAATATGCGTGCAGCGCGGCCACCAGCCCCACCAGCACGTTCGCAGTCGTCTCCACCGGGTACCCCCATCCTCAGACATCATAGACAAGTGNNCACTTGTCTATGATGTCTGAGTGGGGCGACAGCCGTCGCCGCATCCGCGTCCGCTGCATCGTGTCCACCGCAAGATGGAAATGCGGGTCGTCTGCATGGAGTTCGCCCGATGCCTGCGCGCAGTCGGCCGGGGGCCCGGTGACACCGGCCCTCCGGGCGACGCCTGAAGCTGATCGGGTATCCCGCGCACGTGAGAGCCCCGCCGGCCTGAAGGGGCCGGCGGGGCTCTCACAGCTGTGCGTGTGTCAGACGCTCCGCTCCGGCAAGGCCGACGATCCGACGAACCCCGTCCACGCGTCACGCGACACCGTGAGGACGGGCCCGGCGGTGGTTTTGGAGTCCCGGACGTGCACCGCGGCCGTGGCAGCCGCGACCTCTACGCAGTCGCCGCCCTCGGTTCCGCTGTAGCTGCTCTTGAACCAGGCGAGGCCGCAGGAGACGGTCGAGGACTCGGCGTTGTTCATAGCGATCCCAGCACCGTTCCTAGTCAGTGAGCAGGAGTGAGTCCTGGACCCATTCCCGCTCACTGCGGACGCCCCGAACGGTGCTGGGTGTCCTGGTCGCCCGCGTTCGCTCCGCGTCCGGCGGCACGGATCGGGTCCGTGCTCCGGGAACGCGGCGGCGGGGTCCCTCACGCCCGGGGGCATCCGGTCCGGCCTGGACGGTCCGATGCCCGCATCCATCACTCTGGTGGGTGCGGGGCGGTGCCGTCCGACGCCGGACCGGATACCCCTGGGCGCGTCGTGCGATCGCCACGGCGGCTGCGTCGTGGCGGGTGGTCTTGCGGGTGGTGCTGGTCAGCGGCTTCTGCCAGTGCTGGGCGCCCCACTTCGAGGTGTAGGCCGGGTCCACG
This sequence comes from Streptomyces hirsutus, assembly GCF_001418415.1. Lineage (GTDB taxonomy): Bacteria > Actinomycetota > Actinomycetes > Streptomycetales > Streptomycetaceae > Streptomyces > Streptomyces hirsutus. The sequence continues at coordinate 20,915 of NZ_LIQT01000402.1, forward strand.
GCGATGACGGTGAGGCCCATCGCGTCGGCCATCGAGACGAGGCGGGCGCGGAGCCGGCCGGTGGGCAGGCCGGAGACCAGCCGCCTAAACCGCTTCCTGCGGCCGTGTTTCTCGCGGGTCTTCTCCGCGGTGAAGTCCAGGTCCTCCACGGCGATCGCCCGCACCCCGCAGGTGCGGGCCCAGTGCAGGAGCCGGGTCAGGGCATGGCGGACCTGGGCGTCCCGGTGCTCGGCGGGTCCGGTCAGGTCGTAGGAGAAGCGGCGCGGGCTGCCGGTCGGGTTGCCGTGCACGTCCAGGCGCCAGGCGGCCAGGTGGTCGGCGTTGGTGTCGACCCCGATCACGCCGTCGGCCAGCGCCGCCGCCAGGGGAATCGTGCGCGTGATGGGTTTCTGCCAGGAGGCGGTCACATACCAGCGGCCCCGGGCCGGGTCGTGGTGGATGCGGTAGGCGATCGCCCGGTTCGCCGCCACCCGGTCGGCCCACTCCGGCCCCCGGTGCGCGAATGCCACCCGGCCGGTGAGCACGTACCGGCCGTGCGGGGCATTTGCCCACTGCTTGAGCGGGGCGGGGAGTCTGATGCTGACCTCACCGTCCGGGCTGACGCGGATCGTCTCGTTCCCGAACCGTTTCCCCGACTCCCCGTCCGCCTGCAGAAACCAGCGTGCGGCTTGCCAGCGTTCGCGCCACTGGGTCTCGGTGAGCCGTGCGGCGGGCAGATGGTGCCGCATCCGGGCCAGGCGTTTGCCGCCGCGCACCACGTGTACGGTTCCGGCCTGCCAGGCGGCGCGTTCCCGTGCCAGCCGGTCCTCCAGCACCTGCAGGCGGCGGGCCTTGGCATGCCACTCCCGCCGACTGCGATACCCGCCCGGCGCCCTCTTCGAACCCTTCGCGCCGAGCGGCAGTGCCAGCCGGTGCCGCAGGGTGTGGACCCCCGCCTGAAGGTTCTGGAGGTGGGCGAGCGCGCCGCGGCGGGCCAGCGCCCACTGCTCATGCGTCGCCCTGGTGATCGCACCCGCCCAGCGGGCCGACGACAACGGCGTCAGCTCCCGCTTGCGCGCGGCCCACGTCTTCGCGTCGTGCCCGAGGCCGTCGTGGCAGCGCGTCTTCAGGTCACGACAGGCCAGCGTGCCCAGATGTGCGCCCACCCGCCGCAGCACCTCCTCATCGG
>NZ_LIQT01000403.1 GCF_001418415.1 Streptomyces hirsutus
AAGCGGTGGGAAGGCCGGCGGGTCCGCCGGCCTTCCCACCGCTTTCCTACCACTCCCCCACCCGGAAAACGCTCCGGTGCCGTGCCCCGCTCCACGGGTGCTCGCGGCGCCGGGCGTCCCCCGGGCACGCCCCGAGCCACGGAGGAAACCGTGACAGACCACCACATCGGCCTCATCGTTCCCAGCTCGAACCTCACCATGGAGACCGAGCTGCCGCGCCTGCTGCGGGCCCGCGAGGCCGCCGAGCCCGAGCACCGCTTCGTCTTCCACAGCAGCCGGATGCGGATGAAGCACGTGACGCCGGAGGAGCTGCGGGCGATGAACGCCCAGACCGAGCGCGCCGCTCTGGAGCTGGCCGACGCCCGCCCGGACGTCGTGGCCACCGCCTGCCTGGTCGCCATCATGGCGCAGGGTCCGGGCCACCACTGCACCGCCGAGGACGAGATCACCGCCGTGCTGCGCGAGCAGGGGGCGCAGGTTCCGGTGGTGTCCAGCGCGGGCGCCCTGCTGGACGGCATCGCGGCGCTGGGCGCGAAGAAGGTCGCCATCGTCACGCCGTACATGAAGCCGCTCACGCGCCTGGTCGCCGAGTACATCGAGGACGCGGGCGTCGAGGTCGTGGACGCGCTCAGCCTGGAGGTGGCCGACAACCTGGCGGTCGCCCGGCTCGACCCGCAGGACCTGCGCGAGCACTACAAGCGGCTGAAGCTCGGCGACGCGGACGCCGTGGTCCTGTCGGCCTGTGTCCAGATGCCGTCACTGGCGGCGGTCCAGCCGGTCGAGGACGAGCTGGGACTGCCGGTGCTGTCGGCGGCGACCGCCACAGCCTTCCGCATCCTCACCGAACTCGGTCTGCCGCCGCTGGTGCCGGGCGCGGGCCGCCTGCTGTCCGGCACGGAGGTCGGGACTCCCGGCAGGTGAGCCGCGGCGCCGCCCCGTGCGGTGCCCCGAAGAACCGGGCCGGGTCCCGGCCCCCCTCCCAGCGAAAGGACCCAGGACATGACACAGGAAGTACGCGGCGTCGTCGCCCTCGGCGTGGACAAGCCGGTGAGCGTCGAGACGATCGTCATCCCCGACCCCGGCCCGGGCGAGGCCGTGGTGAAGGTGCAGGCCTGCGGCGTGTGCCACACCGACCTGCACTACCGGCAGGGCGGGATCAGCGACGAGTTCCCCTTCCTCCTCGGCCACGAGGCGGCCGGTGTCGTGGAATCCGTCGGCGAGGGCGTCACCGACGTCGCCCCCGGCGACTTCGTCGTCCTCAACTGGCGTGCGGTGTGCGGCACGTGCCGGGCCTGCCGGCGCGGCCGCCCCTGGTACTGCTTCGACACCCACAACGCCGTTCAGCCGATGACTCTCGCGGACGGCACCCCGCTCTCCCCCGCCCTGGGAATCGGCGCGTTCGCCGAGAAGACCCTGGTGGCGGCCGGGCAGTGCACCAAGGTCGACCCGGCCGCCGCCCCGGCCGCCGCCGGGCTGCTGGGCTGCGGCGTGATGGCCGGGCTGGGTGCGGCGATCAACACCGGCAACGTCACCCGCGGCGACTCGGTCGCGGTCATCGGCTGCGGCGGCGTCGGCAACGCGGCGATCGCCGGCGCCCGGCTGGCCGGCGCCTCGCAGATCATCGCGGTGGACCTGGAGGACCGGAAGCTGGCGCAGGCCCGCGCCCTCGGTGCCACCCACACCGTCAACGGCCGTGAGACCGACGTGGTCGAGCGCGTCCGGGAGCTGACCGGAGGGCACGGTGCGGACGTCGTCATCGACGCCGTCGGCCGCCCGGAGACCTACGCCCAGGCCTTCTACGCCCGCGACCTGGCCGGCACGGTCGTCCTGGTCGGCGTGCCCACCCCGAAGATGGAGCTGAAGCTGCCGCTGCCGGACGTCTTCGGCCGCGGTGGGGCCCTGAAGTCGAGCTGGTACGGCGACTGTCTGCCCTCCCGGGACTTCCCGATGCTCATCGACCTGTACCTGCAGGGCCGGCTCGACCTGGACGCGTTCGTGTCCGAGACCATCGCCCTGGACCAGGTGGAGGAGGCCTTCGCCAAGATGCACCACGGCGAGGTGCTGCGCTCGGTGGTGGTCCTGTGACGACCGTGCGGACGGGCATCGACCACCTGGTCACCTCCGGCACGTTCTCGCTGGACGGCGGCACCTGGGAGGTCGACAACAACGTCTGGATCGTGGGCGACGACCACGAGGTCGTGGTGATCGACCCCGCGCACGACGCCGAGGGCATCGCCGCGAAGGTCGAAAACCGTACGGTGCGCGCCATCGTGTGCACCCACGCCCACGACGACCACGTCAACGCCGCCCCGGCACTCGCCGAACTGACCGGCGCACCCGTCCTCCTCCACCCGGCCGACTTCCGTCTGTGGCAGCTGACCCATCCGGGGCGCCTGCCCGACGCCGACCTCGCCGACGATCAGGTCCTCACCGTCGCCGGCACCGAACTGCGGATTCTCCACACACCCGGGCACACGCCCGGCGCCGTCTGCGTGCACGCGCCGGAACTGGGGGCCCTCTTCTCAGGAGACACCCTCTTCCGGGGAGGCCCGGGGGCGACCGGCCGGTCGTTCTCCGACTTCCCCACGATCATCGCCTCGGTCCGCGACCGCCTGCTCGGTCTTCCCGGCGACACCACGGTGCACACCGGGCACGGCGAGGACACCACCATCGGCGAGGAACGGCCCCACCTGCAGACCTGGCTGGACCGCGGCCACTGAAACAGTCCTTCGAAGGAGATGTCCCATGGCCGTTCGGCCGCCCGAGCACGATGTCGACGACAGTGGTCTGAGCGTCGGCCCGCCCCAGACCTATGCGGCGGGAATCCCCGGGGTGGTGCAGTCACTGCGTCACAGTGGGCGTCAGATGGGCGCGCGCCGCACCCTGTTGACACTGCTGAAGGTCAACCAGAAGGACGGGTTCGACTGCCCCGGCTGCGCCTGGCCGGAAGGAGACAGCCGTCATGCGGCGGAGTTCTGCGAGAACGGCGCCAAGGCGGTGGCCGAGGAGGCCACGCTGCGCCGGGTCACGCCCGACTTCTTCGCCGCGCACTCCGTGGCGGAGCTGGCCGAGCGCAGCGACTACTGGCTGGGCCAGCAGGGGCGGCTCACCCACCCGATGTACCTGGCGCCCGGAGCGGAGCACTACCGGCCCGTGTCGTGGGAGGAGACGTTCGACATCGTCGCCGGGGAACTGGCCGAACTGGACTCCCCGGACGAGGCGTCCTTCTACACCTCGGGCCGCACCGGCAACGAGGCGGCGTTCGTCTACCAGCTCCTGGTACGGGCGCTGGGCACCAACAACCTGCCGGACTGCTCGAACCTGTGCCACGAGTCGTCCGGAGCCGCTCTGACGGAGACCATCGGGATCGGCAAGGGCAGCGTGTCGCTGGAGGACCTGCACGCCTCCGACCTCCTCTTCGTCGTGGGCCAGAACCCGGGCACCAACCACCCCCGCATGCTCTCGGCCCTGGAACGGGCCAAGCGGGCGGGGGCACGCATCGTGACGGTCAACCCGCTGCCGGAGGCCGGTCTTCTGCGGTTCAAGAACCCGCAGAAACCTTCCGGCGTCATCGGCCGCGGCACCCAGCTGACCGACGAGTTCGCGCAGATCCGCCTCGGGGGCGATCTGGCCCTGTTCCGGGCCCTGAACCGGCTGCTGCTCCAGGCCGAGGAGGAGACGCCCGGCACCGTGCTGGACCACTCCTTCATCACCGAACACACGCACGGTTTCGCCGACTTCAGCGCCGACGTGCGCGCCACCGACTGGCCGGACGTCCTGGAGGCCACCGGGCTGGAACGGGAGCAGATCGAACGCATCCACCGGATGGTCCTGGGGTCCGAGCGGATCGTGGTGTGCTGGGCGATGGGCCTGACCCAGCACAAGCACTCCGTGCCCATGATCCGCGAGATCGTCAACTTCCTGCTGCTGCGCGGCAACATCGGCCGCCCCGGCGCGGGCGTCTGCCCGGTGCGCGGCCACTCCAACGTGCAGGGCGACCGCACCATGGGCATCTACGAGAAGCCCTCGGAGGAGTTCCTGGACGCCCTGGAGAAGGAGTTCGGCTTCGCCCCGCCCCGTGCCCACGGGTACGACGTGGTCGACACCATCCGGGCCATGCGCGACGGCAGGGTCAAGGTGTTCTTCGCCCTGGGCGGCAACTTCGCCTCCGCCACTCCCGACACCGCCGCCACCGAGGCGGCGCTGCGCCGCACCGCCCTGACCGTGCAGGTGTCGACCAAGCTCAACCGCTCCCACACCGTCACCGGCCGCCGGGCCCTGATCCTGCCCACCCTGGGGCGCACCGAGGTGGACATGCAGGCCGCCGGACCGCAGTTCGTCACGGTCGAGGACTCGATGAGCGCCGTGCACGCCTCCACCGGCACCCTGCCGCCGGCCTCGCCCCACCTGCGCTCGGAGGTCGCGATCGTCTGCGGCCTCGCCGAGCGGGCACTGGCCGGCCGGGCGGGGGGCCCGCAGGTGCCGTGGCGTGAACTGGCCGACGACTACACGCTGATCCGCGACCGCATCGCACGCGTCGTCCCCGGCTTCGGGGACTTCGACCGGCGGGTCCGCCGCCCCGGCGGCTTCGTCCTGCCGCACGGCCCGCGCGACGAGCGCAGCTTCCCCACCGCCACGGGGAAGGCCAACTTCACCGTCAACCGCCTCGAGGGTCTGCGGGTACCGGAGGGACGGCTGATCCTGCAGACGGTGCGCTCCCACGACCAGTACAACACCACGATCTACGGCCTGGACGACCGCTACCGCGGCATCCGGGGCGGCCGGCGGGTCGTTCTCGTCCACCCCGACGACCTGGCGGCGCTCGGACTGGACGACGCCGACCGCGTCGACCTCGTGGGCGAGTACGGCGACGGTGAGACCCGCGTCGCGCCGGACTTCCGCGTCGTGGCCTACCCCACCGCCCGTGGTTGCTGCGCCGCCTACTTCCCCGAGACCAACGTCCTCGTCCCTCTGGACAGTACGGCCGACATCAGCAACACCCCCACCTCCAAATCCGTCATCGTGCGCCTGAGACCACGTCGGGACGAGAGAGCGTGAACCCCGGCGCGTCGCCCCGCCGCGGGGCGGCCTCCGCCCGGCACCGCGCCGGGTGGCCTCCGAACAGAGAAGGGACGCGGCCATGGGCCGAGTGACCGCCCGCCGACGGGTACTGCGCCTGCGGGACGGGGTGGCCGAGCACCGCCCGGACGTCCTCGCGGCCGAAGAGCCGATGGAGATCCGCGTGGGTGGCCGGCCGCTCACCGTGACCATGCGCACCCCCGGTGACGACTTCGATCTCGCAGCCGGATTCCTGGTGAGTGAGGGGGTGGTCCACGCCGCCGGCGACGTCGGCACGATCCGCTACTGTGCCGGGGCCACGGCGGACGGCGGCAACAGCTACAACGTGGTGGACATCGGTCTGGCGCCGGACGTCGCGGCCCCCGACGCCTCGCTGGAGCGGAACTTCTACACCACCTCCTCGTGCGGCTTGTGCGGCAAGGCCAGCCTGGACGCCGTACGTACCACGGCCGCCTGGACCGTGGCCGAGGACGCGCTGCGCGTCGAACCGGAGACGCTGGCCCTCCTGCCCGACCGGCTGCGGGCGGCCCAGCGCGTGTTCGACGCCACCGGCGGCCTGCACGCCGCCGGCCTCTTCACGGCCGGGGGCGATCTGCTGTGCCTCCGTGAGGACGTGGGCCGGCACAACGCCGTGGACAAGACCGTCGGGCACGCTCTCCGGTCGGGTCTGCTTCCGCTGCGCGAGACGGTCCTCATGGTCAGTGGCCGAGCCTCGTTCGAGCTGGTGCAGAAGGCCGTGATGGCCGGGATTCCGATGCTGGCGGCTGTCTCCGCCCCTTCGTCACTGGCGGTGGACCTCGCCGCGGAGAGCGGGCTGACCCTGATCGGCTTCCTGCGCGGCCGCTCGATGAACGTCTACACCGGCGCCGAGAGGCTGCGACTGCCGCCGCCGCGGTGACCGCCTCCGCACGCGAGGCCGCCGGCTCCCACCGGGCGGGGGGGGCGTGTCCCGGCCGGGTGGTGTGTGAGCGATCACGTGCGTCACGTTCCGGTCCTCGGCTCGCGCCGATCTCTCCGGCGGGCGCGGCCCGCCGGGCGTCCGGGCGGGCGGCGGGGATGCCCCCGTCGGCGCCTGTACCTGACGCGACCTGCGAGTTCCGGTCCATTGATCGGTTACACCACCCGGCGGGACACCATCGGGCGGGGCCGCGCCTCCCGGCCGGGGAGGCGCGGCCCCGCCCGTCCGGACATTGTTCCCCGCGCCGAGGCCCGACGGGTTCGGCACCGACGGCTCGGGGACCGCGATACGGCACGGCGGCGTCCCCGGCCACCGGGGCGCCCGCTCGGACCCGGACGCTCACCGGCCGATCAGAACAGCGCGCTGTACGCGTTCAGCGCCGGCTGGCCGCCCAGGTGGGCGTACAGCACGGTGGACTCGCGGCCGATCTCGCCGCGGGACACCAGGTCGATCAGCCCGGCCATCGACTTCCCCTCGTAGACGGGGTCGGTGACCATCCCCTCGGTGCGGGCGGCGAGCCGCATCGCGTCCAGCGTGGTGTCGTCGGGGATTCCGTAAGTGCCCGCGTGGTACCGGTCGTCCAGCTCCACGTCCTGGACGGTCAGGTCCTGGCGTACGCCGATGAGCCGGCCGGTGTTCTGCGCGATCCGCGCGATCTGTTCGCGGGTGCGGACGGGCGCCGCCGACGCGTCGATCCCGATCACCCGCCGGGTCCGCCCGCCCGCCTCCTGAAGCGCCCGGAATCCGGCCACCATCCCGGCCTGGGTGGACCCGGTGACCGAGCACACGATCACGGTGTCGAAGAAGACGCCCAGCTCCTCCTCCTGCTCGGCGACCTCATGGGCCCAGTTGGCGAAGCCCAGTCCGCCGAGCGGGTGGTCGGAGGCGCCGGCCGGGATGGCGTACGGCTTGCCGCCCGACTCCTCGACCTCCCTCAGCGCCTGCTCCCAGCTCTCCTTGAAGCCGATCCCGAACCCGGCCCGCACCAGGCGCACGTCGGCGCCGGCCAGCCGGCTGATCAGGATGTTGCCGACCTTGTCGTAGACGGCGTCCGGCCACTCCACCCAGCTCTCCTGCACCAGTACGCACTTGAGTCCGGCGCGGGCGGCGACGGCGGCGACCTGGCGGGTGTGGTTGGACTGCACGCCGCCGATGGAGACGAGGGTGTCGCAGCCCCGGGCGAGGGCGTCGGCGACCAGGTACTCCAGTTTGCGGGTCTTGTTCCCGCCGTAGGCCACACCGGAGTTGCAGTCCTCGCGCTTGGCCCACAGGGCGGCACCGCCGAGGTGCGCGGTGAGCCGCTCCAGCGGATGCACGGGCGAGGGTCCGAAGAGCAGCGGGTAACGCTCGTAGGAAGAGAGGGACATGGGCGATCCTTCCGTCAGGGAGCCCCGGGCCGTCAGGGGGCCTCGGGAACGTCGGCGAGCTTCTCCAGGCCCCGCCAGATCTCCGCGGTGACCCGGACCGCCTCGTCCGGGTCTCCGGCCGCGCAGGCCTCGATCAGCCGGTCGTGCAGTCCGGCGGAACGGCAGGCGCCGCCCTCGCCGAAGCGCTGCCGCTCCAGCCGGCGGATGAGCGGGGTGTAGCGGGCGGCGGTCGCGGCGGCGGCACGGTTGCCGCTCACCCGGACGAGGACGTCGTGCAGCTCGTCGTCGGCGCGCAGCGCGCCGTCCACGTCCCCGACCCGTACGGCGGCGTCGAACCGCTCGTTCGCGGTGCGCATCAGTTCCACGTCGGGTTCCCGCAGCCGCGGTACGGCGGTGCGCGTGACCAGTTCGTGCATGGCGCCGACGACGGCCGCCGCGTCCCGTACGTCGCGGGCGATCAGCGGGGTCACCCGCGTGTAGCTCTGCGGCTTGCTCTCCAGCAGCCCTTCGTCGACCAGCCGCGCGAACGCCTCGCGCACCGGCGCCCGGGACAGCCCGAGCCGCTCGGCGATCTCCGCGTCCCGCACCACCGCGCCGGGTGCGATCTCCCCGGCCACGATGGCGTCCCGGATCGCCGCATGGGCACGGTCCCTGAGCAGGGTGCGCGGTACGGGTCGCATGGTTTCCACAACTGAAATGTTAGATGTCAGAGACTGCCCGAGCAAGCCCGCGGTCACCCGCCACCGTGCGGGGAACCGCGGGCAGAGGATTCAGCGGCGCTTCTGGCGCTTCCAGGGGCCCGTGACGGCGAGCATGATGCCCGGTTCCTGGATGTTGGCGTACAGGGTCTTCCCGTCGGGCGAGAAGGTGACGCCGGTGAACTCGCTGAACTCCGGCTCCTCCTCGGTGCCGATGTTCAGGTCGTTGCGGGCGATGGGGTAGGTGCGTCCGCTGTCGGTGGCGCCGAACAGGTGCTGCACGCCCTCGCCGTCCTCGGCGATGACCAGTCCGCCGTACGGGGAGACGGTGATGTTGTCCGGGCCGTCGAAGGCGCCGTCCTCGGCCGGGTTCCGGTTGACGCCGAGCAGGACCTTGAGGGTGAGGGTGCGGCGCCGGGGGTCGTAGAACCAGACCTGGCCGTCGTGCTGGACGGGGCTCTCCTCACGGGCGTACGAGGAGACGAAGTACGCCCCGCCGTCACCCCACCACATGCCCTCCAGTTTGCGGGCACGGGTGATCTCACCGGCCCCGAACTGCTCGCGCACGGAGACGGTCCGCGCGTCGCGGTCGGGCACGTCCACCCAGTCGACGCCGTACACCGTGCCGGTCCGGGTGGCGCGGGAGAGGTCGTCGACGAACCGGCCGCCGGAGTCGAAGCACTTGGGCGCCTGGAGGACGCCCGCGTCGTCGGCGAGGGTGCGGAACCTGCCGGGGCCGTGGCGGAAGTCCTTCGGCGGGGTCCAGCGGAAGAACAGGCCGTTGGGTTCGTCCGCGTCCTCGGTGAGGTAGGCGTGGCCGCGTTGGGGGTCGATGACGACGGCCTCGTGGTCGTACCGGCCGAAGAACTTCAGGGGCTTGGGGTCGCGGTTGGCGCGACGGTCGGCGGGGTCGACCTCGAAGACGTAGCCGTGGTCCTTGGTCATGCCGTTCTCGCCGGCCCGGTCGGAATTCTCCTCGCAGGTGAGCCAGGTGCCCCAGGGGGTGCTGCCGCCCGCGCAGTTGTCGGCTGTGCCGGCGATGCCGACCCACTCGGCGACGCTGCCGTCGGGGCGCACTTCGACGATCGTGCAGCCGCCGGGCGCGCCCGGGTCGTAG
>NZ_LIQT01000404.1 GCF_001418415.1 Streptomyces hirsutus
TAACCGTTGCGGTCAACATCGAGGCATGGTCGCACACGAGCTGCCGCAGCGTGACACCTCTGCCGGGGCGGGGGACGGGGGAGTGGGCGGTGGCGGCACCACGTCCCCCGCCCCGGCAGAGGTGTCACGCTGCGGCAGCTCGTGTGCGACCATGCCTCGATGTTGACCGCAACGGTTACTCGCGTTCAATTCGCGTTCTGACGCCCATGTCACCGTCTTCCCGGGACACGCGGCGCACCACCACCCCTCGCGTTTCGCCGCGCAGGACGCCGCGGCAGGAGCGGTCCCGGGCGATGGTGGAGAACATCATCGGGGCCGGCCGGCAGGTCCTGGCCGAGTACGGCTACGCGGGCGCGTCCACCAGCAGGATCGCGGCCACGGCGGGCATCAGCCCCGGCTCGCTGTACCAGTACTTCCCCCACAAGGACGCCATCGTCCTGGCGGTACTGGAACGCTACAGCGACACCCTCGTCTCGCACGTCACCACCCGGATGTCCGGCCAGTTCGCACAACCCGCACCCGTGATCGTCCGGGCCACCGTCGCGGCGCTGCTCGACGGACTCGACGTCGAACCACCGCTGCTGCGCGCCGCCGTCGAGGACGGCCCCCGCCTCGACGACGGACGCACCCTGCGCACCTTCGAGCAGCGCATCGGCGAACTGGTCCTCGCCTACCTGACGACCCAGGGCCGGGGCCTGCGCCCCGACACCCCCCTCGACACGGCCGTATGGATGCTGGTCCGCACGGTCGAACACCTCACCGTCCGCTACCTGCTCGACCGCCCGCCCATCCCGAGGGACCAGTTCACCGAGGAACTCACCCGCCTCGTCCTCAACTACCTCCGGCCGCCTTCCTGAGGCCCGAAAGCCCAAGGCCCCGAAGCGGCGGTCAGGTCCCCGCCGGGTCGCCGATCAGCCGCTCGGCGACCCGCGGCGGACGCACGTCGTCGAGCCGGGCGCGCGGCAGCACCGGGGTCATCAGGTGCCCGGTGTCGTGCGTCCGGGACACCACGCGGTCCCGCAGCTCGGCGGCCCCGCAGACGTCCACCGGTATCCCGGTGTCCCCGGCGATCACCATCCGGATCGAAGACCTCGTCCGGGCCACCCGTTGATCACGGCTCGATACGCACCTGGCGCTTGGCCAGCTCCGAGCGCTTGTACGAGTACGAGAAATAGATCACGCACCCGACCAGGAACCAGATGACGAACCGCACCCAGGTCTGCCACTGCAGGAACGTGATCAGCCAGATCGAGAAGACCACACCCAGCGCCGGCACGAACGGCATCCACGGGGTACGGAAGCCGCGCGGCAGGTCCGGCTGCCGGTAGCGCAGCACGATCACCGCCGTGCACACCACCACGAACGCCAGCAGGATGCCGATGTTGGTCAGTTCGGCCGCCTCAGCGATCGGCAGGAAGCCGGCGATGGCGGCCGACGCCACCCCGACGATCCACGTCACGCGCGTCGGCACGTGCCGCGTGGGGTGCGTCTTCGCGAACCACTTGGGCAGCAGCCCGTCCCGTGACATGGAGAACCACACCCGGGTCACACCCAGCATGAACGTGAACATCACGGTGAGGATGCCGACGATCGCGCCCACCGCGATCACGTCCGCCAGCCGGTCGAGCCCCACCGACTGGAAGGCGGTCGAGAAGCCGCTCTCCTTGTCGATGTCCTTGTAGTTCTGCATACCGGTCAGCACCAGACAGGCTGCCACGTACAGCACCATCGCGATCGCCAGCGAGTAGATGATCGCCTTCGGCATGTGCCGCCGCGCGTCCTTGGACTCCTCGGCCGCCGTAGACATCGCGTCGTAGCCGAAGACCGCGAAGAACACGGTCGCCGCACCCGTGAACGCCCCGCTGATCCCGTAGGGGAAGAACGGGTGGTAGTTGGCGGTGTTGATGTGGAAGACACCGACCGCGATCACCACCAGCACGACCAGCACCTTCAACCCCACCACGATCGTCTCGAAGCGGGCCGCGCTGCGGATGCCGAGGGTCAGCAGCCAGGCGATGAGCAGGCACAGGAGCGCAGCGAACAGATCCACCTTGTGCCCGGCACCGGTGCCGGGCGCGCCCAGCATCCAGGCGGGCAGCTGCGCGCCCATGTCCTCGATCAGGAAGCTGAAGTAGCCGGAGATGCCGATCGCGACCACCGCCACGATCGCCGTGTACTCCAGGAGCAGGTCCCAGCCGATGAACCAGCCGGCGAACTCGCCGAGCACCGCGTAGCCGTAGGTGTAGGCCGAACCCGCCTTCGGGATCAGGCTCGCGAACTCGGCGTACGACAGGGCCGCCGCCGCACTGGCCAGGCCCGCGATGAGGAAGGACACCAGCACCGCGGGCCCCGCCGTGCCGTTGGCCACCGTGCCGGCGAGGGTGAAAATACCCGCGCCGATGATGCCGCCCACACCGATCGCGGTCAGTTGCCACAGCCCCAGCGTCCGCTCCAGCCGAGGCCCCTCACCGGCTTCCGTCTCCTCGATGTGCTCGATGGGTTTACGGCGGAGAATGCCCTCGCCCATCCGGAGTCCGGCCATCTGCCTCACCTCTTCGCCCACGGCAACGGCTGACGGCGGATGATGCGGGCTCAGCGCCGCCGGGGACGGAGGACCGCCACGCACGCGGCCGGACCGCGGCGGGAGCGGCCGCCGGTCCGGCCCACTGGTCCAGGCCCTGCCAACGGCACCACCGTCACCGACCATCGTCCCGCTTTCACCGGGCGGACCGCGACCGAGCCGATGATCCGACGGCCGGCCTGCTCGGAGGCGCCCACCACCACCGCGTCCGTCTCCAGCTCGCCGTCGGCCCTCGTCAGGCCGTTGTAGGGGCGCCGCGGAGCGTGGGGAACTCCCGGCGGATCTCGCCGATCCCCTTCACCCGTTCGGCTGCCTCCCGGATCTGCTGCACGAGGTGCTCGGCGCTCTCGTGGGGCGTCTCGGCCACCGGCGCGCGCAGCACCGCCCCCGTCGTCAGCGACGGCTGCACGTACACCACCGCGAGCAGTGCGCCCCGCCGTCGGGCGAGACCGGCGGCATACGCGGCGGCCCGCATCGAGGAGTCGGAGCCGTGTACGCCGATGACGGCGACCTTGGGCCCGTCCGTGCCCCGCTCGAACCGGTGTGCCTGCCGCTCGTCCCGCTCGTGCTGTTCCTCCCTGCCCGCGAGGCAAGCACCGGCGCAGCACTGGGCAGCCGACGAAAAGCGCCCGGGCCCGGAATCGCGGACAATCCAACTGCCGGCACTGCCAGCACTGCCGGTGGCTCGTGGCCATGCCACGGACGCCGTCCCCGGCTCCTTCCGAGACCAGGAGAAAGGTCGATGAGCGAGAAGCGTTGGGTCACCTTCGACTGTTTCGGCACCCTCGTGGACTGGCGCCACGGCATCGCCACCGGCATCGAACTGGTTGCGCCAGGTAAGGGCTGGGAGTTGCTGGACGTCTACAACCGCCATGAGCCGCGGGTGCAGCGCGAGCACCCCTCCATGCGCTACAGCGACGTCCTGACGGAGGCCCTGAAGCGCACGGCCGCCGAGGCGAAGATCGATCTGCTGGAGGACGACGCCCGCGTCCTGACGGCCGGCATCCCGTTCTGGCCGGTCTTCCCCGAGGTGCGACAGGCCCTGCGCGAGCTGCGGGAGTCCGGCTGGAACCTCGCCCTGCTCACCAATTGCGACCGTGTCGTCATCGGCGAGACCCAGCGCCGCCTGCAGGTCCAGTTCGACGCGGTCGTCACCGCCGAGGACGCCGGCGCCTACAAGCCGGCCCACCACCACTTCGAGCACTTCGAGAAGTCCCTCGGCGTCACCCGTGACCGCTGGGTGCACGTGGCGCAGAGCTACTTCCACGACATGGTTCCGGCCGGTGAACTCGACATCACCCGCGTGTGGATCAACCGTCTCGACGCGAGCGGCGACCCCTCGATCGCGCACGCCGTACGCCCCGACCTGAGCGACCTGGCGGCCACCGTCAACGATGTCCACCGGAAGCGCAACGGCTGACCTGCGGCCGCCTCCGTCCGTCCGGTCCGGCAGCAGCGCACCCCCGCCGGACCGGTCACCACGGCGGCGGCGCGCCGAGTGGAGCGCCCACGACGGGCCCTGCCACGTCGCGGCAGCAGCCGCTCCCCCCAGGCGCACGGCGTGGTGCCCGGCGCCGGAGCCGATGTCCAGGACACGTTTTCAGGCGATGTCACCGAGGAGCTCCGTACCGGGGCCGATCCCTTTCCAGGGAGTCCACTCCAGTCGTTCGGGGCCGGGCGGCATGTACCCATGATCCAGCTGACGTCGGCCGCACGTGGTCCACGCTTCGGCGTTGAGGGCCTCAACGGTCATGCGAACTCCCGGGACCGGAGGGCGGGGGAGGGACCCTGCCTGAAGGGGCCCCTTCAGG
>NZ_LIQT01000405.1 GCF_001418415.1 Streptomyces hirsutus
TGAGATGGGAGCGCTCCCATCCTTCGTCGGACCGGAACCCGCCGCGGGGACGCTCCCGTCTCGCTCGCCCCCCACACGCGCATGCGCACGAACGCGCACACGCACACATGCGCACGACCCGTGACCCGTAGCACCCGCAGCGACGGACAGGTATGTCATGATCATGGCAAAAATGAGAACAAGGGCGAGGGGCGGAACCCCTCCCTGGCTCACCCTCCCCACCCGCGCCAGAGCCCTCTTCCTGGTCCTCGTCTCCCTGCTCGCCACCGTCCCGGCCGTCGGCCTGGTCATGAGCGCGGGCGGCGAGGCGGAGGCGCACGGGACGCCGATGAAGCCCGCCAGCCGGACCTTCCTGTGCTGGCAGGACGGGCTCACCAGCACCGGTGAGATCAAGCCGGTCAACCCGGCGTGCAAGGCCGCCGCCCAGGTCAGCGGCACCACACCGTTCTACAACTGGTTCTCCGTACTGCGCTCCGACGGCGCCGGCCGTACCGAAGGCTTCGTGCCGGACGGGCAGTTGTGCAGCGGCGGCAACACCAGCTTCACCGGCTTCAACCAGCCGCGCGACGACTGGCCGCTCACCCACCTCACCTCGGGTGCGACCGTCGACTTCTCCTACAACGCCTGGGCCGCTCACCCGGGCTGGTTCTACGTGTACATCACCAAGGACGGCTTCGACCCGACCCGGACCCTCACCTGGGTCGACATGGAGAAGCAGCCGTTCCTCTCCGTCGACCACCCGCCGCTCAACGGGTCCCCGGGCACCGTCGACGCCAACTACTCCTGGACCGGGAAGCTTCCGCAGGGCAAGTCGGGCCGCCACATCGTCTACATGGTCTGGCAGCGTTCGGACAGCGCGGAGACCTTCTACTCCTGTTCCGACGTCGTCTTCGACGGCGGCAACGGCGAGGTGACCGGCATCAAGGAGCCCGGCAACACCCCGACCGAGCCCGTCCCCGGCCAGTGCACCGCCACCCGCAGTACGACGGGCAGCTGGAACGGCGGCTACCAGTCCCAGGTGACCGTCACCAACAGCGGTAACGTCCCCATGCTCGGCTGGATGGTCGACTGGGCCCTCCCGGCCGGCCAGCGGGTCGACAGTCTGTGGAGCGGCAACGCCACCTACCAGGGCCAGAACGTCATGGTCCACAACGCCGACTACAACGGCGCGCTGAATCCGGGGCAGAGCGCCACCTTCGGCTACGTCGTCTCCGGCTCCGGCGGTGACAGTACGACGAGCCTGCCCTGCCGGGTCGGCTGAACCCGCCCCGTGCGCGGCGGTGACACGACGTGCCGCCGACACGACGAAGCGGGTCCGGGCCACCACGGCCCGGACCCGCTTGCGGCGCGCGGCCGGCTCAGCTCAGCAGTTCCACCTCCGTCAGCGTCGCCTCACCGCTGAGGACCAGCCGGTAGTGGCCGTACTTCCCCGGCTCGTCCACCGAGAAGGCCCGTGTCTGCCGGTCCCAGCGGAACGCGTCGGGATCGTCCGCCCGCTTGTCGAGGGTCTTCCACGTCGTGCCGTCGGCCGACCCCTGGAGGGTCCAGCCCGTGGGCGCCTTGGTGTGGTCCGAGGACGTCAGCGTGTACTGGACCGCCCTCGCGTCCCCCTTCACGGGCAGGTCGACCGTGGACACCGTGGCGCCGGTCGCCGAGGAGTCGTCGAACAGGGCGCCCGCGCCCTTCAGCACGTCCTCGCGGGGCGTGGGCACCTCGTCGTCCTGGGTGATCGACACGGGGGCCGCCTTCTTGCCGGTGCCCCACGACGACGGCCGCGGGCCCATGTCGAACTCCAGGACCCCGCCCTTCGCGACCACCGAGTGGGGGAGCGACGTGGAGTCCCAGCGCTTGCCGTTGACCTTCAGCCCCTGCACGTACACGTTCTTCGCGCTGTTCTTCGGCGCCCTGACGACCAGTTCGCGGCCGTTCTCCAGGTGCACGGTCACCTTCTTGAACAGCGGGGAGCCGACGGCGTACTCGCCGCTGCCCATCACCAGCGGGTAGAAGCCGAGGGAGGAGAACAGGTACCAGGCCGACTGCTCGCCGTTGTCCTCGTCCCCGTGGTAGCCCTGCCCGATCTCGCTGCCGGTGTAGAGCCGCGACAGCACCTCACGGACGTTCTTCTGGGTCTTCCAGGGCTGCCCGGCCGCGTCGTACATGTACAGGGCGTGGTGGGCCACCTGGTTGGAGTGCCCGTACATGCCCATCCGGACGTCCCGCGCCTCGGTCATCTCGTGGATGACGCCGCCGTAGGAGCCCTTGAACTCCGGGGAGGCAGTCTCGGGCGTCGACAGGTACTCGTCGAGCTTGTCCCCGAGACCGCCCCGCCCGCCGTACAGGTTGGCCAGGCCCCGGCTGTCCTGCGGGGCGGTGAAGGCGTAGCCCCAGCCGTTCGTCTCGGTGTAGTCGTGGCCCCACACCCGCGGGTCGTACTTCGAGGACTCGACGCGCCAGTCGCCCTTCGGGTTCTTCCCCTGGAAGAACCCGGCCTCGGAGTCGAACAGGTTGACGTACTCCTGGGCCCGGTCGAGGAAGTAGGCGGACTCCTCCTCGTAGCGCTCGTCGCCGGTCTTCTTGTGGAGGGCCTTGCCCATCTGCGCGATGCCGTAGTCGTTGAGGTAGCCCTCCAGGGCCCACGACAGGCCCTCGTGGGTCTCGGTGCCGGTGTAGCCGAGGAACGGCGAGGTCGCCATGCCCTTGCGGCCCACGCCCGACGACGGGGGCACGACGGTGGCGTTCTTCACGGCCGCGTCGTACGCCGCCTCCGCGTCGAAGTCCACGCCCTTGACGTAGGCGTCGGCGAACGCGACGTCCGAGGAGGTGCCGGTCATCAGGTCGGCGTAGCCGGGGGAGGACCAGCGGGAGGTCCAGCCGCCGTCCTTGTAGTGCTGCACGAACCCGTCGACCAGCTCACCCGCCTTGGAGGGGGTCAGGAAGGAGTACGCCGGCCAGGTGGTCCGGTAGGTGTCCCAGAAGCCGTTGTTGACGTACACCTTGCCGTCGACGATCTTGGCGCCGGTGTGCGTCGGGGTGTCCGGTCCCGGCATCTTCGAGAACGGGGAGGCATACTTGTACGTCCCGCCGACCTTCTCGAAGCCCGAGTTCGGGTACAGGTACAGCCGGTAGAGGCTCGAGTAGAGCGTGGTCAGCTGGTCCGGCGTGGCACCCTCGACCTCGACCTTGCCGAGCAGCTTGTCCCACTGCCGCTGGGCGCTCTGCTCGACCGACTCGAAGGACCGGCCCGCGGGGATCTCCTGGCGCAGGTTGTCCTTCGCCTGGTCGACGCTGATCAGCGAGGTGGCCAGGCGCAGGGTGACCGTCCGGTCCTTGCCCGCGTCGAACCGCAGGTGGCCCTTGACGCCCTCGGTGGAACCGTCCGTCACCGGCTTGTCGAACTCGCCGTGCACGAACAGCCGGGTGGCGCCCGTGGACAGCCCGGACTTCACGTCCGAGTAGCCGCTGAAGGTGCCGCTCTCCTCGTCGAGGGTCAGGCCGGCCTGGTCGGTGACGTTGTCGAACAGGACACTCGCGTCGTCGCCCGGGTAGGTGAAGCGCATGACCGCCGCGTGGTCCGTCGGCGCGATCTCCGCCTTCTGGCCGTTCTCGAACCGCACCCCGTAGTAGTACGGCCGCGCGGTCTCGTTCTCGTGCCGGAAGGCCAGCTCCCGCGCCTCACGGCCCAGTTCCGGGGTGCCGGAGGCGGCGGACGGCATTACCTGGAAGGTCTGCCGGTCGCCCATCCAGGGGCTCGGCTCGTGGCTCGCGCTGAACGCCTGGATCGTCGGCAGGTTGTCCGCGTTGTTGCCGCGCGCGTAGTCGTACAGCCAGCTCAGGGAACCGGCGTTGGTCACCGGCGTCCAGAAGTTGAAGCCGTGCGGCACGGCGGTCGCCGGGAAGTTGTTGCCGCGCGAGAAGCCCCCGCTGGAGTTGGTGCCCCGGGTCGTCACCGCGTAGTCGGACAGATGGGCCTTCGGCCGCTCGGGCTTCACCGACGTGAGCGACACGTCGTCCAGCCAGCCCCGGAACTTCGCGGGCCCCTTGGGGGAGTCGTACGCCACCAGGATCCGGTCGACCGTCCTGCCGGCCGCGACCGAGCCGATCCGGGACGTCACGTTGTTCCACTGGTTGACGTACAGGACCTTCGCGTCGCCCTGCCCCCGCGGGGTCAGCGGGAAGCCGTGCTGGTCGGTGGCGCGCAGGTCGCTCAGGTAGGTGCCGTCGGTGAAGGCCAGGTCCACGGAGACGTGGGTGGCGTCGTAGTCGAGGTCGCCGTCCGCCATGGACGGGAAGATCCGGTACGCCAGCTCGGTGTTCCGGCCGACCGCCACGTCGACGTCGAAGACCTTGTTGTACGAGTAGGCCCGCTCGTCGGCCGTGTGCCGTCCGGCGTAGCGCAGGGCACGCTTTCCGGTGAATCCGGCGCCCGACTTCGCCGTCGGGGAACCGCTCGGCCCGCGGTCGACCAGCGAGAGCATGTCCTGGGGTATCGGCTCCTCGGTGTCGCCGGTGGAGAACTGGACGTCGGCGAGCTGGAGCGCGTCCGCCCCGCCGTTCCTGGTGATCTCCAGCCGGAAGTGCCGGTACCCGGCGACGGCCGACGCGTCCAGGTCGTAGACCTTGGTCTGGAACCGCTCCGCGAACGTCTCGCCCGAACGGGTGTCGAGGGTCGTCCATTTCTCCCCGTCGGCCGAACCCTTCAGGGTCCAGTCCCGCGGGTCGCGCGGGGCGAAGTCGTTGGCCGAGGTGAGCGCGTACCGGACCACCTCGACCGGTGCGTCCAGGTCGAACTCGGCCCAGCCGGTGGACGTGAAGGCCAGCCACTTGCTGCTGGGCTCGCCGTCGACGAGGTTCTCCTTCACCTCCCCGGCGCCCGCGTTCTCCGAGCTGGCGCGCACGTCCGTGACATGGTCGGTGACGTTGCCCGGTATGCCGCTGCTGTAGCCGCCGTCGACACCCGAGGCGCGCTTCTTGCCGCCCCGTGCGGTGTCGACGGTGTTCAGCCAGTCGGGGGCGGGCTCCCCGGCCTCGAACGACGAAGCGAACTCCCGGTCCGCCTTCGCGGGTGCCCCGGGCAGTGCGACCGCAACGCCCGGGGAAGCCGCCGCCACGGCAAAGGCGGTCGTCGCGACGACCGCCGGGCCCCATCTGTGCCGAATTCTGTGGTGCATGCGCGAGCACCCTCCCTGGGCTGGACAACGTTGTCAGAATTGCTGCGCAAGCACCAGTAGTGGGCCAAGTTGCTTGTGGTGTCAAGGGTGTTGAATGCGGCGCTCGAGTCCGGAGGCAAGGAATCCTCCGTTGTGGAACGCGACGACCGCTCATATTTCCGCCAGGTCTCAACTCGGAAAAGACCGACGGCGAACCTTGTGTTCGATCTTGCTCCGGCGGCGGAAAGTGGACTATACCTGTCGGCACTCCGGGGCATCCTCACAGCGCCCGAACAGCGAACACCACCACGTCCCGTACCACTGGTGCCGCCGGCGCCAGCCGCACTTCCTGTACTTCCAGCACTTCCTGCACGACCCAGCGCGACCCGAACGCGGTGCCGGGAAGGATCCGGTTCACCGCCTGAGTCCTGGAGAAGGCGAGGACTTGAGCATGGGATCCAACTCCGCCGAGTACGACGGCACACGCGAGCACGGCACCCGCGGCCGAACCGGCCACGGCACCACGGGAGTGGGCCGCCGCGACCTGATCAAACGGTCCGCGGCGCTCGGCCTGATCTCCGTCCCCACGATGAGCTTCCTGTCCGCGTGTGCCAGCGGCGGCGGGGATGATCAGGAGAAGGCCGAGACGGGCAAGAAGACCGCGAAGAACCCGCTCGGTGTCAATGACACCGCGCAGATGGAATTCGTCCTGTTCGACGGCGGTTTCGGAAAGGAGTACGCCGAGGACGCCGTCAAGGTGTACGAAAAGGCCTTCCCCGGGGCGAAGGTGAAGTTCTCCGCCACCCAGAAGATCCAGTCCACCCTGCAGCCGCGCTTCAACCAGGGCACCCCGCCCGACCTCATCGACAACTCCGGCGCCGAGCAGATGGACATGGGCACCCTGGTCGGCAAGAAGCAGCTCGCCGACCTCACCCCGCTGCTGGACGCCCCCTCCTACGACGACCCGGGCACCAAGGTCCGCGACACGCTGCGGCCCGGCATCGTCGAGATGGGCCAGTTCGACGGCGAGCAGGTCTGGATCCTCTACTACGCCTACACGGTCTACGGCGTCTGGTACTCGCAGAAGGCGCTGGACTCGCTCGACGAGCAGTACCCCGAGACCTGGGACCAGATGCTCGCGGTCTGCGCGAAGGCCAAGAAGAAGGGCATGGCCGGCTGGACCTACGCCGGCAAGTACCCGTACTACCTCCCCTTCTCGCTGTACCCGATGATCGGCAAGGTCGGCGGGCGCGAGGTGCTCGACGCCATCGACAACCTGGAGCCGAACGCCTGGAAGCACCCCGCCGTCAAGGCGTGCTTCGAGGCCTACTACGAACTCCAGCAGAAGGGCTACGTCCTCAAGGGCACCCCGGGCCTGGACCACATCCAGTCCCAGACCGCATGGGCCAAGGGCGACGCGCTGTTCATCCCGAACGGCTCCTGGGTGGAGAACGAGTCGGCGAACGTCATGCCCGACGACTTCGACCTGGCCGTCTCCGCGCCCACCGGCCTGGACTCCTCCGACAAGCTGCCCTTCGGCACCATCTGGGCCTCCGGCGGTGAGCCCTTCGTCGTCCCCGCCAAGGCCGCGAACGCCCCGGGCGGCATGGAACAACTGCGCATCATGCTGAGCGAGGCGTCCTCGAAGAACTTCACCGGCAAGGTGAAGTCACTGACCGCCTACAACGGCGGCACCGACGGCATCGAGCTGACCCCGGGTCTGAAGTCCGGTGTCGCCGCACTGGACGTGGCCGGGGAGAACGTGGTGAACCCGCGCCTCCAGGACTGGTACGTGCAGCTCCAGAAGGAGAAGATCGGCGTCTCCGGGATCGGCGAGATGATGGCCGGCCGCGCGACCCCGGCCGAGACCATCAAGAAGATCCAGGCCTTCGCCGACGAGACGGCCAAGGACTCGTCGGTCAAGCACTACAAGCACCAGTGAGCAGTCAGTGAGCAGTCGGTGAGCATCCGCCACCAGGGCCTGTCCGGCGCACCGTTGCCGGGCGGGCCCCGGTGGCAGCCCGCGCGCAGATCGGGGTCGCAGTAATGCAGCACGGCAAGTACCGGTTCATCGTGGGGTTCCTGGCGGTTCCCCTGGGGCTGTACGCGCTCTTCGTCGTCTGGCCGTTCGTCCAGTCGATCTACTACTCGTTCACGGACTGGACCGGTCTGAGCCCCGACTTCGAGATGGTCGGGTTCGCCAACTACGCACGCATGCTGGACGACGACATCTTCTGGAAGTCGTTGCAGCACAGCCTGCTGTTCGCCCTGCTGGTACCGGTGGTGACGATCGGTCTGGCGCTGTTCCTCTCCTTCATGATCAATGTGGGCGGCCGGCGGCGCCGCGGCGGACCGGTGATCTCGGGGGTCCGCGGCTCCGCCTTCTACAAGATCGTCTACTTCTTCCCGCAGGTGCTCTCGATCGCGATCATCGCCCTGCTGTTCGCGTTCGCGTACAACCCCGACAGTGGTGCGATCAACTCGTTCCTGCGGGCGGTCGGACTCGACGGCATCCAGCCGCTCTGGCTGGGGGATCCGGACCTCGCCCTGTGGGCCGTCATGGCGGTGATCGTCTGGTCCACGGTGGGCTTCTTCGTGGTCCTCTTCTCCGCCGGGATGGCGTCCATCCCGCTGGACCTCTACGAGGCGGCGCTGCTGGACGGCGCCAACCGGATCACCACCTTCTTCCGCATCACCCTGCCGCTGCTGTGGGACACCGTGCAGTCCGGCTGGGTCTACATGGGCATTCTCGCCCTGGGTGCCGAATCGTTCGCGGTCGTACACATCATGACGACCGGCCCCGGAGGCCCCGACTACTCGACCACCGTCATGGTCCTGTACGTGTACCAGAAGGCGTTCCGCGACGGTCAGGCCGCCTACGCCACCACCATCGGTGTCGCCCTCCTCCTCGTCACCCTGGCCTTCGCCGCCGCGGTGATGAAACTGGGGCGGCGCGAGCGGCTGGAGTACTGATCCCATGAAGACGACCGAGCCCCCTGCCCCGGTACCGGCCGAGTCCGGTATCACCGTCACCAAGGCCGACGTCCCCGCCGGCGCGCCCCCCGAGGAGAAGAAGGCGGGCGGCGTCCTCAACGTCTTCTCGCACGGAATCCTGGTGATCTGGGCGATCATGGTGGCCCTGCCGCTGCTGTGGGCGGTGATGACGTCCTTCAAGGACGACGCCTCCATCTTCGGCTCGCCCTGGTCGCTGCCGGACACGCTCCACTTCGAGAACTGGGCACGGGCCTGGACCCAGGCCCATATGGGCGACTACTTCCTCAACACCGTCCTGGTGGTGGGCGGTTCGCTCATCGGCACCCTGGTGCTGGGCTCGATGGCCGCCTACGTGCTGGCCCGCTTCGAGTTCCCGGGCAACCGGTTCATCTACTACCTGTTCATCGGCGGCATGAGCTTCCCGATCATGCTCGCGCTGGTCCCGCTGTTCTACGTCGTCAACAACATGGGCCTGCTGAACACGATCCACGGGCTGATCCTGGTCTACATCGCCTACTCGCTGCCGTTCACGGTGTTCTTCCTGACGGCGTTCTTCCGGACCCTGCCCAGCAGCGTGGCGGAGGCCGCGTTCGTGGACGGCGCCTCGCACAGCAGGACGTTCTTCCAGATCATGCTCCCGATGGCCAAACCGGGCCTGGTCAGCGTGGGGATCTTCAACTTCCTGGGCCAGTGGAACCAGTACATGCTGCCCACCGTGCTCAACACCGACGAGGACAAGCACGTCCTCACCCAGGGCCTGGTGCAGCTGGCCGTCAGCCAGGGCTACAAGGGGGACTGGTCCGGTCTCTTCGCCGGCCTCGTGATGGCGATGCTCCCCGTGCTCGCGGCGTACATCGTCTTCCAGCGCCAGGTCGTGCAGGGCCTCACCGCGGGCGCCCTGAAGTAGCCGCCGGCCTCCTTCCGGGCGGCCGGCCGGCGCTGCTCGGAAGGCGCCCCGGGGGAGCCGTCCCCGGACCCTCTGAAGTCACCCTCCGGATTGCCCCGCGCACCCGCAGCTCCCGCCCCAGGGAGCGGCGGGTGCGACGGCGTCCAAGGACCCGGAAACGGTTCAACCTCTTGACGGGAGGCGACCCGAACGGCTCATCTTAGAGTTCACTAGTTGGACACGGAACGGGGCCTCACCGAAGCGGCCCCGCGCGCAGGAGGTCGTCGTGGAGACTCCGGGGTCGCAGTCGTCGCTGCACCGAGCCAATCTTGAACGGGTCGTTCGAGCAGTACGTCTGGCGGGCTCCCTCACCCAGGCCGAGATCGCGAGGGCCACGGGTTTGTCCGCGGCGACGGTGTCCAATATCGTCCGGGAGCTGAAGGAGAGCGGGACCGTCGAGGTCACGCCCACCTCGTCGGGCGGCCGCCGGGCCCGCAGCGTCTCGCTCAGCGGGGACGCCGGGATCGTCGTGGGGGTGGACTTCGGGCACACCCACCTGCGGGTCGCGGTCGGGAACCTGGCCCACCAGGTGCTCGCCGAGGAGGCCGAGCCGCTGGACGTGGACGCCTCCTCGACCCAGGGCTTCGACCGGGCGGAGCAACTGGTCAACCGGCTGATCGAGGCGACCGGCGTGGACCGCACCAAGATCGCCGGGATCGGTCTCGGGGTGCCCGGCCCCATCGACGTGGAGTCCGGCACCCTGGGCTCGACCGCGATCCTGCCCGGCTGGACCGGCACCAAGCCCGCCGAGGAGCTGCGGGGGCGGCTCGGCGTGCCCGTGCACGTGGACAACGACGCGAACCTGGGCGCCCTCGGCGAGATGGTCTGGGGCAGTGGCCGGGGCGTGCGCGACCTGGCGTACATCAAGGTCGCCAGCGGTGTCGGCGCCGGTCTGGTGATCAGTGGCAAGATCTACCGCGGGCCGGGCGGCACCGCGGGGGAGATCGGGCACATCACGCTCGACGAGTCCGGCCCCGTCTGCCGCTGCGGCAATCGCGGCTGCCTGGAGACCTTCACGGCGGCCCGTTACGTGCTGCCCCTGCTCCAGCCCAGCCACGGCACGGATCTGACGATGGAAGGTGTCGTACGGTTGGCGCGCGGCGGCGATCCGGGCTGCCGTAGGGTGATCGCCGACGTCGGCCGTCACATCGGCAGTGGAGTCGCCAATCTCTGCAATCTGTTGAACCCGAGCCGGGTGGTCCTCGGCGGTGACCTCGCCGAGGCCGGCGAGCTGGTCCTCGGCCCCATAAGGGAGTCCGTCGGCCGCTACGCGATTCCCAGCGCCGCCCGCCAACTGTCCGTGCTCCCCGGGGCACTTGGGGGCCGTGCGGAGGTGCTGGGCGCGCTTGCCCTCGCGTTGAGCGAAATGGGCGATTCGACCCTGTTGGACGGCACGGCGGGCGGCACCCTCGCCGCGACCTCTCCTGCCTTCACTTAGAGAACGATTGGCACCGTTGCCATCTCGTTAAGGATTTACTTCTTGACGTCGCACGTGTGGCCGAGTTGACTTCCAGCCACCTCGGCCGCAACGTCGCGGCCTCGTCAGGGAGGTTTCTGAAGTGAACACGCGTATGCGCCGTACTGCTATTGCCGTTGCCGCCGGTGCGCTGGCCGTCTCTCTCGCCGCTTGCGGCAGTGCCGCCGAGTCCGGTGACAAGGACAGCGACTCGGGCGACTCCGCCGCCAAGGGCGACAACATCAAGGTCGGTCTGCTCCTGCCGGAGAACCAGACCGCGCGGTACGAGAAGTTCGACAAGCCCCTGATCGAGAAGAAGATCAAGGAGCTCACGAACAACAAGGGCGAGGTCATCTACGCCAACGCCAAGCAGGACGCCAGCCAGCAGAGCCAGCAGGTCGACACGATGGTGACCAACAAGGTCGACGTGCTGATCCTGGACGCGGTGGACGCCAAGGCCATCGCCGGCTCGGTGAAGAGCGCCAAGGACGCCGGTATCCCGGTCGTGGCCTACGACCGCCTGGCCGAGGGCCCGATCGACGCCTACACCTCGTTCGACAACGTGACCGTCGGCAAGACGCAGGGCGAGGCCCTGCTCGAGGCGCTGGGCGACAAGGCCAAGGACGGCCAGATCGTCATGATGAACGGCTCCTCCACCGACCCGAACGCCGCCAAGTTCAAGGAGGGCGCGCACTCCGTCCTCGACGGCAAGGTCAAGGTCGGCCGCGAGTACGACACCAAGGAGTGGAAGCCGGAGAACGCCAACGCCAACATGGAAGGCGCCATCTCCGCCATCGGCAAGAAGAAGATCGTCGGCGTCTACTCCGCCAACGACGGCATGGCGGGCGGCATCATCACCGCTCTGAAGGCCGCCGGCATCGACGTCCCGGTCACCGGCCAGGACGCCGAACTCGCGGGTGTGCAGCGCATCGTGACCGGTGAGCAGTACATGAGCGTCTACAAGCCGTACGCCCCGGAGGCCGACGCCGCCGCCGAGATGGCCGTCGCGCTCGCCCAGGGCAAGTCGCTGGACTCCATCGCCAAGGACACGGTCGACAGCCCCACCACCAAGGGTGTGCCGTCGATCCTCGTCCCGGTCGTGTCGCTGACCCAGGAGAACATCAACGACACCGTGATCAAGGACGGCGTCTACACCGTCGAGGAGATCTGCGCGGGCAAGTACAAGGCCGCCTGCGACAAGATCGGTCTCAAGTAGACCGCTTCGCGGTCCGCAGTCCCAAGTCCCCTGAGCTGAACGGGAGTCCGCACCGGACTCCCGTAGGGGACCGACTGCCATGAGCTCCGCCGGCGCCCCGCACACACCAGCCCCGCAAGCTACGCGGGGCGCCGGTCGGAAACACCCCCCATACTTCTGCACAACCTCCCGCCGGGTCAGGCGGCGAAGGAGATGGTTCACGTGTCCGCTACGCCCGTGCTGGCGTTGCGCGGGGTCTCCAAGCGATTCGGTGCCGTCCAGGCGCTCACCGACGTAGAGCTTGAGGTCCGTGCCGGTGAAGTGGTCGCCCTGGTGGGCGACAACGGCGCCGGAAAGTCCACGCTGGTCAAGACGATCGCCGGCGTGCACCCCATCGATGAGGGCGTCATCGAGTGGAACGGCGAGACCGTTCAGATCAACCGGCCGCACGACGCCCAGAACCTGGGCATCGCGACGGTCTACCAGGACCTCGCGCTGTGCGACAACATCGACGTCGTCGGCAACCTCTACCTGGGCCGGGAGCTCCGCAAGCGCGGTGTCCTGGACGAGGTGGAGATGGAGCGCCGCTCCCGCGAGCTGCTCGACACGCTGTCGATCCGCATACCCAGCGTCCGCATCCCGATCGCCTCGCTCTCCGGCGGTCAGCGCCAGGTCGTGGCGATCGCCCGGTCCATGCTCGGCGAGCCCAAGCTGGTGATCCTCGACGAGCCCACCGCCGCCCTCGGCGTCGAGCAGACCGCGCAGGTCCTCGACCTGGTCGAGCGGCTGCGCGAGCGCGGCCACGCGGTCATCCTCATCAGCCACAACATGGCCGACGTCAAGGCCGTGGCGGACAAGGTCGCCGTCCTGCGCCTCGGGCGCAACAACGGCATATTCGAGGTCAAGTCGACCTCGCAGGAAGAGATCATCTCCGCCATCACCGGAGCCACGGAGAACGCCGTGACCCGTCGTGCGGCGCGCACCAACGGGGAGGCCGGCAAGTGAGCACCGAAGAGACCTCGGGGACCGGCGACGGCTCCGAGTACAAGAGCACCACCAAGACGGACAAGAAGACCGGCACGGTCAAGAACACCGAGGCGGCCTCCGCGGCGGTCACCGTCGTCGACCCCCGGCTGCTGGTACGCGAACAGGGACTCGCCGGCTACATCGGCGAGTTCAAGCGGAAGCTGAAGGCCGGTGACCTCGGCTCCCTCCCCGTCGTGTTGGGCCTGCTGATCATCTGGGGCATCTTCACCCGCCTGAACTCCAACTTCCTCACCGCGGGCAACTTCTCCGACATGTCGGTCGCCATGGTCGGCACGGGCATGATCGCGGTCGGTATCGTCTTCGTCCTGCTGCTCGGCGAGATCGACCTGTCGGTCGGCTCGGTCAGCGGTGTCGCGGGCGCCGCCTTCGCGGTGCTGAGCGTCACGCACGGCATGAACGAGGTGCTGGCCCTGGTGCTGGCCATCCTCACCGGCACGGTGGCCGGAGCCATCCACGGCTTCATCTTCGCCCGCATCGGCGTCCCGGCCTTCGCCGTGACCCTGGCCGGCCTGCTGTTCTGGCAGGGCTTCATGCTGCAGATCCTGGGCAGCAACGGCACCATCAACCTCGACTCCGAGGGCCTGGTCGCCAAGCTGACCAGCCATTACTTCTCCGACGTGGCCGCCGCCTACGGCCTGGCGATCGTCGTGACCGTGGGCTACTTCCTCCTCGCGTTCTCCGACAACCGCCGCCGCGAGGCCGCCGGTGTGCCGTCCCGGCCGCTCAACGAGATCATCGTGCGGACCGTGCTGCTGGCCGTCCTGGCGTTCACCGTGGCGATCGTCTTCAACCAGTACAAGGGCCTGCCGCTGGCCGTGGTGATCTTCCTCGCGGTCCTGGTGGTCACGGACTTCGTGCTGCGCCGCACCGCCTACGGCCGCAAGGTCTTCGCGCTCGGCGGCAGCGTGGAGGCGTCCCGCCGCGCCGGTATCAACGTGGAGCTGGTCCGGATATCGGTCTTCGCGGTCGCCGGCACCTTCGCCGCGATCGGCGGCCTTTTCGTCGCCTCGAAGATCGCCTCCGCCAACCAGGGCGCGGGCACCGGTGAGTTCCTGATGAACGTCATCGCCGCGGCCGTGATCGGCGGTACCTCCCTCTTCGGCGGCCGCGGCCGCACCTGGGACGCGCTGCTCGGTGTGATGGTCATCGTCTCGATCCAGTACGGCCTCGCCCTCGAGGGCATCGCCTCGCCGGTCCAGTACATGATCACCGGTGGTGTCCTGCTGGCGACCGTCGTCATCGACGCCGTCACCCGCAAGACACAGAAGACCGCGGGCCGCGCCTAGCACCTCCCGCAGCGGCACCGTCCGCGAAGCACGCCTGTGCCCGGTACCCGCGCGGTACCGGGCACAGGCGTGCCGCGGCACGTGCCGTAGCGCGGTCCGATCATGGGTAAAGCCGAGGGCGTGACCTATGAAGCACCGCCCGGGCGCAGGGCGCCCGACCGGAACATTAGACTCGACGAGCCCGGCAACAGCTCGATCAGCTCTACTGCAAGGAGGCACGGGTGCCGCTGCTGACCCGTATCAGGGGACCGCGCGATCTGGACCGGCTCACCCTGGAGGAGCTGGACCGGCTGGCCGAGGAGATCCGGACCTTCCTCGTCGAGGCGGTCTCCAAGACCGGTGGCCACCTCGGCCCCAACCTGGGCGTGGTGGAACTCACCCTGGCCCTGCACCGCGTCTTCGAATCCCCCAGGGACAAAGTGCTCTGGGACACCGGACACCAGTCCTACGTGCACAAACTGCTGACCGGCCGGCAGGACTTCTCCAAGCTGAAGATGAAGGGCGGCCTCTCCGGCTACCCCTCGCAGGCCGAGTCCGAGCACGACGTCATCGAGAACAGTCACGCCTCCACCGTCCTCGGCTGGGCCGACGGCCTCGCCAAGGCCAACCAGCTGAGGAAGACCGGGGACCACGTCGTCGCCGTCATCGGCGACGGTGCCCTCACCGGCGGCATGGCCTGGGAGGCGCTGAACAACATCGCCGACGCCAAGGACCGCCCGCTCGTCATCGTCGTCAACGACAACGAGCGCTCCTACGCGCCCACCATCGGCGGCCTCGCCAGCCATCTCGCCACCCTGCGCACCACCGACGGCTACGAGCGCTTCCTGGCCCGCACCAAGGAGGTCCTGGAGCGCACCCCGGTCGTCGGCCGGCCGCTCTACGACACCCTGCACGGCGCCAAGAAGGGCCTGAAGGACTTCATCGCCCCGCAGGGCATGTTCGAGGACCTGGGCCTGAAGTACGTGGGCCCCATCGACGGCCACGACATCGAGGCCCTGGAGTCCGCCCTCACCCGCGCCAAGGGCTTCGGCGGCCCCGTGATCGTGCACTGCCTCACCGAGAAGGGCCGCGGCTACCAGCCCGCCCTGGCGGACGAGGCGGACCGCTTCCACGCCGTCGGCAAGATCCACCCCGACACGGGCCTGCCGATCGCCTCCTCCGGCGCCGACTGGACGTCCGTCTTCGGCGAGGAGATGGTCAAGCTCGGCGAGGAGCGCGAGGACGTCGTCGCCATCACCGCGGCCATGCTCCAGCCCGTCGGCCTCGACAGGTTCGCCAAGCGGTTCCCCGACCGGGTCTACGACGTCGGCATCGCCGAGCAGCACGGCGCCGTCTCCGCGGCGGGCCTGGCCCACGGCGGGGTCCACCCCGTCTTCGCCGTGTACGCCACCTTCCTCAACCGCGCCTTCGACCAGGTGCTGATGGACGTGGCCCTGCACAAGTGCGGCGTCACCTTCGTCCTGGACCGGGCCGGCATCACCGGCACCGACGGCGCCTCCCACAACGGCATGTGGGACATGTCGATCCTCCAGGTCGTCCCCGGCCTGCGGCTGGCCGCCCCGCGCGACGCCGACCAGGTCCGCGCCCAGCTCCGCGAGGCCGTCGAGGTCACCGACGCGCCGACCGTGGTCCGCTTCTCCAAGGGCGCCGTCGGGCCCGCCGTACCGGCCGTGGGCCGCGTGGGCGGCATGGACGTCCTGCGCGAGCCCGGCACCGACACCCCGGACGTGCTGCTGGTCTCCGTGGGCGCCCTCGCGCCGATGTGCCTGGAGATCGCCGGCCTGCTCGACCGGCAGGGCATCTCCACCACCGTCGTCGACCCGCGTTGGGTCAAGCCCGTCGACGAGGCCATGGCCCCGCTCGCCGAGAAGCACCGCGTCGTCGTCACCGTCGAGGACAACTCCCGCGTCGGCGGGGTCGGTTCGACGATCGCGCAAGCCCTGCGCGACGCGGGCGTCGACCTGCCGCTGCGCGACTTCGGCATCCCGCCGCGCTTCCTCGACCACGCCTCGCGCGCCGAGGTGATGGCGGAGATCGGCCTCACCGCTCCCGACATCGCCCGCCAGGTCACCGGCCTGGTCTCGAAGCTGGACGGCGGATACGCGCGCTCCGCCGCCGACTCGGTGGAACCGGCCCGCGACTGAACCGACACCTCCCGCTGATACGCCCGAACGGGTCGCCTCTGCCACTGTGAAGAGTGGTGCGGGCGACCCGTTCGCGTGAACACATCGCTGCCGGGGCACACGTTCCAGGCCCCCTCTCGATCATGTCGGGGACGACACAGCGTGGGAGGTACCCGTGAGCAGCACCCTCTTCCGGACGAAGAAGGTCGAGCAGTCCATCCGTGACACCGAGGAACCGGAGCACGCGCTCAAGAAGTCCTTGTCCGCGCTGGATCTGACCGTCTTCGGCGTCGGTGTCATCATCGGCACCGGCATCTTCGTCCTCACCGGTACGGTCGCCAAGAACAACGCCGGACCGTCGGTGGCCCTGGCCTTCGTGGTGGCCGGCGTCGTCTGTGCGCTCGCCGCGCTCTGCTACGCCGAGTTCGCCTCCACCGTCCCGGTGGCGGGCTCCGCCTACACCTTCGCGTACGCGTCCCTGGGCGAACTGCCCGCGTGGATCATCGGCTGGGACCTGGTGCTGGAGTTCGCGCTCGGCACCGCGGTGGTGGCCGTCGGCTGGTCCGGGTACATCCACTCGCTGCTGGACAACGCGGGCTGGCAACTGCCCGCCTCGCTCGGTGTCCGGGACGGCGCGGAGGTCTTCGGCTTCGACATCCTCGCCGCTGCCCTGGTGCTGGTCCTCACCGCCATTCTCGTCCTCGGCATGAAGCTGTCCGCCCGGGTCACCACGGTCGTCGTCGCCATCAAGCTGGCCGTCGTCCTGGTCGTCATCGTCGCCGGCGCCTTCTTCATCACCGCCGACAACTACACCCCGTTCATTCCCGAGGCGAAGCCCGTCGAGGCCGGTGACGGCCTCCACTCACCGCTCATCCAGCTGATGTTCGGCTGGGCGCCGGCCGACTTCGGCGTGATGGGCATCTTCACCGCGGCCTCGGTGGTCTTCTTCGCCTTCATCGGCTTCGACATCGTCGCCACCGCCGCCGAGGAGACCAGGAACCCGCAGCGGGACATGCCCCGCGGCATCCTCGGCTCCCTGTTCATCTGTACCGTGCTGTACGTCGCCGTGTCGATCGTCGTCACCGGTATGCAGCACTACAGCGAGCTGTCCGTGGACGCCCCGCTCGCGGACGCGTTCAAGGCCACCGGGCATCCCTGGTACGCGGGCTTCATCAGCTTCGGCGCCGCCGTCGGCCTGACGGTCGTCTGCATGATCCTGCTGCTCGGCCAGACCCGGGTGTTCTTCGCGATGAGCCGGGACGGACTGCTGCCCCGCTTCTTCTCCCGCGTCCACCCCCGGTTCAGGACCCCGCACCGGCCGACGATCCTGCTCGGCGTCATCATCGCGATCGTCGCGGGCTTCACGCCGTTGACCGAACTCGCCGAGCTGGTGAACATCGGCACGCTGTTCGCCTTCGTCATCGTCGCGCTCAGCGTGATCATCCTGCGCCGGACCCGCCCCGACCTGCCGCGGGCCTTCCGCACCCCGGGGGTGCCGTTCCTGCCGATCCTGTCGGTCTGCGCCTCGCTGTGGCTGATGCTGAACCTGCCCGCCGAGACCTGGCTGCGGTTCGCCGGCTGGATGGTGATCGGCGTCGTCGTCTACTTCCTCTACGGCCGCAGCCACAGCCGCCTGGGCCGAGGCGAGGGGGCCGGCCCCGTCGAGCCCGCCGAACCGTCGGGCCCGGCCTCCCGGTAGCGCCGCCGGCTCCCGCCCCGGCCCTGTGCGCCCCCTCGGCCCCGTGTGCGACCCCCAGCGCTCCGTGCGGACCCCGTGTACGTGCGCCCACGGGGCCGTAGAGGGCCCGCCAGGGAGACGGCGGGCGGGAGTCAGGGGTGGACGGTCCGGGGGCCGGCCACCGTCGCGCCGAGGGCGGTCACCCGGCGCCGCAGCTCGCGGTCGGCGGTGACGACCAGGACCGGCCGCTCACCCGCGCCGGCCACCAGGCCGACCATGTGGTCGTCGCCGCTGGCCGGTGCCGACTCCACCCGCACTCCCGGCACCGACTCCACGCCCCGCGCGGCGCCCTCCACCACCAGAACGATCTCCGCCGGGCCCGTACGGCCCGGGAGCCCACGCTCCGCCAACCGGTCCCGCAGCCGCTCCGCGGCGCCCCGGCGGTCCCGCCACCACCCGTCGGGCACCGACCCGACGACGTTCGCGGCGTCGACGATCACGAGCAGGGCGGCGCTGTTCTCCATGCGGCCAGGTTCCCACGGCACGAAAAGGGGGCGGGCCGCACGGAAACGATCCGTGCGGCCCGCCCCCCTTTTTCAGGGCCTGCCGGTCAGGCGGGGACGCTTGCCACGCCCGGGGCCAGGAACCGCTTGCCGTTGACGCGCTCGGAGACGCCCTCGCGGTCCAGGTACGGCGTGATGCCGCCCAGGTGGAAGGGCCAGCCGGCGCCGGTGATCAGGCACAGGTCGATGTCCTGGGCCTCGGCGACGACGCCCTCGTCGAGCATCAGCCCGATCTCCTGCGCCACCGCGTCGAGCACCCGGGCCCGCACCTGCTCCTCGGTGAGGACGGTGTCGCCCTGCTTGAGCAGCGCGGCGACCTCGGGGTCCAGCTCCGGTCTGCCGCTGTCGTAGACGTAGAAGCCGCGCTTGCCGGCCTCGACGACCGCCTTGAGGTTCGGCGAGACGGTGAAGCGGTCCGGGAAGGACCGGTTGAGCGTCTCGGAGACGTGCAGACCGATCGCCGGGCCGACCAGCTCGAGGAGAACCAGCGGGGACATCGGCAGACCGAGCGGCTCGACGGCCTTCTCGGCGGTCTCGACCGGGGTGCCCTCGTCGATGACGTTCTGGATCTCGCCCATGAAGCGGGTCAGGATGCGGTTCACGACGAACGCCGGGGCGTCCTTGACGAGCACCGCGGTCTTCTTCAGCTTCCGGGCCACGCCGAACGCCGTCGCCAGCGAGGCGTCGTCGGTCTGCTCGCCGCGGACGATCTCGAGCAGCGGCAGGATCGCGACCGGGTTGAAGAAGTGGAAGCCGACGACCCGCTCGGGGTTCTTCAGCTTCGACGCCATCTCCGAGACCGACAGCGAGGAGGTGTTGGTGGCGAGGATCGCGTGCGCCGGGGCGACCGCCTCGACCTCGGCGAACACCTGCTGCTTGACGCCCATCTCCTCGAAGACCGCTTCGATGACGAAGTCGGCGTCCGCGAAGCCCTCGGCCTTGTCCAGCACACCGGTGACCAGCGCCTTGAGGCGGTTGGCCTTGTCCTGGTTGATCCGGCCCTTGCCGAGCAGCTTGTCGATCTCGGCGTGGACGTAGCCCACACCCTTGTCGATGCGTGCCTGGTCGATGTCGGTCAGGACGACCGGCACCTCGAGGCGGCGCAGGAACAGCAGCGCGAGCTGCGAGGCCATCAGACCGGCGCCGACGACGCCGACCTTGGTGACCGGGCGGGCCAGGTTCTTGTCCGGGGCGCCGGCCGGGCGCTTGGCGCGCTTCTGCACCAGGTTGAACGCGTAGAGACCGGAGCGCAGTTCACCGCCCATGATCAGGTCGGCGAGCGCCTTGTCCTCGGCGTCGTAACCCTGCTGGAGGTCGCCGTTCTTGGCGGCGGCGATGATGTCCAGCGCCCGGTAGGCGGCCGGGGCGGCGCCGTGCACCTTGGAGTCGGCGATGAACCGGCCCTTGGCGACGGCCTGGTCCCAGGCCTCGCCGCGGTCGATCACCGGACGGTCGACGACGATCTCGCCCTTGAGGACGGCCGCCGTCCAGATCAGCGACTGCTCCAGGAAGTCCGCGCCCTCGAAGATCGCGTCCGCGATGCCGAGTGCGTAGACCTGCTCGCCCTTGAGCTGCTTGTTCTGGTTGAGGCTGTTCTCGATGATCACCGAGACGGCCTTCTCGGCGCCGATCAGGTTCGGCAGCAGGGCGCAGCCGCCCCAGCCGGGGACCAGGCCGAGGAAGACCTCGGGCAGGGAGAAGGCGGGGATGGCCGACGACACCGTGCGGTAGGCGCAGTGCAGGCCGACCTCGACGCCGCCGCCCATGGCCGCGCCGTTGTAGTACGCGAAGGTCGGGACGGCGAGATTCGAGAGCCGCTTGAAGACGTCGTGGCCGCCCTTGCCGATGGCGTGGGCGTGGTCCCACTCCTTCAGCTGCTCGACGCCCTTGAGGTCGGCGCCGACGGCGAAGATGAACGGCTTGCCGGTGATGCCGATACCGACGATCGCGCCGTCCGCGGCCTCCTTCTCGACCTGGTCGATGGCGGCGTCCAGGTTCGCCAGCGACTGCGGGCCGAAGGTGGTCGGCTTGGTGTGGTCCAGCCCGTTGTCGAGCGTGATCAGGGCGAAGCGCCCGGCGCCCAGGGGCAGTTCGAAGTGACGTACGTGGGCCGTCGTGACGACCTCGTCCGGGAAGAGCGCGGCCGCGCCCTTCAACAGTTCGGCGGTGGTGCTCACTTGTCCCCCTCGAAGTGCGGGTTCTCCCAGATGACCGTCGCGCCCATGCCGAAGCCGACGCACATGGTGGTCAGGCCGTAGCGGACGTGCGGCTGCTCCTCGAACTGGCGGGCCAGCTGCGTCATCAGGCGGACGCCGGAGGAGGCCAGCGGGTGGCCGAAGGCGATGGCGCCGCCGTACTGGTTGACGCGCGCGTCGTCGTCGGCGATGCCGTAGTGCTCCAGGAAGGCCAGCACCTGGACGGCGAAGGCCTCGTTGATCTCGAACAGACCGATGTCGGAGATGGACAGCCCCGCCTGGGCCAGTGCCTTCTCCGTCGCCGGGATCGGGCCGTAGCCCATGACCTCCGGCTCCACACCCACGAAGGAGTAGGAGACCAGGCGCATCTTGACCGGCAGCCCGTTCTCGCGGGCGAAGTCCTCGGAGGCGATGACCGAGGCGGTGGCGCCGTCGTTCAGACCGGCCGCGTTACCGGCGGTGACCCGGCCGTGGACGCGGAACGGCGTCTTGAGGCCGGCCAGGTTCTCCAGGGTGGTGCCGGGGCGCATCGGCTCGTCGGCGGTGACCAGGCCCCAGCCCGTCTCACCGGCCTCAGCGTTGGTGCGGCGGACCGAGACCGGTACCAGGTCGGCCTGGATCTTGCCGTCGGCGTACGCCTTGGCGGCCTTCTCCTGCGAGCGGACCGCGTACTCGTCGGCGCGCTGCTTGGTGATCGTCGGGTAGCGGTCGTGCAGGTTCTCCGCCGTCATGCCCATGAACAGGGCGGACTCGTCGACCAGCTTCTCGCTCACGAAGCGCGGGTTCGGGTCCACGCCCTCGCCCATCGGGTGGCGGCCCATGTGCTCGACACCGCCCGCGATGGCCACGTCGTACGCGCCGAAGGCGACGGAGCCGGCCACCGCGGTCACGGCGGTCAGGGCGCCCGCGCACATGCGGTCGATGGAGTAGCCCGGGACCGAGGTGGGCAGGCCGGCGAGGATGCCGGCGGTGCGGCCGATGGTCAGGCCCTGGTCGCCGATCTGCGTGGTGGCGGCGATGGCGACCTCGTCGATCTTCTTCGGGTCGAGTCCGGGGTTGCGGCGCAGCAGCTCCCGGATCGCCTTCACGACGAGGTCGTCGGCACGGGTCTCGTGGTAAATGCCCTTCGGGCCCGCCTTGCCGAAGGGGGTGCGGACGCCGTCGACGAAGACGACATCCCTGACGGTACGAGGCACGATGGCTCTCCTCCAGGGTGCGGGATGGCACTGCTGCGTTGCGCTGAGCGCGCGCTCAGAGCCTATGCTACTTGTGGGTAATGTAGCTGCCCAGTCCTACGCCTCCGAGCGGTGAAGGTCACACCTCTGGGGGAGTCGTCGTACGGCGCGGCGCGGACCGGGGCCGGTACGGGACGTGAGTCCGGGCCCCGACGCGCATGTTCCCGAACGCTGTCCGCGCCGCCCCCGCCTGCCGCGGGGCGTGTCCGGCCCGGCCCGGTGGTGAATGGCCGGTGGACGGTGCGCGGCGCGGCCCGGCCTCGCGGCGGGGCACACCTCGGTCCCTCCTCCGGCCCGATCGGCCGCCGTGCTTCTAGACCGGTTGACCCGAGAACTCGTAGGCGCCCTCGTATCCTTGGCGCAATTATGACTTTACCGGTTTAGTAGCGGCTGTCAGAGTGCCGAACCAGCCAACTGACTCATGTCGGGTCCCGTGTCCTCGAACGGAGCTGGTCCTCATGAACCGCCGCACTGTGCTCACCGGATCGATCGCCGCCCTCGCCCTCCTGGCCTCCGCCTGCACCGGCAGCGGGGGCAGTTCCCGGGGCGCGGACGCCGAGGCGCCCGACGACCCGTCCGAGGCCCAGGGGTCCATCACCGTCCTCACCCACCGGACCGATCTGGTGCAGGACGGCACGATGGAGGCCTACGCCGCCGAGTTCAACAAGACCCACCCCGGCGTGAAGGTCGAGTTCGACGCCCTCACCGACTACGAGGGCGAGGTCAAGATCCGGATGAACACCGAGAACTACGGCGACGTCCTCATGATCCCCGCCGTCATCGAGAAGAAGGACTACCCGAAGTTCTTCGCCTCGCTGGGCAGCCGGGCCGAACTGAGCGGGAAGTACCGCTTCACCGACTACTCCACCGTCGACGGCAAGGTCTACGGCCAGAGCCCGATCGGCGTGGTCCCCGGATTCCTCTACAACAAGAAGGTCTGGGAGCGGGCCGGTGTCACCGACTGGCCCACCACCCCCGCCCGGTTCCTCGACGACCTGAAGGCCGTCAAGTCCCGGACCGACGCCGTCCCGTACTACACCAACTTCAAGGACATGTGGCCGCTGACCCAGTGGACCAACGTCAACGGCTCGGTCAGCTGCGACACCGGCGCCACCACGAAGCTCGCCGAGGGGGACCCGTGGGCCGACGGCGCCGACCTGCGCGTCGCCGACACCCTGCTCCACGACATCGTGCGCGGCGGCCTCGCCGAGAAGGACCCGACCACCACCAACTGGGAGGCGTCCAAACCGAAGCTGGCCAAGGGCGAGATCGCCACCATGTGGCTCGGCTCCTGGGCCGTCGTCCAGATGCGGGAGGCCGCGAAGCAGGCCGGCACCGACCCCGACGACATCGGCTTCATGCCCTTCCCCGCCCAACAGGACGGCGCCTTCTGCGCGGTGACCTCTCCCGACTACCAACAGGCCGTCAACGTCCACTCCGACCACAAGGCCGCCGCCCGCGCCTGG
This sequence comes from Streptomyces hirsutus, assembly GCF_001418415.1. Classification (GTDB taxonomy): domain Bacteria; phylum Actinomycetota; class Actinomycetes; order Streptomycetales; family Streptomycetaceae; genus Streptomyces; species Streptomyces hirsutus. The sequence goes on from NZ_LIQT01000405.1 coordinate 23,332, forward strand.
ATCGACTGGTTCACCGACGAGTCCGGCTACGCGCAGGCCAACCTCGCCCTGTCCCCGCTGAAGGACGACCCCCTGCCCGAGATCCTCCGGCCCTACCAGGACGCGGGCGTCGAACTGATCGACCTCGACGACACCAAGGGCGCCGAGGTCAAGTCCATCGACAACAGCTCCGAGGTCGGCATCTACAAGCCCGACTACCGCCAGGACCTCGTCGACCTGGCCCGCGGAGCGCGCAAGGGCGGCCTGGACGACTTCCTCGGCGACCTCGGCGCACGCTGGGCCGAGGCGCGTACGTCCCTGGGGTCCTGATGGCGGACACCACCGCCCCGGCGGCGCGGCCGGCGCCCCCGGACGCGTCCGCCGGGCCGGCCGCGGCCCCTGCCCCGAGCGGCGCCCGGCGGTGGCGGCGCGTCACCCCCTGGCTGTTCCTGATCGCGCCGCTCGCCCTGCTGCTCACCTTCACCTACGCGCCGCTCGCCAACATGGTCGCCTACAGCTTCACCGACTGGGACGGGGTGAGCCCCGAACTGAGCTGGACGGGCACCGAGAACTACACCGAACTCTTCACCCGGCCCGAACTGTTCGAGGTGTTCTTCGTCAGCGGCTACTACCTCGTCGCCTCCGTGGTGCAGATCGCCGCCGCCCTCTACTTCGCCACGATCCTCAGCTTCGACGTCCGCTTCCGGAACTTCTTCAAGGGCGTGCTGTTCTTCCCGTACCTGATCAACGGGGTGGCGATCGGCTTCGTCTTCCTCTACTTCTTCCAGGACGGCGGCACCCTCGACTCGGTGCTCGGGCTGTTCGGCGTCGACACCGGCCACGCCTGGCTGGGCACCCCGTTCTCCGCGAACACCTCGCTGGCCGGCGTGTCCGTCTGGCGCCATCTGGGCCTGAACTTCGTGCTGTTCCTCGGCGCGATCCAGTCTATCCCCGGCGAGCTGTACGAGGCGGCCGAAATCGACGGCGCGACCCGCCGGCAGCAGTTCCGGTACATCATCGCGCCCGGCATCAGACCCATCCTGGGTCTGAGCGTGATCCTCTCCGTCTCCGGTTCCCTGTCGGTCTTCGAGATCCCGTACATCATGACCGGCGGCGCCACCGGCACCGAGACCTTCGTCATCCAGACGGTGAAGCTCGCGTTCCAGTTCAACAAGACGGGGCTCGCCTCGGCCGCCGCCGTCGTCCTGCTCCTGATCGTCCTGGCGGTCACCTGGGTGCAGCGCCGGATCCTCCCCGACGACAAGGTGGACCTGGTTTGACCCGTCGTACCGTGGCCCGGTCGCTCATGTACCTGACCCTCGTCCTCGCCGCACTGGTCGTCCTGCTGCCGCTGGCCGTGGTTCTCCTGACCTCGCTGAAGACCTCGGAGGAGATGGCGGGCGGCAGCGGAGCGCTCGCCCTGCCCGACAACCCACTGAACCTCGGCAACTACGTCACCGCCTTCCAGGACGGCCGGATGCTCTCCGCCTTCGGCAACACGGCGGTCATCCTGGTCGTCGCCGTCGGCGGCACCGTCCTCATCGGTTCGATGACGGCGTACGCGATCGACCGCTTCGCCTTCCGCTTCCGGAAACCGGTCGTCGCCCTGTTCCTGCTCGCCGCGCTCGTCCCCGGCGTGACCACCCAGGTGGCGACCTTCCAGATCGTCAACAGCTTCGGCATGTTCGACAGCCTGTGGGCGCCGATCGCCCTCTACATGGGCACGGACATCGTGTCGATCTACATCTTCCTGCAGTTCATCCGCTCCATCCCCGTCTCCCTGGACGAGGCGGCACGGCTGGACGGCGCCAACGCGTTCACGATCTACCGGAAGGTGATCCTCCCGCTCCTCAGACCGGCGATCGCGACGGTGGTGATCGTGAAGGGGATCAACGTCTACAACGACTTCTACATCCCCTTCCTCTACATGCCCTCCGAGGATCTTGGCGTGATCTCGACGTCCCTGTTCCGCTTCAAGGGCCCCTTCGGAGCCCACTGGGAGACCATCTCGGCAGGCGCGATCCTGGTCATCCTCCCCACCCTGATCGTCTTCCTGACCCTCCAGCGCTTCATCTACAACGGTTTCATGAGGGGGGCGACGAAGTAGAACAGGGGAACGGCACCGCCGCGGACGGCCGGACCGGCAGGTCTCCTGCGCTCAGACGACTTCGGAACCGTCGGAACCGTCGGAACCGTCGGAACCGTCGGAACCGTCGGAGGCCAGCGCGGCGACGAGGACCGGTGTCACCTGCTCCACCTGCCACGGCCGCGCCCCGTATCCCGCCAGCGCGGCGGCGACGGACTCCGGGCCGGCGGGCTGCGGAGGTTCCCAGCACACCCTCCGTACCGTGTCCGGGGTGATCAGGTTCTCCTGCGGCATGTTCAGTCGCTCGGCGAGCGCGCTCACTCCCGCGCGGGCCGCGGACAGCCGGGCGGCGGCCACCGGGTCCTTGTCCGCCCAGGCGCGCGGCGGCGGGGGACCGGTCACCGGCTGACCGGGCTGCGGCAACTGAGCCTCGCTCAGTGCCCGCGCCCGGTCCACGGCCGCCTGCCACTGCTCCAGCTGACGCCGCCCCGCCCGCGGTCCGAACCCGTTCAGCGCGGCCAGGGCGGGCGCGTCGGCCGGCAGGGCGAGAGCGGCCTCGACGATGGCCGCGTCGGAGAGCACCTTGCCCGGGGAGATGTCCCGGCGCTGCGCGATCCGGTCCCGGGTCTGCCACAGCTCCCGTACGACGGCCATCTGCCGGCGCCGGCGCACCTTGTGCATGCCGGAGGTGCGCCGCCAGGGGTCCTNNCCGCAGCCAGGGTTCGGGCAGGGGGCGGGTGGACCAGTCGACGGCGGAGTGGCCCTTCTCCAGGACGAAGCCGAGCACGTTCTCGACCATCGCGCCGAGCCCGACGCGGGGGAAGCCGGCGAGGCGGCCGGCCAGCTCGGTGTCGAAGAGGCGGGTGGGCAGCATCCCTATCTCGCGCAGACAGGGCAGGTCCTGCGTGGCGGCGTGCAGCACCCACTCGACACCCGACAGCGCCTCGCTCAGGCCCGACAGGTCGGGGCAGGCGACGGGGTCGATCAGTGCGGAACCGGCGCCCTCGCGACGCAGTTGGACGAGGTAGGCGCGTTGGCCGTAGCGGTAGCCGGAGGCCCGCTCGGCGTCGACGGCGACGGGGCCGGTGCCCGCGGCGAAGGCGGCGATCACCTCGGCGAGCGCGGCGTCGTCCGTGATCACGGGCGGAATGCCCTCACGCGGTTCGAGCAAGGGGATCGGCGCCTCCGTAGCAGAAGATCCGTCGTCGTCCGGAGGAGCGCCTCCGGTGGTTCGCAGGGCACTGTCTGCTGCGGTGTCGTGGGCGTCGGTCACCTGTCAAGAGTATCCATGCCGCGAAGGGGCCCGCCG
>NZ_LIQT01000406.1 GCF_001418415.1 Streptomyces hirsutus
GGGGAGAGCCGTGGGGATGGCGGGCGTCGCCACTGAACCAACAAGGTGGTCCAGACCAATAGGGTTGTCAATGGGTCCAGACCAATTTCGGGAAGCCGGGTCGCCTTCGGCCGTCCGGCGTTCCGGGCCGCCGGTCACCTCCGCGCCGGGGTTCCGGCGTCAAGGCGGTGCGCGGGATCTCCACCCTGCGAGCCGTGTCGAGACCGGCAAGATGCTCAACGTGCCCCGTTTTGGCGCAACTTGTGCAACGCCAGTTGCTTACGAGCTACACAAACGCTGTTCTCCAGCCATAAAGCCGTGGTTACAGTGCTCGCATAGTCACGCAGCGAAGTCATCAGGGTGCACCGGAGTGACTCCCGGTGGGCCGAGGGACATGGGGAGAACGGGGAGCCGCGCGTGCCAACAGCCATTGCCGTGACCAGTGCCGACCTGGCGCTGCCACCACAGGACGAACGGACCCTGCCCGCCGTGGTGCTGCGGGACATCGCCACCCTGCCGCTCGAACAGGCCCTGAGCGAACTCCAGGCGCTCATCGAGCAGCACGGGCACGTCATCGTGGTCTGCTCCCACGTGACACCCGTCGCCGTCCTGCGACGACTGCACACCCTGCGCTCCCTGCTGGAGACCGACCGGGTCGCCCTCTTCAGCCCCGATCTGCCCCCGCTCGGAGTCGCCGTACTGGCCCGCCAGTTGCGGCAGCTGGGCTCCTGCGACCTCAGCCCCGGCGTGCTCGCCTCGGCCGGCCGGCTGCTGGTCCACTACATCCACTCCGGTGCCGTGCTCGGCTCCGTCGCGCGCCTCGACCGGATCCCGGTGAACCTGAAGCAGCACGCCAAGTCCTGGATGCCCGGCAGCCAGTTCGCCGTCCTCGCCCACCCGCAGCCGCAACTCGTCCGGCTCGGCCCCGACGCCGCCCTGGACGGACCGGAGTTCGGCACCTGGATGCTCGTCGCCAAGGGGCAGCTCCAGTCCGACTGGGTCACCGGCACCCTGGCGCCGTCCTGGACGGTGCAGGGGCTGCGCGAGGCGCCGCTTCCCGCCGAGTCCCCGAGCTGGTGGGGGACCGGCAAGGTCATCGAGTTCTGCAGCTATCTGCCCGACCTCTCCGTCCTCTACCAGCTGGTCACGAGTGTGCGGCGCGGCATCTGTCACTGGTGCGGCATCGACGTCATCGGTGACCGGTGCGTGTTCTGTTCGGCCACGCCACCGTCCCTACCCGCCCACGACAACAGCAACAGAAGCAGCAACAGAAGCGACAGCAACAGCAGGAGCGCCAGTAGAGCCCTCGTCCGGCGCACCTGACCCGGACGGCCGGACGGCCGTCCCACTCGATCCGCTCGGCCCACATCCCCCAATGAGGTTGCCCGGTCTATGAACTCCCGTCAGCGCCGCGGCGTGATACTCCTGCTCCTGTCGATCCTGTGCGCCCTCGCCGCGTTCGCCGGCGTGCTCTCCGTCATCAACGACGTGGAGTCCAAGGTCGGCCCCGAGGTCACCGCGTACCGGCTGAAAACCAATGTGGCGCCCTATACGCCGCTCAGTACGGGCCAGTTCGAGAAGATCGAGATGCCCGAGCGCTGGCTGTCGGAGAACGCGGTCACCGACCTCGGCGACATCCGGGGCAAGATCGCCGTCACCACCCTGCGCGAGGGCTCCCTGCTGCAGAGCGACATGATCGTGAACCAGCCCGCCCTGCAGCCGGGGCAGCAGGAGGTCGCCATCATGATCGACGCGGCCACCGGCGTCGCCGGAAAGATCACGCCGGGCTCGTCGGTCAACGTCTACGCCACCTTCGAAGGGGAACGCGAAGGCGCCCCCGCCCAGTCCAAGATCATCGTGACCAACGCCAAGGTCCTCGACGTCGGCCGGATCACCGCCCTCGAACCCGACGAGAACGACCGCGGCCGGCAGCCCACGGACGCCGTCCCCATCACCTTCGCGCTGTCCGCCATCGACGCCCAGCGCATCACCTACGCCGAGTCCTTCGCCCAGCGGGTCAGACTCGCGCTCGTCGCCCCCGGCGGCGACACCACGGTCCCCGAGCAGGACCGTACGTACGAACTCGCGAAGGACAAGTGAGAGGCCCGCATGCCCACGAGGATCCTCCCGGCAGTCGGTGACGCGGACGCCGTCCGGTCCATCACCACGCTGCTCAGCCAGCTCCCGGACGCAGAGCCGATGGCTCCGGTGGTCGACTCCACCCAGCTCGTCGACACCCTCGCGCGCCTGGCCGCCGAGTCGATCGACGAGCTGCCCGAGGTCGTGGTCGTGCACGAACGGATCGGCCCGGTCCCCGCGCTGGAGCTGATCCGCGAAGTGGCCCTGCGCTTCCCCGCCGTCGGGGTCGTCCTCGTCACCTCCGACGCCAGTCCCGGCCTGTTCCAGGCCGCCATGGACTACGGAGCCCGAGGCCTGGTCGCCCTGCCGCTCAGCTACGAGGAACTCGCCAGCCGCGTCCACGCCGTCGCCCAGTGGTCGTCCGGCGTGCGCCGCCACCTCGGCGCCGGCGGCGACGTGTTCACCGGCGTCGGCGGCACGGTCGTCACCGTCAGCGGCGCCAAGGGCGGCGTGGGCGCCACGCTGACCGCCATCCACCTCGCCCTCGCCGCCCAGGCGTCCGGCCGCAGTACCGCCCTGGTCGACCTGGATCTCCAGACCGGGGACGTCGCCTCCTTCCTGGACGTCCAGTTCCGGCGGTCCGTCGTGGACCTCGCCACGATCACCGACATCTCCCCGCGCGTCCTGGCCGACGCCGTCTTCCGCCACGACACCGGTCTCACCCTGCTCCTCGCCCCCGCCGAGGGCGAACGCGGCGAGGACGTCACCGACCGGGCCACCCGCCACATCATCGGCGCCCTGCGCTCCCGGTACGAGGTCGTGGTCGTCGACACCGGCGCCCAGCTCGTCGGGGCCGGCGCGGCCGCCGTCGAGACCGCCGACACCGCGCTCCTGGTCACCACCCCGGACGTGGTCTCCGTCCGGGGCGCCAAACGGACGGTACGGATGTGGGACCGGCTCCAGATCCGCAAGGCGGAGGAGACCACGGTCGTCGTCAACCGCCACACCCGGGGCACGGAGATCCAGCCACCGCTCATCCAGAAGATCACCGGCACCGCGGTCGCGGCCACCGTGGTCCCCGCCAACTTCAAGGAACTCCAGCAGGTCGTGGACGCGGGCCGGGTCCACGACCTGGAGAACAAGAGCACGGTGAAGCAGGCCCTGTGGACCCTTGCCGGGGAACTCGGTCTGGTCAAGCCCACCGAGGGCGCCCACAAGTCCGGTCGGCTGCGGGGAGACCGGCTGCGCGGCGACCGCGGAGCGGTGAGCATCCGACGACGCAAGGACGGAGGGGGATGAGGTGAAAGGGGAGGTGGCGCACACCCGCTCGGGCCGGGGCCTCGACCTGGACCGGAGCCAGGGCCGGGACCGGGGCCGGGGCCGGGACCGGGGCCAGGTCACCATCGAGTTCCTCGGCATGATCCCGACGATCCTCGTGACGCTCGTGGTGCTGTGGCAACTCGTGCTGCTGGGATACACGTTCACCCTCGCGGGGAATGCTGCGGACGAGGCGGTACGGGCGGCCACCGCGGCGGACCCGGGCGCGCGCCAAGGCGCCTGCCAGGCGGCAGGGCTGGACAAGCTGCCCGGCGCCTGGGAGGGAGCGGCGACGGTGAACTGCGGGACCGGGGGCGGCTTCGTCACCGCCGACGTGACGCTGCGCGTCCCTGTTCTTTTCCCCGGCACCGTCAACTTCCCCTTCGAGGTGAAGGGCCACGCGGGCGCGGTGGAGGAGGAGGTGGGGGACTGAGATGCCGTACGACAACAGGCGGGGCGGGCTCCGGCGGAGCCGGGGCCACCGGCGCAGCCGGGATCGAGGGCAGGTGGCGATCGAGTATCTGGGCTTCCTGCCGATCCTCATCATCGTCGCCATGGCCGGCGTACAGCTCGGTCTCATCGCGTACACCGCACAGCAGGCCGGCACCGCCGCCCGCGCGGGGGCCCGCAGCGCCTCGCTCGACGAGGCGGCCGGGCCGGCCTGCACCGTCGCGGTCAGCGGCTGGCTGGCCGGCCGTACCGACTGCGGGGAGTCCGGGGGCGGCGACGAGGTCACCGTCACGGCCACGATCACCATCCCGTCGATCGTGCCGGGCTGGGACTTCGGCCAGGCACGGAAGACCGCCACCATGCCCGTCGACCACTGACCACCCACCACCCACCACCTGCCGGAAACCGACCACAGCAGCAGGAACCACGAACCACGAACCAGGAACGAGGAGCACCGGGCTCATGAGTCTGCGGGCACGTATCAACTCCCCCGAGGAGAAGGGCAACCGGGGCGAGGACGGCCATCTGGTCGCCTCCTACCGCGCCAAGCTCCTCGAGGAGATCGACCTCGCGGAGATGAGTTCGCTGGCCGCCGCCGAGCGCCGGGCGAGACTGGAGCGGGTGCTCGGGCACATCATCAGCCGCGAGGGCCCGGTCCTGTCGACCGTGGAGCGCTCGCAGTTGATCCGCAGGGTCGTCGACGAGGCACTCGGCCTCGGCATCCTGGAACCGCTCCTCGAGGACCCCTCCATCACGGAGATCATGGTCAACGGCCCCGACGCGATCTTCGTGGAGCGCGGCGGACGGGTCGAGCAACTGCCGATGCGCTTCGCCTCCCACGACCAGCTGATGCAGACCATCGAGCGCATCGTCTCGACGGTCAACCGCCGCGTGGACGAGTCGAATCCGATGGTGGACGCGCGCCTGCCGTCCGGTGAGCGCGTCAACGTCATCATCCCGCCGCTGTCCCTGACCGGCGCCACCCTCACCATCCGCCGCTTCCCGCGCTCCTTCACCCTCCACGAGCTGATCGGCCTCGGCTCGCTCGACGAGCACATGCTGTACCTGCTGGCGGGCCTGGTGCAGGCCCGCTTCAACGTGATCGTGTCGGGCGCGACCGGCACCGGGAAGACGACCCTCCTCAACGCCCTCTCCGGTCTGATCCCCGAGGGCGAGCGCATCATCACCATCGAGGACTCCGCCGAACTCCAGCTCCAGCAGCCGCACGTGATCCGCCTGGAGTCGCGCCCGCCGAACGTCGAGGGCAAGGGCCGCATCACCATCCGCGACCTGGTGCGCAACTCACTGCGTATGCGCCCCGACCGGATCGTCGTCGGCGAGGTCCGCGGCGGCGAGTCCCTGGACATGCTCCAGGCAATGTCCACGGGCCACGACGGCTCGCTCGCCACCGTCCACGCCAACAGCGCGGAGGACGCGTTGATGCGCCTCCAGACCCTCGCCTCCATGTCGGAGGTGGAGGTCCCCTTCGTCGCGCTGCACGACCAGATCAACAGCGCCGTCGACGTCCTCGTCCAGCTCACCCGCTTCGCCGACGGCGCCCGCCGCATCACCGAGATCGCCCTGCTGGAGAGCCACGGGGGCGAGCCGTACCGGCTGGCCACGGTCTCCCGGTTCAACGCGCAGCCGATGGCCTCCGACGGCCGTATCTACGGCGCGTACGAGCATCACCCGCTCCCGCGCCGGACCGCCGAACGCCTCTACATGGCGAGTCAGCCCGTTCCGCAGGCCTTCGGCATCGCCCGCTCCCTCGACCAGCTCACGACCCGGGAAGCCAGGTAGGACCGCCGTCATGGATCTGCAGAACCTGATCACGCTGACCACCGGCATCGCACTGCTGACCTGCGTCCTCGCGGTGGTCGGTGTGCACCTGTACGCCGCGGGCAGGGCTCAGCGGCAGGCGCTGGTGGACCGGTTGGCGTACGCCGGCCAGGTCACGGTCAACGGGCGCCGGCGGCACTTCCCCACCCTGGACCGCAGGCTGCGCCGTACGAGGTTCGGCAGGAAACTGGAACTGCGCCTGACGGCGACCGGCCTCGACATCACCCCGGGCGAGTTCTTCGCCTGCGTGGTCGCCCTGGGCCTGGGCCTCCTCCTCACCGGTCAGGCCGTTCTGGCTCCGTTCTTCGGTCCGCTGGCCGGACTGCTCGGCATCTGGGCGGCGTTCCAGTTCCTCGACTGGCAACGCCAGAAACGCATCGAGAAGTTCATCAACCAACTCCCCGAACTCGCCCGCATCCTGGCCAACGCCACCCAGGCCGGCCTCGCCCTGCGGACGGCGATCGGCATGGCGGCCGAAGAACTGGAGGCACCGGCCGGCGAGGAACTGGCCAAGGTGGACAACCAGTTGGCCCTCGGAGCCTCGATGGACGACGCACTGGGGGAGCTCGCGGAACGGCTCCCCTCCCGCGAGCTCGTCGTCCTCGTCACCACCCTGGTGCTGTCCAACCGGGCCGGCGGCCAGGTGGTCAGCGCCCTGCGGAACCTCACCGACACCCTGGAGGAACGCAAGGAGACCCGGCGCGAGGTCCGTACCCAGCTCTCCCAGGTGAGCATGACGTCGTACGCCGTCCCCGTTCTGGGGGTCGGCTCGTTGTTCCTGATGAACGGGGTGAAGGACGGCGCCCTGGAACGCATGACCGGCTCCCCGGTCGGCCAGGGCGCCGTGATCGTCGCCTTCGGCCTGTACGCGATCGGCTTCGTCCTGATCCGCCGCCTGTCCCGCATCGACGTCTGAGCAGCCTGACCGTGGAAGGCAGAGGAAGCAGAGGAGGGAGTGACTGACATGGGACTTCTGCTGGCGCTGGTCATGGCCGTCGCCGTATGGGGCGTCTTCGCCGGCGTGCGCATGTACCGCGCCGACGCGAAACTCCCCGCCGACCTGGTCCTCGCCCTGGAGGTCGGCGCCACCCGCACCGGCGCGGTGGACTCGCTCGTCGACCGCATGGGCATGCGCTACGCCCCGGCCGTCCTGCGCCTCATGGGCCCCCAGCGGGTCGCCAAGTACCGCCGGAAAATCGACCTCGCGGGCAACCCCGGCGGCCTCACCATCGACCGCTACGCCGCCCGCCGCGCGGTCTACGGCTTCCTCGGCGGCCTCGGCTTCCTGGTCTTCCTCATGCGCGGGCAGTTCTTCGTCGCCCTGCTGCTGCTCGCCTTCGGCGCGTTCTGGACGGAGGTCGGCATCTGGTCGGCGATCCGCATCCGCCGGGACGTGATCGAACGGACCCTGCCGGACTTCCTGGACGTTCTCGCCGTCGTCGTCAGCGCCGGCCTCGGCTTCCGGCAGGCCCTGGACCGGGTCGCCACCAAGTACGAGGGCCCGTGGGCGGACGAACTGCGCATCACGCTCCGCCAGATGGACCTCGGCATGAGCCGCCGCCAGGCCTTCACGGAACTGCGCCGCCGCAACGACTCCGAGCAGGTCGCCATGTTCGTCACCGCGCTGCAGCAGGGCGAGGAACTCGGCGCCCCCATCGTGGAGACGCTGGTCGCCCTCGCGAAGGACATGCGCCGCACGGACGCGCAGAACGCCCGCCGCAAGGCGGCCCGCGCGGTCCCCAAGGCCACCATGATGATCACCACGTTCATGGTCCCGGCCACGATGATCCTCCTCGGCGCGGGCCTGATCCTGGGCTCCGGCACCGACTTCGGCTCGATCACGGGCGAGTAGGGAGCAGGGGACGGTGGACGGTGGGATGACGACGACCGGGGAACGCAGGCCCCGCTCAGGGCGTAAGGGCCGACGGAGAGGCAGAAGAGGGCTGTGGCACCGCGCTCGGCCGACCCGGACCACCAGGCCCTCGGCGGACATCCCGGCCCTCCCGGAGCCTTCGGCCCTCCCGGAGCAGGTCGCCAGGGGCGTGCCGGACGCACCGGTGTCACTGGTGCCACCGGTGCAACTGGAGCCCTCAGTGCCTCCGGTGAACGACGGCCGTCCTGCCGGGGACCGGGGCACATCTCCTCCACCCGCACCGGACGTCGACCTCCAGATCAACGCCCTCCAGGCCCTGTGCCGACAGGTGTTCGGCTTCCGGCTGGCGATGATCGCACTCGCCGCCCCCGCCGCCCTCCTCAACGCGGGGCCGGACTGGGGAGTGCGCCTGGTCGGCATCGCGGTCGTGGCCACCTTCATGGGGTCCTACGTCCTCGTACGGGACTGGGAACGCTTCGGCCCTCTCCTCCTGCGCCACCCCAGCCTGCTCGCCGTGGACACCCTCTTCGGCTCGCTCCTCCTCGTCTCCGCCGGCCCCGACAGCCTCCTCGCCTACGCCGGTGTCTGCACCCCGCTCCTCGCCGGTCTGGTCTACGGATGGCGGGGGGCGGCGGCGTTCGCCTCCCTCCAGGGCCTGATCCTGCTCCTGGTCCACGCGACCCTGGCGGACACGGATCCGCACACGGGCCTCACGGAGACACTGTTCCTGCCGGGCCTCTGCGTCATCGCCGGCGCGGTCGGCTCCAGCCTCCGCAACCTCATGCTCCGCTTCGGCACGGCCACCCGGGCCCTGACCGCGGTCCAGGCCCGCCTGGCCGCCACGGAGGCGGTCGGCGAGGAACGGGCCCGCCTGGCCCGCGAGATGCACGACTCGGTGGCGAAGACCCTGTACGGCGTCGCCCTGGCCGCCGACGGCCTGGCCGGCTCGGCGAGCGCCGGACACGTGAACGTGGCGCTGGTACGGCAACAGGCGGAACTGGTCGCCCGCTCGGCCCGCAGAGCCGCCGCCGAATCCCGCGAACTCCTGGCGGACCTGCGCGGCGAGCCGTCCCGGGGCGCGGCGGCGGGCACGGGAGCAGGTAAGGGGGTGGGCACGGGAACGAACGCGGGGCAGAACACGGGGCAGAACGTGGATCTACTGGCCGAACTGGCACTGTGCACACGCCACTTCAGCGCCCGCACCGGCCTCCCGGCGGCATTCGGCCGGACCGGCGACAACGCGGACCGGTCGCACCGCCTTGCCACGGTCCCCCTCCCGGTGGCCCGCCAGGTCCTCACCATTGTCGGAGAAGCCATGGAGAACGCCCATCGCCATGCCCGCCCGACCCGGGTCGCCGTCGGCGCGGGTGTCCACGGCGGCCTGCTCCGCATCATCGTCCACGACGACGGCCGCGGCCTCCCGCCCGGCACGAACCTCGAACAACTCCGCAGCGAAGGCCACTTCGGCCTGGTCGGCATGGTCGAGCGTGCAGCGGCGATCGGCGCCCGCATCCGCGTCGGCCGAGGCACCCACCCACGCGGCACCGAGGTCCGCCTGGAACTCCCCTTGGCACCCCCAAGGCCCCGCACCGGCACGTTCACGACAGCGGAGGCGGCCCGATGACCCCGCACCCCGCACCCCGTACACCTCGAGAGGAGGCACCCCGATGACGCGGATGACGCCGAACCAGGCGCCCCCGGCCACCGCGACCCTGCGGGTCCTCGTCGCCGACGACAACCCCGTGGTCCGCGCGGGCCTGACGGCCCTGCTCTCCGGCCGAGGGGGGATAAGGGTCGTGGCGGAGGCGGCAGACGGCAGGGAGGCCTGCACGGCGGCCCGCGACCATCGCCCCGACGTCATCCTCCTCGACGTCCGGATGCCGGGCATGGACGGCATCTCGGCCCTCCCGTACCTGGTGCGGATCGCCCCGGTGGTGATGCTGACGTACAGCGGTGAGTCGGAGATCGTCGAGGAGGCACTGCGCAGGGGAGCGGGCGGATACCTGGTCCACGGCGAGTTCACGGCGGACCAGTTGGTGTCGGCCGTACGGGACGTCAGCCGCGGCCGCCCCCACTTCACCCCCACGGCGGCGGAAGCACTGCTGACCCAGCTCCGTAAGACGCCCTCGGGCCCGCCCCTGCCGGAAGGCCTGGGAGGCCGCACGGATGCGACTGCATACGAAATTTCCATGGCGAAGCCGCCGTATATGAACCTCCAACAAGCAGCATCATCAGGGAAATTAGATACACCTCACCCCGCACTCCCGCCTGTTTCTTCACAAAACCTTTCGCAGCTGCAACCGGATATGGGACAGTCGTCGTCAGGGTGGGCGAGCGGTCGTCCGGCAGCCGCTCTCGACAGGTCGAGGTTCCCACTGAGCAGCAGGGAGGCGGAGATCATGAACCACATCGCGTCCGGCATGAACAACCGGCAGATCGCCGCCACTTGTTTCATCAGCGAGAAGACGGTCAAGAACCACATCAACCGCATCTTCGCCAAGCTCCACAGCACCAGCCGTTCCGAAGCCGCCGCGAAGTGGCTCGGCACGGCGCCGGACTCCGCACGAGAACTGGGGTGACCTGCGGTGACGTCAAGGGGGACGAAGCGGCGGCCTGGCAACTGGGCCCGGGATTGGGCCCTGGGGCCCTCTGGCGGGCCGGGAAATTCGCCGTACGTTGCTGATATCGAATGCGGCACCCTGAAGGAAGCCGCAACCGCGTCAGCCGGAGGGGAACACCATGAGCAACTGGATCAACACCACAGTCACCTACCTCCAGTCCCGCACCGCCCGCAACGACAGGGGCCAGACGGCGGTGGAGTACCTGGGCATCATCGCGGTGGTGGTGGCGATCGTGCTGGCGATCACGGGGACGAGTATCGGGCAGACGATCTTCAATGCCATCACGGACAAGATCACCGAGGTCACCGGCGGTTGAGGCGGTTCCGCAGGTACGGCGACGCAGGGCAGGCTTTTCCCATCTACCTAACGGTGGTGGGGGGCCTGCTCTTTCTCGCGTTCGCGTACTTGGCGGTCGGGCAGGCCGCGGCCAACAGGAACGGCGCTCAGACGGCCGCGGACGCCGCCGCGCTGGCTGCGGCTCAGGACAGGCGTGACCAACTGGCGGGTGCATGGGTCAAGGACCTTCTGGATCCGACCAAGTGGCGGGCGATCTTTGGCGGCAGTGCCGAAGGGCTCGACGAGTCGTGCTGGCGCGCACAGCAACTCGCGGCGCAGAACGACGCGGCTGTCCTGGGGTGCGGGCTGGACGGGTTGCTGGGCTACACGGTCGAGGTCGAGACGACCGACACCGTGGGGGACTCCATCGTGCCCGGTACCGAGAACATGAAGTCGCAGGAAAAAGCCACTGCGGTGATCGATCCTCGCTGCACCTTCGATCCCCTGGCGGAGGATGCTCCCGAGGACACACTGCCGCTGCTCACCTGCAAGGGCGAAAAGTGGGATCTGGATCCGAAAGATCCGGTGGAACTCCTTCCGCAGCCCGAGGACCTTTTCGATGTCCACCTGGCCGACTGACCGACGAACCACGAGTGACTAAGGAAGCAGAGGCATGAGCATTCGGTTCACAACGAAGGCCCAGAGGGGGATGGTCGCGCTGACTGTTGCGGCCGGACTGGCCCTCGGGGTGGCTGGCTGCGGTGGAGGTGGAGACGACGGCAAGAGTCCGGAGAAGTCGGCATCTGCCTCCAAGGGCGACGGGTCCGCCCCGAGTGCTCAGGAGGGACCGACGGACCAGGTCCAGATCGAATTGAAGGGACCTGGTGGCCTATTGCTTCGAGTCACCTCTGCCGAGCGGGATGCAGGGGGCTTCGTCACTGTCAACGGCACTTTGAAGAATGAGAGTGACAAGACGCTCACCCTGCCTGCGCAACTAAGCGGTAATGAGACCGAGGTGATCAGGAACGGCCAGTCCCTCGGTGGAGCGACACTGGTCGACTCCAAGAGCAAGAAGCGCTACTACGTTCTGCGTGACACAGAAGGTCGTCCTCTCACCACAACGGGAATCAGCCGTGTCAAGTCCGGCGAGATCGTACCGGTCTTCATGCAGTTTCCGTCGCCTCCGAACGAGACGACCGAAGTGACTTTCCAGTTGCCGATGTTCGCCTCCGGCAACATCACGATTGCTGGATGAGGTTGGCGATGACCCGCTCACGCACCCGACTGGAGGCCCCACGCCTCGCAGCCGTAGCAACCACCGTCACCGTCCTGGTGGCCACCAGCCTCTACAGCGTCACCGGCGCTGCCGCCGCCGACGACCCCAGCGTCCCCCCAGGCACCCAAGCCACCGCCTCCGCCCCCGTCGAGCTCGACCCCAACGACCCGGACCTGAAGCTCCCCGACGGCGCCACCCTCGCCGAACCGAAGGTCCTGGACATCAAGCAGGTCGTCGAGGAGCAGAGCGGTGACGAGCGCCGCGAGGACACCAACGCGGAGGTGACGTTCGCGCTGCAGGCCGAGGTGCTGTTCGGCAAGGACAGCGCGAAGCTCAGCTCCCAGGCGAAGGCCCGCATCGGCGCGATCGCCGAGGAGATCAAGAAGCAGAACGCGACGAGGATCCGCGTCTTCGGCTTCACGGACAACCTGGGCTCCTCGGCCCACGGCGACGTCCTGTCCCGCAAGCGCGCGAATGCCGTTCACACCATCCTGGGCCAGGAGCTGAACGACCCCAACGTCACCTACGAGGTACGCGGCTACGGCGAGCAGTACCCGATCGCCGACAACTCCACCGAAGCCGGCCGTAAGAAGAACCGCAGGGTCGAAATCTCGTTCCCCCGCACAGCGAGCTGACGACCTGGTTCCCAGCCGGCGTCCACATGCTTACGAGCGGCTTCGAGCCCTGCCAACCCGCCCGATGTGGTCGCCGACTTCCTGGCGCGCTACGAAGCCGAGTGAGGAGGAGGCCGATCAGTCCACCGGCTTCTGCCGGTTCCCACCATCCGAGCGTCCTACAGCAGATGGTCGGCCTTACCGGACTTGATCTCGAGGATGAGATTGCGGAGGGCTTCTCGGGTGTCGGTGAGGGGAGTGTCCTCCTGGCCGGCGACGGCGATGTAGGCGTTGCCGTCGGAGTCGGTGCCTATGCGGAAGCAGTTGGCGCCCTCGGCGCAGAAGGGTTCTTCCCAGGTGATGTCTGCCATGGGGCGCTCCTCAGAGGTCGCTGGCGATGGTGTGGATGAAATCGCGTGAATCGGCCGACGAGAGCGACGCCTCTTCCATCCAGTCCAGGTGCGCACGGTACTTGGCCAGTTGGGACTGACCGTGAAGGAACTCGGGCCCGTGAGCCGAGTCCAGTTCCGCCGTGTCGAGTTGGGGTACTGCCGCCTCCGCGTAAGTGAGGCCCTGGCCGGCGCCGGGGAAAGCTCCGGCCTTGAAGCGGATCACCCGCACGTCGATGTTCGCGAGTTCCGAGAGGTCGCAGAGGTGGTCGAGCTGCGCGCGCATGACCTTCGTGCCGCCAAACTCGACGCGCAGCGCGGCCTCGTGCACGTAGCCGACGTACGTGATCGGGGCTTTCCGGTGCAGGACCTGCTGACGCTGCATGCGATGCGCCACTCGCAGTTCGATCTCGGCCGGTGACAGTGGCGGTAGGGCGGCGGCGAACAGTCTGCGTGCATAGGCGTCGGTCTGCAACAGGCCCGGCACGTGCAGGGCCAGTCCGCCCCGGACTCGTCTGGCTCGCCACTCCATTTCAGCGATGTCCATTAGTGCTGCGGGGAGTTGACCGCGATACGACTCCCACCAGCCCCGTGACCGGTCGCCGGCCATGTCCGCGAGGGCCTCGACGTATTCCTCGTCGCGGCAGTCGTAGTTGCACGCGAGGGTGCGCAGGCGTTCGGGAGTGATGGTCCGGACCCCTGCCTCGATATTGGAGATCTTCGCCCGATCGAGGCCGAGCAGCCCGGCGGCGTACTCCGTCGACACCTCTGCTGCGAGACGCATCTTCCGCAGCTCCGCGCCCAGTCGTCGCTGACGTTGAGTGGGCGTTGCCCTCGGCGGCATCTGTCACTTCCTCCAATGGTCGCGGCGTCAGTCTGCCCCTTGTCGGTTCGGTAGGTCCACCCAGACGAGTGGCAAATTCAGCTGTTGGGTGGCAATTTGCCACCCATGCTGTCTACTGTCGGCGATGAAGTAGTCGCGATCCGTGATGGCCGGAAGCGCATTACGCGAGCTCACCCGCACCCTCCTGCCCTGGGAGGGGTGTGCCCGCGTCAGGGAGGCAGGCCACCGGCCGGACCGCGTCACAGATCAGCAAGCAGAAATCAGCAATCAGTCGTCAGTCCTCGGGAGTTGCCATGTCTGAACCCTCGTCCCTCTGTCCGATCGCTGTGCCCGTCGACCGGCCGTCCGCCCCGCCTGTCCCCGAGGCCCTCGCCTACAGCTTCACGCTCCCCGCCGCCCCGCGGAGCCCCGCGATCGCCCGCTCGGCGACGAGGACGATCCTGCGGGCCCACGGCCTGGACGACGTGATGGATGCGGCGGTGCAGGTGGTGGGTGAACTGGCCGCGTGCTCATGTCGGTTGGCGCCCTCAGCCGAGGTGTACGTCTCCCTGCGGTACCGGGACGACGCCCTCCGTATGGTTTTCTACGACGCCCATCCCCGCCACACGCCCCCCCGGCTGCTCGCGGCCTGCGACGCCCGCCGCCGGGCGGCACTCCGTGTGCTGGCCTGCGTGGTCAAGGCCTGTGCGGGGGAGTGGGGCTTCGGGAACGCGCGGGAACCGGGTGGCGGGACCCGAATGTGGGCGGTTCTCCCCAGGGGCGGTGCACGTGCTTACGCGGCCGGCGGTCCTCAAGGCTCCCGCTCGTGAAGTGCCGGGCGGCTGCTGCGACCAGGGCCTGATCAGGCCCGATTCAAACGAAAGACCCTAGGCGCGCGGCGTGGTGGGCGTCGCCTGCCCGGTATCGGGGTCGGGAGGGCTCGTCACCACGGTCACCCGCACCCCGCTCCGCAACCCCCACTCCGCCATTGCCCCGGCCTCGGACTCGACGACATGCCGCGCCCGCACCCTGGGCAGCCCGAGTCGCCCTGGCGGCATGGTGCGTACGGCGATGACGCGGAGACGCCGGTCGAGATAGGCGACGTCGATGGGCATGCGCATGCGGAAGGTGTGGATGCTGTTGGCGGGGGAGAGGAGCAACGCACCGTTGAGCGATGTCCGCCCCAACAACCCCTTGGTGCGGGCGCGGTAGGAGGCGGCGATCTCCAGAGGCACACGCACGTCCGGCTGCCCCTCGTCACCCGGCACGACCAACTCACCATGCCCGTCCCGCCACGCCACCGTCACCACCCCGCCCCTTCTGCTCCTTCCCCTTATGGTCAGTTGCTGCGGAGGCGGGCCGCAAGGGCAGCCAGGGACTGGGCGGTCTCGGTCAGGCTCGCCACGGCGGCGTCCAGGTCCGAGGCGAGGCGGGGCGCCGGAAGGGCGGCAGCGGGAGCGGAGGGGACCGGCGTACCCCGGTAGCCGATCGGACCCTCGTTGTAGCGCTGGTAGTAGCCGGTGAACCCCTTGCCGGCGGGAGCCTCGATGAAGCGGACCCCGGTGAGCTGGGTTTCGTTGCCGCCGGAGTTGCGGGTGATGTCGAGGCGGTAGAACCGGAAGGCAGGCATGTCGGGGTGGGGGCGCAGGAAGAACTCCCTCGTCTCGAAGCGGTCGGTGAACCGCTCGCCGATGCGCACGTCCAGGGGCGTCCAGGCTTCGCCGTCGTGGGAGCCGAGGAGGGTCCAGTCGCGCGGGTCACGCTCCGCGCAGTCGTTCGCGGACGTCAGGGAGTACGAGGTGATGGCGGCGGGACGGGCGAGGGTGAAGTCGAGCAGCGCGACGTCGTCACCGGCCAGCCACTTGTTCCGGGACTCGTCGATGAGGTTCTCCGCGATCTCTCCCGCTTCCTCGAACTCGTCGCTCGCCTCGACATCGGTGGCCTCGATCTCGTTCGACAGCGTGTGCAGCACGGCCACGCCGGAGTTACCGCGCTGGTCGCGCCAGGTCACCCGCTCCACGGGGGCGGTGCCGCCGTCGTCGACCAGGAGTCGCAGTTCGTGGGACCGGTGCCAGCCGCCGCCGCCGGGTAGCTGGGGTG
>NZ_LIQT01000407.1 GCF_001418415.1 Streptomyces hirsutus
CGTCCGCGAGCCGCACCGGCGAGCATGACGGCGTTCAAGCGCCGCCGGTGCGGCTCGCGGACGAAGGACATCAGCAGTGCGTAGAGAACCCCGACGGCTACGGGTGCGACGTATTGCATGGTGGCGCCTTTACCTGGGACGACCTGGGACGACTCACCACGCTAGAAGCGCGTGTGCCGCATCCCCAGGGGGCCGGGCGACAGCTTCCGACGGATTGTCGCCAGCTCGGTCCCGGCCCTCCTCCCGCCCGTCCTCCCGCACGCGCGTGCGCCCGAGTGCGTCACTTGAGCCGGTCGCGGATCCGCTTCCGCATCGACGCCATCGTGAACCCGCGCGGGTCCACCTTCCCGGGCTGCCACTCCAGGTGCCCGATCACCGACCGCTCGTTCCAGCCGTGGCGGCGGCAGACCGCGGCGGCGGCTCTCTCGACGGCCTCCAGCTGCGCCGCGGGCCAGGGGTCCTTCCCGTCGCCCAGGTTCTCGCACTCGAAGCCGTAGAAGTGCCGGTTGCCGTCGGTGTTCTGCTCGTTGTCCGCGGGCAGCCCCTTCTCCGCGATCACCGCGCGCAGCACGTCGTCGTCGCCCAGGCCGGCGTGGTTGGCGCGGCCGTAGCCGACGAGGTGGACCTTGCCGTCCTTGGTGATGACGCCGTGGCACAGCGGCCCCGGCAGGCCCGAGTAGCCCTTGCGGCACAGGTCCACGGTCCGGGCGCTGCCCTGGGTGACCGTGTGATGGATCATCACGCCGTGCACCGGCCCCCAGGGACCCTTGTGGTTGCGGTTGTGATCGCGCCAGTCACCGACCTCGACGACCGTGAGACCCTCCGCCTTCAGGGAGCTCAGGAACGCACTCGCGGACATGGGTGGGGCCATGGGCCGCGCCTCCTTCTCGCAGCGCGACGGCTGCCGGTCGCAACCGCCTCGTACCGGTGCTTGTACCTGCGCGGAACGAACGCAACCCATCGTCCGGTCCCTGTGCGGCCCGATCCGGACAATGTTCGACCACGGGACCGCCGCTGAACGGAATCCCCATGAATGCCCACACAGTTGAAGATCCATTCCCGCTCATTCGGGTAATACCGCGGACACGTTCCGTGAGGAAGGCTTTGCCGCGGAGACCGACGCCCGGCACGGATGGGCGCCGGTCACAACTGGGAGGGCAATTCTTTATGTCGGTAGGCGAAGAGGTCCGCACCGAGCAGACCCGGCAGCAGCAGAGCCTCGGCACGGCCGCGGCGCGGAACCTGGCCACCACCACCAAGTCCGTACCGCAGATGCAGGAGATCAGCTCGCGCTGGCTGCTGCGCATGCTGCCCTGGGTGGACGTGCAGGGCGGTACGTACCGGGTGAACCGGCGGCTGACGTACGCCGTCGGCGACGGACGCGTGACGTTCGTGAAGACCGGCGACCGCGTCGAGGTCATCCCGGCCGAGCTGGGCGAGCTGCCGGCCCTGCGGTCGTACGAGGACGAGGAGGTGCTCTCGGAGCTGGCCTCCCGCTGCCGGCAGCGGGAGATCGAGGCCGGCCAGGTGATCGCCTCCTTCGGCAGCCCGGCCGACGAGGTGTTCCT
>NZ_LIQT01000408.1 GCF_001418415.1 Streptomyces hirsutus
CCGTACGGCCCCCAGCGCCCCCTCCGTGCTCACCGGCCTCGGCGGCGGCGCCACCACCGTGAAGTCGGCGCCCGGGGGCAAGGCCCTCACCGGCGCCCTCGCCCCGCTGCTGAAGTCCCCGGCGCTCGGCGACCTCTCCGCCTCCGTGGTCGACGTGTCCACCGGCAGGAGCGTGTACGGCGACGACACCGGCGACGCCCTCACCCCCGCCTCCACCACGAAGATCGCCACCGCCGTCGCCGTCCTCACCGCGCTCGGCCCCGACCACCGCCTGACCACCCGCGCCACCTTCGAACCCGACACGAAAGAGGTCATCCTCGTCGGCGGCGGCGACCCCACCCTCACCGCCCGCGAGAAGAACCCCACCGGCTCGGCGAGCCTGCGGGACCTCGCCGGCCGCACCGCCGCCGCCCTCGCCGAACGCGGCGTGCGCGAGGTGACCCTGTCGTACGACACCACCCTCTACCCGGGCGGCCAACGGCACCCGATCGGGGTCAACCCCAACCTCGCCGCCCTCACCCCCCTGATGGCCGACGAGGCCCGCCGTGACAACTCCGCCGCCGGCCCCGCGGACCGCGTCGCCGACCCCGCCGCCGACGCGGCGCGGAAGTTCGCCGTCCTCCTGAAGGAGAACGGCATCAAGGCCACACCCCCCGGCCCGTCGAAGTCCACGACCCGCGCCGGCACCCTCGCCGCGGTCTCCTCGCCCCCGCTCGCCACCCTGGTCGAACGGATGCTCACCCACAGCGACAACGACCTCGCCGAGGCCCTCGCCCGCCAGACCGCGATCGCGACCGGCGGACGGGCCGACTTCGCGGGCGCCTCCGCCGCCGTCCGCGCCCAGCTCCAGAAGCTCGGGGTCCCCCTGAAGGGGGCCGTGTTCAAGGACGGCAGCGGCCTCGACCGCGGCAACCGGCTCACCGCCGGCCTGCTCACCGCGCTGCTCGTGAAGTCCGGCGACCCCGCCCGCCCGGAACTGCGCCCGGTCCTCACCGGCTTGCCCGTCGCCGGCTTCACCGGCACCCTCGCCGGCCGCTACGCCGACGGCGCGGCCGGCGCGGCCGGCGTCGTACGGGCCAAGACGGGCACTCTCACCGGCGTGAACGCCCTGGCGGGGACGGTCGTCGACCGGGAGGGCCGGCTGCTCGCCTTCGCCTTCCTGGCGACCGGCACCACCGACCCGACGGCCGCCCAGGCGGCCCTGGACAAGGCGGCCACGGCCCTGGCGGCGTGCGGCTGCCGGTGACCTCCGGCCTCCGGCCGGCTGTCTCGCCGCCCTGCCCCGCGCCGCGCTCCTCACGTACCGTTGCAGCATGACGAGTTTCGGTGGTGCTGCCTCTTCCGGGATGGTCGACTGGGATCTCGCGGTCACGACCGCGACCCGGCTCATGCGGCCGGGCCCCGATGTGAGCCGTGACGAGGCCAGGGCCATCGTCGCGGAACTGCGCGAGCACGCGAAGGCGTCCGAGACGCACGTCCGGGGCTTCACCCGGCTGGGCACCGACGAGACGCACGACACCCCCGTCCTCGTCGTCGACCGCCCCGGCTGGGTCCGGGCCAACGTCGCGGGCTTCCGCGAACTCCTCAAGCCGCTCCTCGACAAGATGCAGGAGCGGCGCGGCACTTCGCCCGGCGGGGCCCTCCTCGGCACCGTCGGCGGCAAGGTCACCGGCGTCGAGGTCGGCATGCTGCTGTCCTTCCTGGCCTCCCGCGTCCTCGGCCAGTACGAGACCTTCGCCCCCGCCACCCGCGACCTGCCGGCCGGCGGCCCGCCCGGCGCGCCGAACGGCGGGGGCAGGCTGCTGCTCGTCGCCCCCAACATCGTCCACGTGGAACGCGAACTCGACGTGGACCCCCACGACTTCCGGCTGTGGGTGTGCCTGCACGAGGAGACCCACCGCACCCAGTTCTCCGCCGTGCCCTGGCTGCGCGACCACATGCAGGGCGAGATCCAGTCGTTCCTGGGGGAGACCGACGTCGACCCCATGACCGTCCTGGAGCGGGTCCGCCAGGCCGTCCAGTCCTTCGCCGGCGGCCGGCCCGAGGGCGAGGAGGACGAGGACGACGGGCGCTCCCTCGTCGAACTCGTGCAGACCCCCACCCAGCGGGAGATCCTCGGCCGGCTCACGGCCGTGATGTCCCTGCTGGAGGGACACGCCGACTTCGTGATGGACGGCGTCGGGCCCGAGATCGTGCCGAGCGTCACCGAGATCCGTGAGAAGTTCCAGCAGCGCCGTGCGAAGGGCGCCTCCCGCCTTGACCTGGCCCTGCGCAAACTGCTCGGCCTGGACGCCAAGCTCCGCCAGTACCGCGACGGCGAACGCTTCGTCCGCGCGGTGGTCGAGGAGGTCGGCATGGACGGCTTCAACCGGGTGTGGACCTCGCCCAACACCCTCCCCACCAAGGCGGAGATCGCCAAGCCCGCGGAGTGGGTCACCCGAGTGCACCGCAAACCCGAGGCGTGAATCGAGCGTGCGCCGCGCGTGCACCCGAACGCCGGGCGTGCGCCGCGCGGGTACGGGGCGGCCCGACGCCCGGTAACAGGGCTGGAAACAAGGCCACATGGGACGACATGAAGCGAATCCGGTGAACGGGCCCTCAATCACCCGTCCGAGGGACCGTGAGCGAAGAGTAGGCGTGCAATGCTCGGGGAACGGCCCTTCTCTGTCACCATCTACACACTCTGAGTGACCGATCCCGGGCTCACCCCCCGAAAACTTCATGAAGGGAACCGGACATGGGTCCCCATCCTGCGGTCGCGGCGATACGTCTGGCGGTCCGCCGCGTACTCCACGACATCCTCGACGAACACACCCGAAACCCCGGCGAACACGGCAGGCCCTCCGGCGGGCCCGGCCGTATCCCCGACGCCCCGCGCGAGCGTGAACCGTCCCCGCTCGTGCTCGTTGCCTGCTCCGGCGGCGCCGACTCCATGGCGCTCGCCTCCGCCCTCGCCTTCGAGGCCCCCCGCCTCGGTGTGCGCGCGGGCGGTGTCACCATCGACCACGGCCTCCAGGCCGGCTCCGACCTGCGGGCCGCCGAAGTGACGCTGCGCCTGCGCGGGCTGGGCCTCGACCCCGTCGAGGCCGTCGCCGTCACCGTCGGCCGCGAAGGCGGTCCCGAGGCTGCCGCCCGCGACGCCCGCTATGCCGCCCTCGACGCCGCCGCCGAACGGCACGGGGCCGCCGCCGTCCTGCTCGGCCACACCCGCGACGACCAGGCCGAGACCGTCCTGCTGGGGCTCGCCCGCGGCTCCGGCATCCGCTCCCTGTCCGGAATGGCCGCGGTCTCGGGAGCCGACGGCCGTTACCGCAGGCCCTTCCTGCGGCTCGACCGGCAGACGGCCCGCAAGGCATGCATGGCCCAGTCCCTCCACGTCTGGGACGACCCGCACAACACCGATCCCGCCTACACCCGCTCCCGGCTGCGCCACGAGGGCCTGCCCGCCCTGGAGAAGGCCCTCGGCAAGGGCGTCGTCGAGGCACTCGCCCGGACGGCCCGGCTCTCCCGCGACGACGCCGACGCCCTCGACGCCTGGGCCGGCCGGGCCGAGGCCGGCGTCCGCGACGCCGACGGCCGTCTGGAGTGCGCGGGGCTGTACGCCCTCCCGCCCGCCGTGCGCCGCCGTGTGCTGCGCCGCGCGGCCATCGACGCGGGAGCCCCGGCCGGTTCGCTGTTCGCCCGGCACATCGAGGAGGTCGACCGGTTGATCACCGGCTGGCGCGGCCAGGGGGCCATCAATCTCCCCGGCCGGGTCGTGGCCCGTCGCCAGGGTGGCAGACTGGTGATTCGGCAAGGCTGAAAAACGTATCCTCGGCAGAGCCGCGGACGGTACGGGACAGCCGCTGGGACGACCGAAAGTGATGCGGGTGGACGCGAAAGACATGGGTGCCGACCTCGAGAAGGTGCTCATCACCAAGGAAGAGATCGACGCCAAGCTGGCCGAGCTGGCCGCGAAGATAGACGCGGAGTACGCGGACAAGGAACTGCTGATCGTCGGTGTCCTCAAAGGCGCGGTGATGGTCATGGCCGACCTCGCGCGGGCACTGTCCACCCCGGTCACGATGGACTGGATGGCCGTATCCTCGTACGGAGCGGGCACCCAGTCCTCCGGTGTGGTGCGGATCCTCAAGGACCTCGACACCGACATCAAGGGGAAGCACGTCCTGATCGTCGAGGACATCATCGACTCCGGCCTGACCCTGTCGTGGCTGATCTCCAACCTCGGCTCGCGCGAGCCCGCCTCCCTCAAGGTGTGCACGCTCCTGCGCAAGCCCGAGGCCGCCAAGGTCAACATCGACGTGGAATGGGTCGGTTTCGACATCCCCAACGAGTTCGTCGTCGGCTACGGCCTCGACTATGCCGAGAAGTACCGCAACCTCCCGTTCGTGGGTACGCTCGCGCCCCACGTATACGGCGGTTGAGCAACCGCGGTCGCGACGCCGTATGTGATCGGGAACCCCGGCGGCGTCCGCACCGTTGGAGCATGCGTGGACGCGAATGCCGACTGTCCCTCGCAGCTTCGGGGGACAATGCTGGGGTACCGTCCGAAGAACAGTCTTTATCAAACTCACTATGGCAGGAGGGACGGGGCGGCACCGCTCCGTATGGATGGACGTGAAGCGATACTTCCGTGGGCCGGTCATGTGGATCGTGCTGGCCGTCCTCGCCGTGGTCGTGTTGATGAATGTCGTCGGCTCGTCCGGCGGCTACAAGACGGTGGACACCGGCCAGGTCGTCCAGGCGATCAACGAGAACAAAGTCAAGTCGGCCAAGCTGACCACCGGCGACGAGCAGATCATCAAGGTCGAGCTCAAGGACGGCCAAAAGGTCAAGGACAGCTCGAAGATCCAGGCGAGCTACATCGGTGACCAGGGCGTCACCATCGCCAACACGCTGCAGGACAAGTACCAGAACGAGCAGATCCCGAAGGGCTACACGGTCTCGCCGTCGAAGCAGAACCCCTTCGTCAGCATTCTGCTGTCGCTGCTGCCCTTCGTCCTCATCGTCGTGGTCTTCCTCTTCCTGATGAACCAGATGCAGGGCGGCGGCTCCCGCGTCATGCAATTCGGCAAGTCCAAGGCAAAGCTCATCACCAAGGACACGCCGAAGACGACGTTCTCCGACGTCGCCGGATCGGACGAGGCGGTCGAGGAACTCCACGAGATCAAGGAGTTCCTGCAGGAGCCCGCGAAGTTCCAGGCCGTCGGGGCGAAGATCCCCAAGGGCGTGCTGCTGTACGGCCCGCCCGGTACCGGCAAGACCCTGCTCGCGCGCGCCGTCGCGGGTGAGGCCGGGGTTCCCTTCTACTCGATCTCCGGTTCCGACTTCGTCGAGATGTTCGTCGGTGTCGGTGCCTCCCGGGTCCGTGACCTGTTCGAGCAGGCCAAGGCCAACGCCCCGGCGATCGTCTTCGTCGACGAGATCGACGCGGTCGGCCGCCATCGCGGCGCCGGCCTCGGCGGTGGTCACGACGAGCGCGAGCAGACCCTGAACCAGCTCCTCGTCGAGATGGACGGCTTCGACGTGAAGGGCGGCGTGATCCTCATCGCCGCCACGAACCGGCCCGACATCCTCGACCCGGCTCTGCTGCGTCCCGGCCGCTTCGACCGCCAGATCGCGGTCGACCGTCCGGACATGCAGGGCAGGCTGGAGATCCTCAAGGTCCACCAGAAGGGCAAGCCGGTCGCTCCGGACGTCGACCTGTCGGCCGTCGCCCGCCGCACCCCCGGCATGACGGGTGCCGACCTGGCCAACGTGCTGAACGAGGCCGCGCTCCTGACCGCGCGCAGCGATCAGAAGCTGATCGACAACCACATGCTGGACGAGGCGATCGACCGAGTGGTCGCGGGCCCGCAGAAGCGGAGCCGGATCATGTCGGACAAGGAGAAGAAGATCACCGCGTACCACGAGGGCGGACACGCCCTGGTCGCGGCGGCCTCACCGAACGCCGACCCCGTCCACAAGATCACGATCCTGTCGAGAGGCCGTGCCCTCGGCTACACGATGGTGCTGCCGGACGAGGACAAGTACTCCACCACGCGCAACGAGATGCTGGACCAGCTGGCCTACATGCTGGGCGGCCGCGCGGCCGAGGAGCTCGTCTTCCACGACCCGACCACCGGCGCGGCCAACGACATCGAGAAGGCCACCGGTCTGGCCCGCGCGATGGTCACGCAGTACGGCATGACCGAGCGTCTGGGCGCGATCAAGTTCGGCGGCGACAACTCCGAGCCGTTCCTCGGACGTGAGATGGCTCACCAGCGCGACTACTCGGAAGAGATCGCCGCGCTGGTCGACGAAGAGGTCAAGAAGCTCATCGAGACCGCGCACAACGAGGCGTGGGAGATCCTGGTCGAGAACCGCGACGTACTCGACAACCTGGTCCTCGCGCTCCTCGAGCGGGAGACGCTGGGCAAGGAGGAGATCGCCGAGGTCTTCGCTTCGATCGTCAAGCGTCCGGCCAGGCCCGCCTGGACCGGCTCCTCCCGCCGTACGCCGTCCACCCGCCCGCCGGTGCTCTCCCCCAAGGAGCTGGCACTGACGAACGGAGTGAACGGCGCGACGCCGGCCATCTCGACGGTGAAGAGCACCGTCGCGCAGCCCGAGCCGGTGCCCGAGCCGGCTCCGGAGGACCGTCCCGAGAGCTGACCGGCTCCCCCGGTGGTCCCACCGGGCCCGGAATGGATGCCGCGCCCCCCAGGTTCTAGCCTGGGGGGCGCGGTTCTTTTGTGTATCCGCAGTTGAGAGCACGTGCGGTCGGGTCCGACACGCGCGCAGGCACAGGAACGAGGCATCACATGACCGACCCCGTGACGCTGGACGGCGAGGCCACCATCGGCGAGTTCGATGAGAAGCGTGCCGAGAACGCCGTACGCGAACTGCTGATCGCGGTCGGCGAGGACCCGGACCGGGAGGGCCTGCAGGAGACGCCGGCCCGGGTGGCGCGGGCGTACAAGGAGCTCCTGGCGGGTCTTCGGCAGGAGCCCGAGGACGTTCTGACGACGACGTTCGACCTGGGGCATGATGAGATGGTTCTGGTGAAGGACATTGAGATCGTCAGTCTCTGTGAACATCACATGCTGCCGTTCCACGGTGTTGCGCATGTCGGCTACATCCCGGCGGAGTCCGGCAAGATCACCGGTCTGTCGAAGCTGGCGCGGCTGGTCGAGGTGTTCGCCCGTCGTCTGCAGGTGCAGGAACGACTCACTACGCAGGTCGCCGATTCCCTCATGCGGATTCTCGAAGCTCGTGGCGTGATCGTCGTGATCGAGGCCGAACACATGTGCATGTCTGTGCGCGGCATTCGCAAGCCCGGCGCCAAGACCACGACCTCGGCGGTGCGTGGGCAGCTTCGGGACTCCACGTCCCGGGCCGAGGCGATGAGCCTGATACTGGCACGCTGACCCGATTGTCGGTGGTGCCCGATATCATCCCTGATCGGTGGGGTTTATCGCTGGTCAAGGGGGATCGCGGTGGGGTACGGGCTGCCCAGCAAGCAACTGGTGAGCGTCGTCGGCGGGTGTCGACAGGCCAGGAATGTCGAGGTGGGCTCGAAGCTCTGGAGCCTGGACGGGACGCGTACGGTGCAGACGACGGTCGTGGAGGTGACGGCTGTCAAAGCCCGTGAGGTCGTGGACGTGGTGACCGATCGGGTGACGTTCACGGTGGCACCGGAGCAGATGCTGGGCACGGCCGAGGGGTGGATTCGGGCGAAAGACGCCAAGGGGACCATGCTTGCGTGGTCCGACGCGCGGAAGCTGTGT
Source organism: Streptomyces hirsutus (assembly GCF_001418415.1). Classification (GTDB taxonomy): domain Bacteria; phylum Actinomycetota; class Actinomycetes; order Streptomycetales; family Streptomycetaceae; genus Streptomyces; species Streptomyces hirsutus. The sequence goes on from NZ_LIQT01000408.1 coordinate 7,767, forward strand.
CGGGAGCGGCCGGCCATCCGGCCCTGTTACGAGTTCGGGTACTTCGTCGGAGCCACGTGTGCTGACGGGACGGTGGGCAGGAACTACGTGTCCCTCGTGGTCAACGAGGAGGATTTTGCCGCGCGTTACGCCGGTTGTCTGACCAAGGCGACCGGGTTGGCCGCTCGACTGGAGCCGGTGACCCGACCCTCCGGGTATCTCAGGCGCGACGTGCCCGGTTTTCGCGTACGGGTTGTGTCGTCGTATCTCGCGGACGCCATGCGGCAGTACGTGGGCGGGGACCCGCATCACATGCGGCAACGCTTTCCGCGGGTGGTTCTCCGGGACATCGACACGTTCGTGGGCTTTCTGGACGGCTATGCCGAGGGAGACGGGTTTCGCCACAAGAAGTGGGACGGGCGCACTGTGATCAGTTCGAATGTGCCGTTCCTCGTGGAACTGGCCCAGATCATCGGTGCGAGGTTCACACCAAGGCCCAAGGGGTCTTCTTCCCAGTTGGTCATCACTGACCGATGGCAGGCGCGAGGAACTTTTGTGCCCGAGCGCCACCCCTTGGAACCGAACGAGTCGGCCTGGGCCGGGGTGAACGAGATCCGGCGTCGTGCGGCAGCCGGGACGAAGCCGTTCATCCTCTACGACTACCACCTCGATCCCTGCCCGGGCTTCCTGGTCAACGGTCACTTGGTCCGTCGGCCCCGGTGACTGTGTCACGTTGCCGGAGCTGTCCCCGGGCTGTCGTTGTCGTCCTCCGGGAGCTTGCAGACGTGCTCCAGGAAGAGGGCCGCCGCTATGACGGCGATCCCCGCCACGACCGAGGCCCCCGCGTAGATGGCCTGGTCGCGGCGGGCGGGGATGTCGAGGGACTCCAGGAGGAAGACGCCGGTGCCGCCGTACATCCCGGCGACGAGGGCGGCGACCAGGGCACTGGCCTGACCGAAGACGACCGCGCGGGCCGCCATCATCGGGTCGACGCCCTTGGCGCCGGGGCGGCGCTCGCGCTGGTCCTTGAGGCGGGCGCGCAGGGACAGTGCCGTGGCCGTGAGGACCACGGCGATCAGGGCGAGGACGACGGGCGCAGCCAGCGGAACGCTCGGCAGGGTGCCGAGGGAGTTCCAGAGGCGGGCGCCGGCCCAGGACAGGATGCCGGCCACGACGAAGACGCCGGCCAGCACCCTGATGCGCAGCTCTCTCACGGTGTCCCTTCGGTTCCCCCGGTGCCCCGGTGTGCGGTCCTGTCGACCTTAACGGCTACTCGGGCAGCCGGAGTTCCAGGTCGTCGCGGGGTGTGACGCCGTCCCGGGCGACCGTGTCCAGCAGGGCGGCGACGGGTCCGCGTCCGGGGAGTTCGGCGTCGGGGTCGACGTCGTGCCAGGGGGCCAGCACGAAGGCGCGCTCGTGGGCGCGGGGGTGGGGGAGCGTCAGGTGCGGGTCGTCGGAGAGGCGGTCCGCGTAGGAGACGATGTCCACGTCCAGGGTGCGCGGGCCCCAGCGCTCGTCGCGCACCCGGTGAAAGGCCTCCTCGACCGCGTGGGCCCGCTCCAGCAGGGAGGACGGGGGCAGGGTGGTCTTCAGGACCACGATCGCGTTGAAGTACGAGGGCTGGCTGCCGGGCTCGACGCCCCACGGCTCCGTCTCGTACACGGGCGAAACCGCCTTGACCCGGATGCCGGGGGTGTCCTCCAGGGCGTCGACGGCCCCCTGGAGGGTCTCCAGCCGGTTGCCGAGGTTGGCGCCCAGGGAGACGACGGCCTGCTTCGGGTTGTGCAGGGTGGTGTCGGCGGCGTCCACCCGCTCGACCACGGAGGCGGGAACGGGCTGGACGGTCGGGTCGCTGTGGCCCTGGGTGGACGGCCTGGTCATGCGCGGCTCCGGATGATGGTGATGGTCACGTCGTCGAAGGGCACGGTGATCGGCGCGTCCGGCTTGTGGACGCGGACCTCGACCTCCTGGACCACGTCGTGCTTGAGGCAGACCTGTGCGATGCGCTCGGCGAGCGTCTCGATGAGGTTGACGGGCTCGCCCTGGACGACCGCCACGACCTCCTCCGCCACGATGCCGTAGTGCACGGTCCTCGTCAGATCGTCGTGGGCCGCGGCCGGCCGGATGTCCAGGCCGAGGACCAGGTCCACGATGAAGGTCTGGCCCTCTTCGCGTTCCTTGGGGAACACACCGTGGTGCCCGCGGGCCTTCAGGCCGTGCAGCGCGACACGATCCACACGAATCCACTCCTGCAGTCGTCGGTCCGGCCGGTCGGCGCCGTGTGCGGACGGCACCCTTGCCTCAGTCGAATTTACCCGCGGGTACCCACAGGGCGGACCCCGAGGGGGGCGGATCCGATGTGTGCCGGGAGGTTTCACCGTGCGTTTTCCCCAGGAAGGCCTGGAGCTCACGGACAGCTAGCGGCCCCTACCCGCACGGAGGTGGTGCCAATCACTTCCCGGGCGGGAAAGGGAACGGCGGAGTCCGGCCGGGTTCTGTGATCGGGCGGGCCGGGGCGGGCCCGGAACGGACCGTTC
>NZ_LIQT01000409.1 GCF_001418415.1 Streptomyces hirsutus
GAGTGGGGCCGGAGGCCGGTGAAGGCGTGGCAGGGGCTCGGGAGGGTGGTGGGTTCGCCAACTTTCGAGTTGTTTCGGACACCTCGCCGAGGGCCGGCCGCCGTCGCTCCCGCCCACGTCGCCCCTGCGTTCACTTCCGGTTCGCCTTCCCGCCGCTCGCGCGTGCCAGCCTCACCCCGGGCCCGGCATCAGCGGCCGGGAAGAAGGGCACGGGAGACCATGGAGAACGGACCGGCGATCTTCGCGGGGATGGTGTTCTGCCTGTTCGGAGGTGGGCTGTCGGCCTGGATCGCGACCAGTGTCCGCCGGCATCGCCCCGTGGCCCACGGTGTGAGTCAGGTCGCCTCGGTCACCGTCGCGAGCCTCGTCTCGCTGGCCTCCTTCGTCGCCGGGGTGTGGTGTTTCACCTGGCTCTGAGCAGCACGGGCGAACAGGGGATTCCGGTGAGCGAGAGGTCGCGCTCCGCATAGGGGCGGGCAGGGTCTGGACAGTCCGGGCGGCAGGAACGGTGCAAGTCGGGTTACCGTTCGAGTGGCCGTTGCGGGCTTTTCCCGTTTGACACGGGGGCGGGATGTACCGTCACACTCCGCAGCGTCACGAACCGTGAGTGCAGACCCGACCCCGGGACGACAGCCCGGGGAGGCCCCAGCGTCGATCCGGAGAGAAGAGCGAAGTTGTCCCCGACCAGCGAGACCGCGAAGGGCGGCCGCCGACTCGTCATCGTCGAGTCGCCTGCCAAGGCGAAGACGATCAAGGGCTATCTCGGCCCTGGCTACATCGTCGAGGCGAGCGTCGGGCATATTCGCGACCTTCCCAACGGCGCCGCGGAGGTGCCCGAGAAGTACACCGGTGAAGTCCGCCGTCTCGGTGTGGACGTCGAACACGACTTCCAGCCGATCTATGTGGTCAACGCCGACAAGCGGGCCCAGGTCAAGAAGCTCAAGGACCTGCTGAAGGAATCCGACGAGCTCTTCCTCGCCACCGATGAGGACCGCGAGGGCGAGGCCATCGCCTGGCACCTGCAGGAAGTGCTCAAGCCGAAGATCCCGGTCAAGCGGATGGTCTTCCACGAGATCACCAAGGACGCGATCCGCGCGGCCGTGGCCAACCCGCGCCAGCTCAACCAGAAGCTGGTCGACGCCCAGGAGACCCGCCGCATCCTCGACCGTCTCTACGGCTACGAGGTCTCGCCGGTCCTGTGGAAGAAGGTCATGCCCCGGCTGTCCGCCGGCCGTGTCCAGTCCGTCGCCACCCGGCTCGTCGTCGAGCGGGAACGCGAGCGCATCGCGTTCCGTTCCGCCGAGTACTGGGACCTGACCGGCACCTTCTCCCCCACCTCCGGCTTCGCTCCGGCGGGGGGACCCTCATCGGGCCGCGCCGGGGACGCCTCCGATCCGTCCTCGCTGCTCGCCCGCCTGCAGACCGTCGACGGCAGGCGGGTCGCGCAGGGTCGCGACTTCGACTCCCTGGGACAGCTGAAGAACGCGAACACCCTCCAGCTCGACGAGGCGAACGCCCGCGCCCTGGCCGCCGCCCTGGAGAACACCCGGTTCTCCGTGCGGTCCGTCGAGTCCAAGCCGTACCGCCGCTCGCCGTACGCCCCGTTCCGTACGACGACGCTGCAGCAGGAGTCGAGCCGCAAGCTCGGCTTCGGCGCGAAGGCCACGATGCAGATCGCGCAGAAGCTGTACGAGAACGGCTACATCACCTACATGCGTACGGACTCGACGACGCTGAGCGAGACGGCGATCACCGCGGCCCGCACCCAGGTCACGCAGTTGTACGGCGCCGACTACCTGCCGCCGCAGCCGCGCACCTACGCCGGGAAGGTGAAGAACGCGCAGGAGGCGCACGAGGCGATCCGCCCCTCCGGCGACCGCTTCCGCACCCCTGCCGAAACCGGCCTGACCGGCGACCAGTTCCGGCTCTACGAGCTGATCTGGAAGCGGACCGTCGCCTCCCAGATGAAGGACGCCACCGGCAACTCCGTCACCGTGAAGATCGGTGGCACGGCGGCCGACGGCCGGGACGTCGAGTTCACCGCGTCCGGCAAGACCATCACCTTCCACGGCTTCCTGAAGGCCTACGTCGAGGGTGCGGACGACCCGAACGCCGAACTCGACGACCGCGAGCGCCGGCTGCCGCAGGTCGCCGAGGGCGACGCCCTCACCGCCGAGGAGATCACGGCCGACGGCCACGCCACCAAGCCCCCGGCCCGCTACACCGAGGCGTCGCTGGTCAAGGAGCTGGAGGAGCGGGAGATCGGCCGCCCGTCGACGTACGCGTCGATCATCGGCACGATCCTCGACCGCGGCTACGTGTTCAAGAAGGGCACGGCCCTGGTGCCGTCCTTCCTCTCCTTCGCCGTCGTCAACCTGCTGGAGAAGCACTTCGGCCGGCTCGTCGACTACGACTTCACCGCCCGCATGGAGGACGACCTCGACCGCATCGCGCGCGGCGAGGCGCGGTCCGTGCCGTGGCTCAAGCGGTTCTACTTCGGCGAGGGCACCCCCGACAGCGAGTTCCCCGCCGGTGGCAGCGGTAGCGGCGCGGCCGAGGCGGGCAACGGCGACGGGGACCACCTCGGCGGCCTCAAGGAGCTGGTGACCGACCTGGGCGCGATCGACGCGCGCGAGGTGTCGTCGTTCCCGGTGGGCGACGGCATCGTGCTGCGGGTCGGGCGCTACGGCCCGTACATCGAGCGAGGCGAGAAGGACTCCGAGAACCACCAGCGCGCCGACGTCCCCGAGGACCTGGCGCCCGACGAGCTGACGGTGGAGTTCGCCGAGGAGCTGCTCGCCAAGCCGAGCGGTGACTTCGAGCTGGGCACCGACCCGGCGACGGGCCACTCGATCGTCGCCAAGGACGGCCGCTACGGCCCGTACGTCACGGAGATCCTCCCCGAGGGCACCCCGAAGACCGGCAAGAACGCGGTCAAGCCGCGCACCGCCTCCCTCTTCAAGTCGATGTCCCTGGACACGGTGACGCTCGGCGACGCGCTGAAGCTGATGTCGCTGCCGCGCGTGGTCGGCACCGACGCCGAGGGCGTGGAGATCACCGCGCAGAACGGCCGGTACGGGCCGTACCTGAAGAAGGGCACCGACTCGCGGTCGCTGCAGTCCGAGGATCAGCTCTTCACGATCACGCTGGAGGAGGCGCTGGCGATCTACGCCCAGCCCAAGCAGCGGGGCCGGGCTGCGGCCAAGCCGCCGCTGAAGGAGCTGGGCGAGGACCCGGTCAGCGGCAAGCCGGTCGTGGTGAAGGACGGCCGCTTCGGCCCGTACGTCACCGACGGCGAGACCAACGCGACCCTGCGCTCCGGCGACAGCGTCGAGACGATCACCCAGGAGCGCGGGTTCGAGCTGCTCGCCGAGAAGCGCGCCAAGGCACCCGCCAAGAAGACGGCCAAGAAGGCCCCGGCCAAGTCGGCGGCCGCCAAGAAGACGGCCGCCAAGAAGGCTCCGGCGAAGAAGACGGCGGCCGCCAAGAAGACCGCGGCGAAGAAGACCACGAGCGCCGCGAAGACGACGGCGGCGCGGAAGACGACGGCGTCCACGGCCACGTCCACGGCCACCGCGACGAAGTCCGCCGCCGCGAAGAAGGCGACGGCCGCGTCGAACGGTACCGACGCCGAGGACTGAGGATTCTTCAGGGCCTGATGAGGATGCGGGAGTTCCCCGGGCCCCGGAGTCCCCTGGGACTCCGGGGCCCGGGGACTCCGGCGAAGCTCCCGCGGAACCCTCGTGACCTGCCCGTTTTCCGGTGCTGATCTTCGCGAGGGTTCGGAATGCGAACGGCCCGGCAACACTTCGGTGTAGCGACATGCGCATGACAGGGCAGAAGCCCGAGGTATCGGTGCGGGCCGATAGGCTGAACGCATGACGCGATCCGAGCCGCCAACGGCCCCTCAAACGGCCCCCGACGACGCCCTGGTCGCGGACTCCCGCGAGCGCGCGGTCCGCGCCCTGCTGCGTCGCCCGCAGCTGAAACGCCTCTGGAGCGCGCAGCTCGTAGGCGGTGTCGGCGACATCCTCGCCCTCCTGGTGCTGGTGCTCCTCGCTCTCCAGGCGGCGGTCGCCGAAGGATCGTTCGGCGGCGGCTACCGGGGCGTGGCGTTCGCAGTGGCGACCGTTTTCGGGGTGCGGATCCTCGCGACGCTGCTGTTCGGCGCCGTCCTCCTCGGCCCGCTCACCTCGCTCACCTCCCCGGGCGGCCCCCTGGACCGCCGCTGGACCATGATCGCCGCGGACGGACTGCGGGCGGTCCTGCTCATCGTCGCGCCGCTGTGGATCGACTGGACGCCCGACGACGCGCTCGCCCTGCTCCTCGTCACCGCCTTCGTGGCATCGGTCGCCGAGCGGTTCTGGACGGTCTGCCGCGAGAGCGCGGCGCCCGCGCTGCTGCCCGCCCCGCCCCTGGAGGGCGCTACGGTGCGGCCGCTGCCCGACCACATGGACGCGCTGCGCCGCCTGTCGCTGCGTACGGGCTTCGTGGCGGTACCGGCCGCGGCCCTCGTCCTCGTCGTCGCGGGACTCCTCAACAACCTGCTGGGCACGGGCATCGACTGGTTCGAGCAGCACCAGGCGGCGCTCGCCTCGTACGTCGCGGCCGGACTGTTCGCCGCGTCGCTGTCCATGGTGACGTTCCTCGAACTGCCCGGTACGCGCACTCCCCGCGCGCGGTCGCCGCTGGAGGGGCTGCGCAGCCCGAAGAGCGGCACCGGCCCCGACAAGGGCCGCACCGGTGCCGTGCCGCTGCTGGTGCTCGCCTCCGCGTCCGTGGCCGCCGCGGTGTCGGCGGCCGTCGCGGTGTTCGTGCTGCACGCCACGGACCTGGGCGGCGGGCCCGTGCTGTACGGCCTGCTGGTGGCCGCGCTGACCGGCGGTGTCGTCGTCGGCATACGGACGGCGCCGGCCCTGCTGCCGTCGCTGTCGCGGCGCCGACTGCTCGCGCTGGCGCTCGCCTGCACCGGCGTCGCGCTGCTCGCCGCCGGACTCGTACCGGACGTCACCAGCGTGCTGCTGCTCGCCGTGCTGGCCGGTGTCGGCGCGGGCACGGCGGCCAACACCGGGCACACCCTGCTCGACCAGGAGACCGAGGACCAGCGGCGGGCGCGTACGACGGAGCACCTGCACGCGGTCGTCCGCCTCTTCGTGGCACTCGGCGCGGTGATCGCCCCGCTGGTGGCCGCGGGCATCGGACCGCACCGGCTGGAGAGCGGCCGGTTCGTCTTCGCGCACGACGGCGCCGCGTTCACGCTGATGCTGGTGGGGGCGCTGCTGCTGCCGGTGGCCGCGCTCGTCCTGGCCAAGGTCGACGACCGTTCCGGGGTGCCGCTGCGCCACGACCTCCGGGACGCGCTGCTCGGCGGCGACGACCCCGAGCCCGCAGTGGCGGGCGACGGCTTCTTCATCGCCCTGGAAGGCGGCGACGGGGCCGGGAAGTCCACCCAGGCCGAGGCGCTCGCCGAGTGGATCCGGGGCAAGGGCCACGAGGTCGTGCTCACGCGTGAGCCGGGGGCGACACCGGTCGGCAAGCGGCTGCGGTCGATCCTGCTGGACGTCTCGAGCGCCGGACTGTCCCACCGCGCGGAGGCCCTGCTGTACGCGGCGGACCGCGCCGAGCACATCGACACGGTCGTACGGCCCGCCCTGGAGCGCGGCGCGGTCGTCATCTCCGACCGGTACATCGACTCCTCGGTGGCCTACCAGGGGGCCGGCCGCGACCTGTCGCCGACCGAGATCGCCCGCATCAACCGCTGGGCCACCGACGGCCTCGTACCGCACCTCACCGTGCTCCTCGACGTGGCGCCGGAGACCGCGCGCGAGCGGTTCACCGAGGCGCCTGACCGGCTGGAGTCGGAGCCCGCCGAGTTCCACGCACGCGTGCGGGCCGGTTTCCTCACGCTGGCCGCGGCCGACCCCGGCCGGTACCTGGTCGTCGACGCCGGTCAGGAGCCGGACGCGGTCGGTACCGTCATCCGGCACCGGCTCGACCAGGTGCTGCCGCTCTCCGAGGCCGAGATCAAGGCCATCGAGGAGGCCCGGCGCAAGGCCATCGAGGAGGCCCGCCGCAAGGCGGAGGAGGAAGCGGCGCGCAAGGCCGAGGAGGAGCGCCTGGAGCGCGAGCGCCAGGAACAGCTGGCGCGGCTGCGTGCCGAGGAGGAGGAGCGCAAGCGGCGCGAGCTGGAAGAGGCGCAGCGGCGCGAGGCCGAACGGCAGGCGGAGGAGGCCCGGCAGCGCGCCGAGGAGGCCGCCCGCCGTGCCGAGGAGGAGCGGCAGCGGCTCCTCGCCGAGGAGAAGGCGCGCGCGGAGGCGGAAGCCCGCCGCAAGGCGGAGCAGGAGCGCCGCCGCAAGCAGGCCGAGGAGGAGGAGCGGCTGCGCGCCGAGGCCGAGGCACTGCGCCTGGAGAAGCAGCGCAAGGCCGAGGAGGCACTGCGGCGGGCCGAGGAGGCCCGACGCCTCGCGGAGCGGGCCGCGGCCGCGGCGGAGGCGGGGCCCTCCCCGGTGAACTGGGCCGACGCGGCGCGTGGTGCGGATGCGCCGAGCAGGTCGGACGCGTCGCGAGGGTCGGACGCTTCGCGAAGGCCGGGCGCGTCCGGCGGTACGGATGCGTCCGGTGGTCCGGACGTGTCGAGCGGGTCGGCCTCGGCGGACGAGACGGCGGTGCTGCCCAAGGTGACGGGCGACGCGGCAGGAGAGGACGGGCCGGGCTCCGGCGAGTCCTCGGGCCGGTTCCGCAAGGACGGGCGTGACTCCGCGCGGGGCGGGAGCGAGGGACGGTCCGGCTGGGTCAGGTCCTCCCAGCTGTCCGAGGCCGAGGTGACGACCGAGCTGCCGCAGGTGTCGGTCGCGCCGGGGGCGGCCGACGAGACCGAGGTACTGCCGGCCGTGCCGCCGCCGAGCGCCACGGAGGAGACGGCGGTGCTCCCCGCGATCACCCGGGACGAGAACGAGGTGGCCAGCACGCGCGAGCTGCCCCGGGTCGACCTCGAGAACATGCCGGACCGGCGCAGGCAGCGCTCGGACTGGGCCGAGGAGACCCCGCTGGACGACCTGCCGACCCTGGCGGACGAACTGCTGGGCCCGCGCGACGGCGAACCGGGTGAACCGGGTGAACCCGACGAGGGTGGCCGGGGCAAGGGCAAGGGACGGCGCCGCTGACAAGAGCGGCGGCCCACCGAGGTGCCGATGCTGGGCGGGGGCGGAACGACGGCCCCCGCCCAGCGCCGTTCCCCGGGCCGGTCCCGCCACCGGTCCGGGACTGTCGGTGGTCACCCCCACAATGGTTCCGGGCAGTGGATCCACTGCCCGGATCCAAACCGTGGATCCAAACCGTGGATCCAAACCGTGGATCCAAACCGTGGATCCAAACCGTGGATCCGGACCGTGGATCCGGCGGTGGAATCGGCCAGTGGACAATGAGTGGCGAACGTGACGAGCGTGACGAACATGACGGAAGGGCGGCGTGACCCATGACCGTGTGGGACGACCTCGTCGGGCAGCAGCGGGTGAGCGACCAGCTCGCCGCCGCCGCGCGGGACGCCGATGCCCTCGTCACGGCCGCGGCGGCCGACGCCCCACCGCCGGAGGCGTCGCGGATGACGCACGCGTGGCTGTTCACCGGACCGCCCGGCGCGGGGCGGAACCAGGCGGCGCGCGCCTTCGCCGCCGCGTTGCAGTGCGTCAGCCCCGACCGCGCGCTCGGCGGGTCACCGGGCTGCGGATTCTGCGACGGCTGCCACACCGCCCTGATCGGCACCCACGCCGACGTGAGCACGATCGCCGCCGTCGGCGCGATGATCCTGGTGCGCGACATGCGCGACACCGTCCGCAAGTCGTTCACCGCACCGGCGAACGGCCGCTGGCAGGTGATCCTCGTCGAGGACGCCGAGCGGCTGAACGAGAGTTCCGCCAACGCCGTCCTCAAGGCCGTCGAGGAGCCCGCGCCCCGCACGGTCTGGCTGCTCTGCGCCCCCTCCGTCGAGGACGTCCTGCCGACGATCCGCTCCCGCTGCCGCCACCTCAACCTGAGCACGCCCTCCGTGGACGCCGTGGCCGATCTGCTCGTACGCCGTGAGGGCATCGAGCCGGACGTCGCCGCGGCCGCGGCCCGCGCCACCCAGGGGCACGTCGACCGGGCCCGCCGGCTGGCCACCGACCCGGCCGCCCGCGAGCGCCGTGCCGCCGTACTGAAGCTGCCGTTGCGCGTCGAGGACATCGGGAGCGCGCTCAAGGCGGCCCAGGAACTCGTCGACGCCGCCGCCGAGGACGCCAAACAGCTGGCCGAGCAGAGGGACACCAAGGAGACCGACGAGCTGAAGGCGGCTCTCGGCGCGGTGCAGGGCGGCCGGCTGCCGCGCGGCACCGCGGGCGTGGTCAAGGAACTGGAGGACATGCAGAAGCGCCGCAGAACGCGTACCCAGCGGGACAGCCTCGACGTGGCCCTGACCGACCTCACCAGCTTCTACCGCGACGTCCTCGCCCTCCAGCTCGGCTCCCGCGTGGCCATCGCCAACGCGGACGCGGAGGACGCCCTGGAGCGCCTGGCCCGGGACAACTCCCCCGAATCCACGCTCCGCCGCATCGAGGCCATCGACGCCTGCCGCGACGCCCTCGACCGCAACGTGACCCCGCTCCTGGCGGTGGAAGCGATGACGATGGCCCTTAGAGCAGGCTGACCCGAACCGAACCGACCCGACCCTGGCCCCGAATCCGAAAACCGCTCCCATAGCCCGAAAAGTGCGACGCGCACGACGTGTGAAACCCACACAGGGCGCTCACTCCATCGCGCAGAGTTACGCTCGCAGCATGTACACAAGGCGCATCCTCCGCAGGACCCGTACCGGAGCCACGCTGCTCGCCGCCGCCGCGCTCCTGGTCTCCGGCTGCTCCTCCGGAAGCACGACGAGCACCACGAGTTCCGCGAGCTCGGCGGCGAAGGAGGAGGCGGCGGCGCTGGCCCCCCTGCCACGCTCCACGCCCAAGGCGCTCACGCCGTACTACGAGCAGAAGCCGGCCTGGCGCGACTGCGGAGTGCCCGGCTTCCAGTGCGCCACGCTGAAGGCCCCGCTCGACTACGCGGACCCGGCCGCCGGCGACATCCGCCTCGCCGTGTCCCGCAAGAAGGCCGAGGGCCCGGGGGAGCGGCTGGGCTCCCTGCTGGTCAACCCCGGCGGCCCGGGCGCGTCGGCGATCGACTACCTCCAGGCGTACGCGGGCATCGGCTACCCCAAGGAGGTGCGCGCCCGCTACGACATGGTGGCCGTGGACCCGCGGGGCGTGGCCCGCAGCGAGCCCGTCGAATGCCTGGACGGCCCCGAGATGGACGCGTACACGCAGACGGACTTCACGCCGGACGACGAGAGGGAGGCGGACACGCTGGTCGCCGGGTACCGGAAGTTCGCCGAGGGCTGCGGGGCGGACGCGCCGAAGCTGCTGCGCCATGTGTCCACCATCGAGGCGGCCCGGGACATGGACATCGTGCGGGCGGCCCTGGGCGACGAGAAGCTGAACTACGTCGGCGCCTCCTACGGGACCTTCCTCGGGGCGACGTACGCGGGCCTGTTCCCGGACCGGACGGGCCGGCTGGTGCTGGACGGCGCGCTGGACCCCTCCCTGTCCGCGCGGCAGCTCAACATCGAGCAGACGGCGGGTTTCGAGACGGCGTTCACGGCCTTCGCGAAGGACTGCGTACGGCAGAGCGACTGCCCGCTCGGCGACCGGAACACCAGCTCCGAAGAGGCCGGCAGGAACCTGAAGGAGTTCTTCGCCAAGACCGACGCCCAGCCGATCCCCACCGGTGACGCCGACGGCCGTGAGCTCACCGAGTCGCTGGCCACCATCGGCGTGATCGCCGCGATGTACGACGAGGGCGCCTGGCCGCTCCTGCGCAAGGCCCTGACAGCGGCGATGAAGGAGAACAACGGCGCCGGACTCCTCGCCCTCTCCGACAGCTACTACGAACGCGACACCAACGGTAAGTACGCCAACCTGATGTTCGCCAACGCCGCGGTGAACTGCCTGGACCTCCCGCCCGCCTTCGGCTCCCCGGACCAGGTGAGGGATGCGCTCCCCGACTTCGAGAAGGCTTCCCCGGTCTTCGGCGAGGGCTTCGCCTGGGCGGCCCTGAACTGCACGTACTGGCCGGTCGCCGCCACGGGTGAGCCCCAGCGCATCGAGGCGAAGGGCGCGGCGCCGATCGTCGTCGTCGGTACCACGCGCGACCCCGCGACCCCCTACCGCTGGGCACAGGCCCTGGCCGACCAGCTCGCCTCGGCCCGCCTCCTCACCTACGAGGGCGACGGCCACACCGCCTACGGCCGGGGCAGCGACTGCATCGACTCCGCGATCAACGCCTACCTCGTCGACGGCACCCCGCCGGCGGACGGAAAGCGCTGCTCATAGCGGGTGCACCCACCCCGGAGGCAGGCCCCCCGGCCCGCCTCCGGGACAGGTACGAAGCACCATTCGAAACTGTGTAGACTTACCGACGTCGCTGACCGCACCATGGTGCCGACAGCGCGCCGCCTTAGCTCAGATGGCCAGAGCAACGCACTCGTAATGCGTAGGTCTCGGGTTCGAATCCCGAAGGCGGCTCTGTGAAAGCCTCAGGACTCACTCGCCGTGACCTGGGGCTTTTGCTTTTACCGGATGCGACGGCGGCGCTGGGCGCGTGCCGCACGGGTGTCGGCGGTCTCACTTCTGGTCTCAGCGGGGCCCGGAATCGGGGCCGGAAGATTTCAAGTCCGGTGAGACGGTCGTGACGCTATGGGATGTGTGGTGCGGGTTCGCGGCGCTCGGCCGGGTCGTTGAGCCAGACGGTCTTCGGCATCTCGGGTGGTCGGGGGCGGCGGCCGAAGCGTTCGGGGTGACGAGCGTATGCCTCGGCGAGGGTGGCGGCCCGCTGGTCGCGGACCTCCTCGGCGGTTCCGAAGTGGACGGAGGCGGGTGTGTGCCAGCCGATGCCCGAGTGTCGGTGCTCGTGGTTGTAGTACGTGATGAACGCGTCGAACCACTCGCGGGCGTGGCTCAGGTCGTCAGCACGACCCCGGCGTACGCTGCGGCCGCGACGACCAGCCACGAACCCAGGCCGAGCAGTGCCATCCGCGGGCCGCCGGAACGGGCCAGGGTCGGCAGGTGCACGGTGCTGCCGAGACCGAGCAAGGCGGCGGCGAGCAGTAGTTCCTGCACGGTGTCCGCGGCGTCGAGCACTCCGCTGCCGAGCAGTCCGGTGCTGCGCAGTACGACCATCGCCAGGAATCCCACGACGAACAGGGGCAGCAGGGCAGGCCGGCGGCCGTCGCCGTCCACGGGGTGCCCGGCGCTCTTGCGGCGGCGGCTCAGTGTCACTCCCGCGACCAGCGGCGCCAGCATCGCGACCCGGATCAGCTTGACCAGGACCCCTTCGGTCAGCGCCTGCGGCCCGGCGGTCTGGGCGGTGGCGACGACCTGCCCGACATCGTGCACGCCGGCGCCGACCCAGCGCCCGAACTCCGTCGCGTCCAGTCCGAGCGGGGCCTTGAGCAGCGGCAGTACGGCTATGGCGAGCGTGCCGCAGAGCGTCACAAGGGCGACCGACGAGGCGACCTCCGCCTCGTGCCGCTCGTCGCCCTTGTCCTTGCCGAGCACGCCGCTGACCGCGCCGATCGCGGATGCGCCGCAGATCGAGTAGCCGGTGGCGACGAGCAGCGACAGGTCGTTGGAGAGGCCGATTCCGCGGCCCAGCCACTGCGTCCCGAAGAACGTGACCAGGACGACGCCGACCGCCATGACCAGGGCCTGCCAGCCGAGTCCGGCCACGTCGCCGAGACTCAGTTTCAGGCCGAGCAGCACGATGCCGAGCCGCATCAGCCGCTTGCCCGCCATGGACAGGCCGGGCCGGGCGACACCGCGTACGAGAGGAGCGACCCCTGGCAGATGCGCCGCGACGACGCCGAGCACGACGGCCGCGGTGAGCATCGGCACGGCGGACACCAGCGCGTGCACCCCGAAGGCCGCCGCCACACCGATGGCGGCGAGCGCGAGGCCCGGCACGACGCCTTCTCTGCGGGGTGCGGCGGGGGGCGGGGTGCGGCGCACGGACATGCGGCGTTCGGGGTCGGTGAGAACCATGTTTTCAGCGTGCGCCGGGTGGGGGGCGCCCACTAGACGTGATCTTGTGGGCAGGTCATAGGGTTCCCCTATGGCCCTTGAGTCCTCCGACGCGCATCCGCGACCGCTCCCCGATCTGCACGCCCTGCAACTGCTGGTCTGCGTCGCCGAGACCGGGAGCCTGGGGCGGGCCGCCGCGCGGCTGCGCATCAGCCAGCCTTCCGCGAGCGCCCGGATGCGCACGCTGGAGCGGCGCCTGGGCCTGCGGCTGCTCGACCGCTCCACCTCGGGCTCCCGGCTCACCCCGGCCGGTGCCGTGGTCGGTGACTGGGCGCGCTCCTTGCTCGAACAGGCCGAGGCGCTGGTTGAGGGCGCCGCCGCGCTGCGCTCCCGGCAGGACAACCGGCTCCTGGTGACCGCGAGCCTGACCATCGCCGAGGAACTGATGCCGGGCTGGCTGGTCGCGCTGCGCGAGGAGGAGGCCGATGCCCATGTCGGGCTCACCGTCACCAACAGCTCCGGGGTGATCGAGGCGCTGCGCCGCGGGAGCTGCGACCTGGGCTTTGTCGAGGGCCCCTGGGTGCCGGACGACCTGCACCGCACCGTGGTCGGCCGGGACCGTCTCGCCGTGGTCGTGGCCCCCGGCCACCCCTGGGCCCGGCGCCGCCGCCCGCTGAGCGGCCGCGAACTCGCCGACACCCCGCTGCTGCTGCGCGAGCCCGGCTCCGGCAGCCGCGAAACCCTGGAGAAGGCGCTGCGCCCATACGACGGTGTGGCCGTGCCGGTTCTCGAACTGGGCTCCACCGCGCCCCTGCGCAGCGCGGTCGTCCGGGGCCTGGCCCCCGCAGTGCTCTCCGCGCTGGCCGTTCACGAGGACGTGGACCACGGCCGCCTGGTCGAGGTCGAGGTCGACCCGGCGGTCCCGCTGCGCAGACTGCTGCACGCGGTGTGGCTCAAAGGCCATGAACTGCCGGAGGCGGCATTGAGACTGCTCAGGGTGGCACGGTCGGTCTAGGAGCGCCCCTCGAGCATCTGCTCGGCGCACAAGGGCAGCTCTGCGCTCCCGGGGTCCTCTTCTGTCTGAACCGATCGCGCGGTTGCGCAGCACGGCGGAGTCCTGGGTCGGCCCTACGCCGCAGCCCGTTCGTGCAGGGCGGGGAGCCCGGCCTCCGTGGTCACTTGGCGTCCGCGTAGCACTCCACCACCGCCGTCGTGAACGGGAACCGCACCGGGGTCGGGCCGAACGTCAGCCGCCCGGCCAGCTCCGCCGCCTCCCGGATCGCCGTCACCACCGTCTCCGCCTCCTCCTCGGGGCAGTGCACGATCACCTCGTCGTGCTGGAAGAAGACCAGCTCGGCCGCCATGTCCCGCACCGCCTGCCGTAGCGCGGCGAGCAGCAGCAGGGTCCAGTCGGCGGCGCTGCCCTGGACGACGAAGTTGCGGGTGAAACGGCCTCGCGCGCGGGCGTCGGTCGAGGCGTAGCCCGGTACCCACTGCCGGGCGGCGTCGGATTCCTCCTCCGTGAGCGGGATGCCCGCCTCCTCCACCGCGTCGTCCGTCGTACGGGTCGCGGGCGGGCAGGTGCGGCCGAGCCAGGTCCGTACGAGCCGGCCTTCCTCACCGGCGCGGGCGGCCTCGTCGACGTAGGCCACGGCCCGGGGGAAGCGGCGTCTGAGGGCGGCGAGGTTCTTCAGGCCGTCGCCGGACGTCTGGCCGTAGACCGCGCCGAGGACGGCGAGCTTCGCCTGCGCGCGGTCGCCGGAGAAGGCGCGGTCGGACACCGACTGGTAGAGGTCGGTCTCCCGGCCGGCCACCTCCATCAGCCCGGGGTCGCGGGAGATCGCCGCGAGGACGCGCGGCTCCATCTGGTCGGCGTCGGCGACGACGAGCCGCCAGCCCGGGTCGGCGACGGCCGCGCGGCGGATCACCTTGGGGATCTGCAGCGCGCCCCCGCCGTTGGTCACCCAGCGGCCGGTCACCGTCCCGCCCGCCAGGAACTCGGGCCGGAAGCGGCCGTCGCGCACCCAGTCCTGGAGCCAGGACCAGCCGTGGGCGACCCGGATGCGGTACAGCTTCTTGTACTCGATCAGCGGTTTCACCGCCGGATGGTCGAGGGACTCGAGCTCCCAGCGGCGGGTCGAGGAGACCTTGATCCCGGCCTGCGCGAACGCCTTGACGACGTCGGCGGGCAGGTCGGGCCGGACCCGGCGGCCGAAGGCGGCGGACACCTCGTCGGCGAGCTCGGCGAGTCTGCGGGGCTCGCCGCCGCCCGCGTACCGCTCGCCGAGCAGGTCGTCCAGCACCGCGCGGTGCACGTCCGCGCGCCAGGGCAGCCCCGCACGGTTCATCTCGGCGGCGACGAGCATCCCCGCCGACTCGGCGGCCACCAGCAGCCGCATCCGGTCCGGGTGCGCGGTGGCCTCGATCCGGCGCTGCTGTCCGGCGTAGACCGCGAGGAGGTCCGCCGGCGGGACGTGGGCGCCCCGGGGTTCGAAGAGCGACGACTGCGCGCCCGGCTCGGCCGAGCGCTGCGGCGGATCGGGCGGTACGGGGTCTCCGCGGAGCCGCGCCAGGGCGGCCGCGGCCGAACGGGGCTGCCCGTACCGCCCCTCGTGGCCGAGCAGGAGAGTCTCGGCGGCCTCGACGTCGTAGCACCGCTCCACTCGCACCCCCGCGGCGAGCAGGCGCGGATAGACCTCGGCGGTGGACCGCCACACCCACCGGGTGACACCGGGACGGCTCCGCACGGCCTCGGCGGGACCCGCCTCCCGCCGCACCGGAGCGGCGGGCAGCCCTTCCGGGCCGAGGGGGGCGACGTCGACGCCACCGTCCTCGGCCGAGGAGAGAGCCCACCGGTCGGCCATGACGTGAGTGTGACAGGGGGGTCTGACAGCCGAACCCGGCTGCCGAACCCGGCTGCCGGGCCCGACAGCCGGGTTCGGGAGCGAGTCCGGGAGCGGGTCCGGCAGCGGGGTCCGGCGACGGCCCGGATCAGCTCTCCGGCGAGGCTTCCTTCTCCTGGTCTTCCTCCTGCCGCGTCTCCACGACCTGCGCCAGCAGGTCGGCGACGTACCGCTCGGTGGTCGTCTTGTCGACGCCCAGGCCGCTGAGGACGCCCTTGCCGTTCTCGTGCTCCAGGAGGGCGAGCAGGAGGTGCTCGGTGCCGACGTAGTTGTGGCCGAGGCGGAGGGCCTCGCGGAAGGTGAGTTCCAGGACCTTCTTGGCCGCCGGGCCGTACGGCACCAGCTCGGGGGCGTCCTCGACGGCCGGCGGGAGGGTCGCCACGGCGGCCGCGCGGACCGCGTCCAGGGTGACGCCCTGTTCGGTGATCGCCTTCGCGGCCAGGCCGCCCGGCTCGGCCAGCAGGCCGAGGACCAGGTGCTCGGGCAGGCCCTCGGCGTTGCGCGCGGCCTTGGACTCGTTGTGCGCGGCCATCACCACGGCGCGGGCGCGGGGCGTGTAGCGGTTGAAGCCCTCGTTCGGGTCGAGGGCGGCCGACTCCTTGGTCACGAAACGCTTCTGGGCCGCCTGCCGGGTGACGCCCATGCTCTTGCCGATGTCCGTCCAGGAGGCGCCCGAGCGCCGGGCCTGGTCCACGAAGTGGCCGATCAGGTGATCCGCCACGTCGCCGAGGTGCTCACCCGCGAGCACCGCGTCCTGAAGCTGCTGAAGGGGTTCCTCGTGGACCTTCTTGATGGCCGCGATGAGGTCGTCGAGACGTACGGATGACTTGATGCCGGGATTCGTCGTCATGTGTCAACGGTAGGTTGACAGTGTGAGGGTGTCAACCGCGAGTTGACACTTGGGGGTGAACTCCCGCGGCATGGCACCATCGGCCCGTGAGCACGTCCAGCACCGTCGACCGCGCCTTCCGGGCCGCCCTGTACGCCACCACCGACGACGCCCTCGACACCGGCGCGTCCCTGCTCGCCGGCGACCCGGCGGCGGACGCCGAACTCGCCCGGCGAGGCGAGGAGTTCGTGTCGAAAGCCTGGCAGCGCGGCTGGCAGCCCGCCGACCTCGTACGGATCGTCCGGCGCGAACTGGACGACGTGCACCTACGGCTCGTCACGGGGCTGATCCGCGCGCAGGCGCCGCACGACCGGCCCCGGGGGCCCCGCTGGACCGCCCAGCTCGACGCCCTCGGCGACCCCGGCGCCGCGCCCGCACCCCGCACCGATCGCTTCTCGCGCGCCACGGCCGTACTGGAGGTGTACCGGCTGCTGCTGCGCCTGCCCACGCTCGAATCCCTCGACGGGGCGGCGGCCGAGGCCG
>NZ_LIQT01000041.1 GCF_001418415.1 Streptomyces hirsutus
GGGCGGGGCGGGGCGAGGAAGCGTACGGGCATCTCATGGCGGTGCTCGATGTGCTGACGCGGCTCGGCGACGGGCACGACCACCTCTTCATCCGCCGGCTTCTCATCCTCGCCTGCCTGCAGCGCGGCGCACGCGCACGCAGGCCGGATCGAGCTGGTCGCGGAGCCGGTCGGCCGGCTGCGGCAGGGACTGCGGACCCTGCTCTCCGGTCCGGCCGGCTCGCCCATGGAACTCCCTGTGTTAGGGACGGTGCTGCACGCCCTCGGCATGGCGGGGCTCGCGTCCGGTGACGCCGGTGCCGTACGGATGATCGCGCTGGCCGAACGGCTGCGGGTACTGCGCGACTTCCAGCCGACGATGTCGGCGGACCGCGCCCGGAGGGTGGCCCAGGATGCCGACCTGGTCGGCTTCAACTTCGAAAATGAGTCACCGATCGAAGAGTCACTCTCCAGCCGTCCCCACCGTTCCTGTCCGCGCAGGCGGTCGGCATCTGCTGCAATGGATACGGGCGAACGCCGGTGGCTGTTCACTGGACGGTGTGCGGGCTGCGCTGTTCGGACCAGTTTTCGGAGGCGCTCATGAGGCGGTCCTCTTCACCGCCGTATTCATCGTTCCGGTGATCTGTTCCAAGGAGCGGCATTCAGCACCCTTGCGCCGAAGCCCGCGGCAACGGTTCGGCCCGTACCTGTTCGGCCGGACCGCGCATCCGTAGGATCGGGCAAGACGCCGAGCGACATGCTGACGGCCTCTGATTTTGATCGTCCAGGCCAGCCATCATGCGCGTCCGCGTGCCGTCGTTGCCGTCAGGAATGCCGTCAAATCTGGACTATGACGCCACCACCGACTGTCTGCGCCCGTCCCGGTCCCGGCAATCCGGCCCTGCCGCCTCGCCCACACCGGTCTCGGACAGCGAACCGAACGGAGCCCTCCTGCGCGTTACGACTTCCTCTGCTGATTCAAGCCAGGACGGCACGATGTGCGGTCCCGGAGGGGCCGCACATCGCGTTGCCGTAGGTGGGTTATCGGCCGTGGCCGTTGTGGCCGCCGTTACCGCCATGGCCGTTGCCGTTGTGGTCTCCGTTACCGCCATAGCCGTTGCCATGGTGGTCTCCGTTACCGCCATAGCCGTTGCCATGGTGGTCGCCGTTACCGCCATAGCCGTAGTTGTCGTAGCCGTTGTGGTAGCCGTTACCGCCACGACCGTAGTAGTCACAGTCGTCGTTCCACCAGGAGTGGTGGTTATTGCAGTACTGGCTGGGACTGTAGTTCTGAGAGGAGGCCGAAGCGGTGCCTGCTGTACCGACTGCGACACCGCCGGCCATCAGCAGCCCTGCGGCCGACGCCATGGCGAGGCGCCTCGCGCGTTGTGTTCGCATGGGAAATACCTTTCGCTCCATCGTCTCCCGCGCACCGAAAGGGAGTGCGGGAATGGATGGCCGCAGCCGCAAACAAAAGTTGCGACAGGGTCTTTGAACGTCACTGCATGCCGATCCGGTGCACGGGCTCGACCGCCGACGCCTCCAGGCCGCCCTCGGTACACGCGGGCGATCACTGCGGCCATGGTCCGCTCGGTTCGGGAACCGGTCGGCCGGGCGTGCCGTGCTTGCGGCATTCACTCACCGAGCCTAGTCACGTATCGGCACATCGGCATCTCGGGAGACCCATCGCGTTGAACCGTCACCGCGGGATCCGGACCACGCCCTCCTGGATCACCGAGACTACGAGCCGGCCGTCTCCCATGTGATCCGGTCCTGGCCCGGCAGCAGGCGCCCCGTTCGAGCCCGGCGGCTGTGTCCGGTGGCGCCGTCACCGGGCGACTCCGTGCCGGGAGGTCGCCCGTCCGGAATTCATGGCGATCGACATGTTCCTCTTCCTCATCAGAGCCGCCGTCCACCGGCATACGAAGAAGGGCCACACCCAGCAGGCCGCCGCCGCCCAGCTCCTTGCCTGCTCCGAGGGACGTGGAGACAGGCCATACCCCAAAGTGGGTTGCTGCCGGATTCACCCGCACTGGGCAGAGCATGGCTCCGACGGTTCGGCCAGGGCCTGTCCGGCGGAACATGCCTGGGACCCGGTGGTCCGGCACGCCCCTCTGCAGCGTTGTCGTCAGGGGAGGAAGGAGAATAAGCGGCATGGCCATGGTGAAAGGCATCGATGTCCGCGGCATGCAGCACTGTGAGACGACGGCGCTGGGCGTGCTGCTGCGGCATGAGGGACTCGACTTGTCCGAGCCCATGCTGTTCGGGCTCGGCTCCGGGCTGTCCTTCATCTACTGGGACAGCAAAGCCATGGGTTTTCCCTTCCTGGGAGGCCGGGTCAAACCGTTCGAGCTCACCAGGAACCTGGCCGCCGCCCTCGGGCTCGAGCTGCTGATCGGGGAGACCACCTCCCCGCGCAAGGCATGGCAGAACGTGGCGGCACCCATCGACGCCGGTCGGCCGGTCGGCCTGCAACTCGACAGCTACCACCTGGACTACTTCAGCACCAAGGTGCACTTCGGCGGGCACGTCGTGGCCATGTACGGCTACGACGAACAGGACGCCTACCTGGTGGACACCGACCCGCAGGGCGGAGCCGTCTCCACCAGCCTCGCCGGCCTGGCCAGAGCCAGGGCCGAGCGCGGCCCCATGACCGCCAAGCACCGCTCCTTCACCATCACAGCGCCCAGCAGCGCGAAGCCACCGCAGGACCGGATCATCCCCGCGATCAAGACCTGCGCCGACGCCTTCCTGAACCCGCCCATCGCGAACCTGGGCCACCGGGGCATCGAGAAGACCGCCGAGCAAGTGCCGAAGTGGCTGCATCGCAGCGACGATCCGCAGGAGGACCTGCCACGGGCCGCCGCCCTCATGGAGAGGGCCGGCACCGGCGGCGCCCTGTTCCGCAATCTCTACCGGGACTTCCTGGCCGAGTGCGCCCAGCTGATCGACAGCAGCCACCTGCGCACCGGCCACACCCTGTATACCGAGGCCGCCGCCCTCTGGACACAGGTGGCCGCACTCGTCGCGACAGCAGGCGAATCCGGCGACGCGAAGAACCTCATGCAGGCCGGCTCCCTCCTCCACGAGCTCTCGCGCATCGAACGCGATGCGATGCAGGAACTCAGCCTGCTCCAGTGCTGACGAGTCGTTCCACCGGCCTCAACGGGCCAGACCACTCGGGCTCGCCTGCTCACCACGTGCCGTCGGCCGGGAGTTCCAGGCACAGTTGGTAGCCGCCGTCTGTGGTGGGGCCGCAGGTGACCGTGCCACCGAGCAGCTCGGCACGCTGACGCAGCCCGACCAAGCCGTAGTTGGCACTGGGAAGGGGCAGAGCGGGCCGGGTCGGTGCCGTGTTGGTGACTGTGACACGGACGGTTGTGTTCTCGTGGCGGATGCGGACGACCGCTGTCGCGCCGGGGGCGTGTTTGCGCACGTTGGTCAGCGCCTCCTGGACGGTGCGGTAGATGGCGCGCTGGAACGGCGGTGGAAGGCTGCCGGACAGGTCCGTGTGCAGCTCGGCCTCGATGCCGCTGTTGCCGACCAGTTGAGGAAGGTCGATCAGGGAGGGCTGTGGGATGAGTTCCGTGGGGCGGCCCCCGGAGGCCCGCAGGACGCTGACCATGTGCCGCAGTTCGTCCAGGGTCTGCACGCTCAGCCTGCGGATCGTGGCTGCGGCTTGTTTCACTTCGGCGTCCCGGCTGCCGACCTGGAGCACTCCGGCCTGCACCGCGATGAGGCTGACCTGGTGGGATACCACGTCATGCATTTCCCGAGCGAGTGCCGTGCGTTCCTTGGCCAGCACGGTCTGGGCTGTCAGCTGCCGTTCGTGATCGCGTGCCTGGGAGATCTCGGCGAGTCGCAACGACAGATCACGCCGGGTCTGGACGAGTTGGCCGAGGAAGACGGGTGCGGCCGCCGTCGCCGCTGTGTAGCCCAGGGTGACAAAGGTCGACGGTGTCGAGAAGTCGAAGTCCGGCGACGGAAAAGAAGTCATGTCGCTCATGGTGAACGCTACGGCGCAGACGGCCAGCAGGGTGCGGCGGCGGGTGAGTGAGGCGAGCGTGTACAGCGCGGCCAGGGCGGCGAAAACCGCGTCGGAGACGAGGACCGAGGGAAGGGTGAGCAGGAACGTGAGCAGCGGCAGGCGACGGCGCAGGAGAAGAGCGAAGGCAGCGGCCAGGGCGCAGACCATGCGCAGCGGCTCGGAGGTGTCGACATGGCCCCAGACATCGAGCAGTGAGGCTCCGACGAGGGCGGCGTCCAGCAGCGGGGCGGGCAGGCGGCGAGTGCTCATGACCTCTTCTGGTCCCGCGACGGCTTGAGCAGGCCGGCACGTTCCGCGAGCAGGGCGGCCTGGACGCGGCTGCCCACCTCCAGCTTGGTGAGGATGGCGCTCACATGGTCCTTGACCGTGCCGGTGCTCAGGTGCATCCGTGCGGCGATGTCGGTGTTGGACAGCCCCTCGGCGATGAAGGCGAGTACGCCACGCTCGCGGTCGGTCAGCGGGTCGAGGCTGCGGGCGGCGTCTTCCTGCAGGCCGGAGTTCAGATAACCGTCCACGACGGTCCGGGTGACCTTGGACGACAGAACGGTGCCGCCGCCGGCCAGGGTCCGCACCAGGTAGGGCAGTTGATCCGGGTCGGTGTCCTTGAGCAGGAAGCCGGCGGCGCCCGACCGGAGTGCCGTGGCGACGTACTCGTCCATGTCGAACGTCGTGAGCATGGCCACCACCGGTGGGTGCGGCAGCCGAAGGAGGTCGGCCAGGACGGTGAGGCCGTCCACGTCAGGCATCCGGATGTCCAGCAGCACGACGTCGGGGCGTTTCTCCTGCGCCGTTCGGACCGCCTGGCCGCCGGGAACCGCCGCCACGACCTCGATGCCGTCGGTCGCTTCGAGGATGTGCTGGAAGCCCGTACGGATCAGCGCCTCGTCGTCGACCACCATTACCCGGATCACGCGTGCTCCACTCGCCATCGGGCCCACTGTCCGATTCGTACCACGCGAGGTCGGTCCCGTGGGTGGCCGACACTGAATGCGGCCGGGTGGCGGGAACGTGCCAGCCAGTCGGCGGGGTCGGTTCCGGACGGGTGCCGGATGGTTGCCGTGCGTAGCTTTGCCTGACTGTGGAGGTGGGAGTCCCGCATACCGCCACCAAGCCCGCCCGCCTGATCAACCGACTGGCGACAGACGCAAAGCTCCGTGTCGCACCACCGGCTCCACGGAATTTCGGCCATCTCGCACCAGTCGGCCCGCTGCCGGGCAGGAAGGGGATCCGCCATGACAATCTGCCTGACACTTCTGTGCGCGACCGCCGGGGACGACACCAGCGAGACGATCTTCGATGACGATGCGCTGAAGGAGCGCGGCCTGTCCGAGGCGGGTGCCACCGGAGCAGCCCTGCCCCGATACTCGGTGGCCGTCCGGACACCTTCGACCCGCTGTGCCCGGACTGCTCACGCTCTGGCCCTCGAAACCACACCCGAGCCTGCGCTACGCGACTTCGACTACGGCGAGTGGCGCGGCCGCACAGCCTCCGAAGTCGCCGCCACCGACCCCTACGGGTTCTCCGCCTGGCTGACGGACCCGGATGCCACACCCCACGGAGGCGAGTCCGTGCGCCAGCTCTGCCAACGGATCACGCAGTGGCTGAACAGCCTGCCGCCCGACATGGACCACGCACTGGCCGTCATGGAACCGGCCGTCACCCGGGCCGCGCTTGTCCACGCTCTGTCAGCACCCGTGAGAACCTTCTGGCACCTCAAAGTGCCGCCTCTGTCGACGGTGTCCGTTACGTCGCGTGCCTGCCGAGTGCGCACCTGCGCCGCGTGACCCGGAAAGCTGCCCTGCTTCAGAGCGTCCGCCAGGTCGCCGTACGAGCGCGCAGCACGAACAGGGTCCGCCTTCTCCGAGGCCTGGACGAACCGGCGGCAAGCGCCCGATGCACACCCCCGCCGGGCTGGTCGGCGATACTTCGGTTCCGTGGATCGGTACACCGTTCACCGCCTCCGAACGGAGCTTCTGGACCAGGCTCGAAGGCCAGGATCCCGGGGGCGTCAAAGACCGCACCGCCCTGCACATGGTGAGCCCACGCTCGCGCGCGTGGGCTGCTGCCGGGCGCACGTGTCGTCGAGTCCGCCTCCGGCACCCTGAGCGCCCCGAACCACCCCGGTATCCCGCATCTCCATCCACCCCGATACGCACAAACGGGCATGATCGCTGATAGTCCGGGACCAGCCGTCAGGTCTCCCACGGAGACCGCCTAACATCACTCGTGATGAAAAGCTGTGCGCAGTCGGCGCAAGACAGAGGACACGGTCCGCGGTGGACTATCCGCACCGCGGTCCTCTGCCCTGCCCTTGCGGTCCTGCTCGCCGCCTTGGTGGTGTGCCTGGGATACGCCGGGCACAGTGGCGCCAAGGACGACGCTGCTCCCTCGACGGCCATGTCCACCGGCAGGACGGTGGCGGCCGGGCCCCCGGCCGGGCATCACATCACGCCCCCCGTCCGGCAGAGCGACTGTTCCCCCGGCGATACCTGCTGTTCTTCTGTCGTCCACGATGTGGCGGGCGTGCTCGGCGCGCCCACGCAAACCCTGCCTCTGGTTCTGACCCGCATGCCGGGCTTCCCGCGTCCGGAGCAGCGCCCCACGGTCCTCGCACAGCCTCCGCCGGTGCACAGCGCTCCCGACCTCCACGTCCTCCAGGTGCAACGGACCTAGACGGCGCCTCGGCGCCCTGCGCTCAGGTTCGCGCAGGTGCCGAGCGGTATCCGTCCATCGCCCCTGTACCCACCGCCGAACGGCGGGGAAGGACACATTCAGTCATGAGCAAGACCAGCAAGAAGGAAGCCTCGGCCGCGCGCAAGGCCCGTGTCGAAGAGATGCGTCGCGCCGAGAAGGCTCGGGAGCGTCGCAGCCGCGTCATCACCATCACGCTCAGCACGGTCATCGTCGCGGGGCTGGTCGGGTGGGGCGGGTACGCCCTCAACAGCGCCAACGAGAAGAGCGAGCAGCAGGCGGCCGAGGCGAAGAAGCCCGTACGGGGTGAGAAGACCTGGGAGGCGAAGAAGCTCACCCGGAACCACGTCCAGGGCACCGTGAAGTACGCGATGAGCCCGCCGGTCGGCGGCGACCACAGCCAGGCGTGGATGACCTGCGACGGCAGCGTCTACACCGAGGCGATACCGAACGAGAACGCCGTCCACTCTCTCGAGCACGGCGCAGTCTGGGTCACCTACAACGACAAGGCCGCCGACGCCGACGTCAAGGCTCTCGGGGACAAGGTTTCCAAGACCCCGTACAGCCTGATGAGCCCGGCCGAGGACCAGTCCGGGACGATCATGCTGTCGGCCTGGGGGCGCCAGCTCACCGTGGACAAGGCATCGGATCCGCGGATCGACCAGTTCTTCACCAAGTACGTCCAGGGGCCCCAGACCCCTGAGCCGGGTGCCGCCTGCTCGGGCGGCCTGACGGCGTCATGACCGGCACGATCGTGGCGGAACGAGCCACCGATTCGGGAGGGGCGCACGGCCGACGGCCCGGCCTCACCCGCTGGCTGACCGTCGGCGCGGCGGCCCTCGTCGCCGTCGTCGTGACCCTGTCGGCCTTGGTCATGGTGAGCAAGGAGAAGGATCAGGCGGTCGGTGTTCCGGCTGCGGACTCCGCCGACGCGGGGTTCGCTCGCGACATGGCCGTCCACCACCAGCAGGCGGTGGAGATGTCGTACATCGTCCGGGACCGCACGGCTGACGAGGACATCCGGCGTCTCGCGTACGACATCGCGCAGACTCAGGCCAACCAGCGCGGCATGCTGCTCGGCTGGCTCGATCTGTGGGAGCTGCCGAAGATCTCGCCCGACGGGTACATGGCGTGGATGCAGAGTGGGCACGAGGGCCACTCGTCGAAGGACGGGTCCCTGATGCCAGGCATGGCCACGCCCGCGGAACTCGGCCGACTCGGCGAGCTCGAGGACGATCAGGCGGAGATTCTCTACCTCCAGCTCATGATCGACCACCATCTGAGCGGCGTCGACATGGCCCGCGCCTGCGCCTCGCAGTGTGAGGTGGACACCGAGCAGAAGCTGGCGCAGAGCATGGTCGAGGGCCAGCAGTCGGAGGTGGAGTTGATGACCGACCTGCTGAAGGAGCGCGGGTCCGCGCCCCGCGAGTGATTCCTCTCCGGTCGGGTGCCGCCCAGCGGCGGCGCCCGACCGCTTTCACAGCTCCGTGCAGGCAGCGCCCATGGGTGTGGGGGCACCGTCTGCGCCATGTCTACGTCCGTTACCGACCCTCAAAGCGTGGTGTCCCAGGGCTGACGGCCCATGATCCCTGCGGCATCCCGCGTACATGAGGTATGCCCAGGGCGGCAGCCTGACCCGCGAACGCCGGGCCCTCCGCGAGAAGTCACGGACGGAGGCGGCCGAGCGACCGAACGGTTCCGGCACGGCGACGAGGACACGGTGGTCGCTCATGACCTGCGAGTCGAGACGCTGATCGTCCGCGGCCGCGCCGAGGGGGTCTTCCGCACGGACCTGCCGATCGCGTGGCCGGTCGATGTCCCGCACTCGGTCATGCACAGCGCCGCCGACGAGATCCGTGCCGGTCGTCTCACCGCCGACCGTGCCGCCGACCGCATCACCGCCACGGTGCTCGCCGCCTTCACCTCGCCAGGGAAGCCGGTGCCGGAACCCGGCACGGGAACGTGACGCCGATCGGTCTTCGAAGAAGGGCACGGCGCATGACGGGCGGCAACATCCGGGGACGGCCACTTCTTCGAGGTGGGCCGGGCGACGGAACTGCTCCAGGGTGTTCTGGCACGCACCGACACCTGACCGGGGCGGTGCCGCGGTGACCACGCCGGCGGGCCGGGCGGCGACGGCGTGCGGGCCTCAGCCGGACGTGGTACCGGGCCCGGGGGTCCGCAGTTGCGGGTCCGTCACCCCGCCGGGGCATGCCATCCGCTCGATCTCCCAGCCGGCGCGCCTGGCCCCGGCCCGGTAGGCGCTTTCGTAGAAGGCAAGTACGGCAGCGCGCGGGTCGGCCTCGGTACGGACCTCGTCGTACCGCAACACGGCCAGGTGGCTGTTGCCGCGGGCAAGCCAGCGTGCCGCCGCGGGCCGGAGCGGCTCCTCCGCCAGGTGCGCGGGCTCCGGAGCGGTGTAGGAGTAGAAAGCGGGCTCGGGGAAGGTGTCGTCTCCGAACCAGAAACCGAAACTGATCACTTCCCGGGAGTACGCCTCCCGGGTGACCGGGTCGATCTGTTGAGGCTGCTCGACATGACTCCCCGAGAACCGGCTGTGGGCGATGTCGAAGGTGTGCCAGAAGTGGTGCACCGGGCTGACCTTCCCCGAGTACCCTGCGGCGAATTCCTCCAGTACGGACGCCACCTGGCTGAGGACCCGCCAGTAGCGGTTGGCCTGCGCGGGATCGTAGATCGCGTGCTCGGTGTCCTCGGCGAACGGTCGGCCGGAGTCGGGCAGGTCGAAGGGCCTGGGCACGTCGAGCTGCACCCGGATGCCCAGCGCGGCCAGCGAGCCCATGACCGCGTCGTGGAAGGACGCCACGGACTGGCCGATGAGCGGGAGGGAGATCTCCCGCCCGTCCAGAGTCGAAACAAGCAGCCGATGCGCGACAAAGTCGAAGTCCACCGTGAAGATCGGATGGTCGTCGACCTGGCCCATCGGGCGAGTGGTGGTGCCACGCCCCGTGAGGTGGAACGGGACGTTCCACCAGTGGTTGCGCCGGGTGCTGGCGGCGAGACGGACCTTCCCGACGATCTGCGCGAAGCGATGGAGAGTCTCTTTGGTGTCGCGCCACTCGGCGAGCGGGATCGGCGGGAACAGCTCCATTGTCATCCTTTCCCTCCCGCCCAACGCTCCTGATGGCCGGACGAGGCTGGATGACCATGATGACCACGCCCGGCAGGTGCGGCACCTCGTCGAACCCGGAAGGCCTATCGGCGTGCGCTGCGCGAACATGAGCATCGGACAACCGCCCCTCGGACAACCAGCATCCTGAAGCCCGACCAGCGACTGCCGGCTCCGGTGGCCCATCTACCGGCGGACGGCACGCCCGCGCCGGAGGCGTCGGGAAACGACACCCCCAAGGCCTCGCCGACAAGACCCGGCCGGCCGTGCGCCACGTCGCCGCCGCGCTCCCGGTCGACGATCCCCGAACCCTGAAGCCGCCGACGCACCCGCGGAGGGGCCGCGCCGATCACCACCGGGCCCCAGCCGAAGGACACAGAACATCCGGATGACGATCGGCAGCCCGCTCTCGAGCCACTACCGGCAGGCTTGCCGGCCGGGCCGCTTCTACGACCCAAGCCGCGCTCGACGAATCGCTCTGCGCTGTGCGGCCGTGGTGGCACCCCAGATCCCGTCGTCCTCACCATGGTCAATGGCCCATGACCGGCAGACAAGAAGAACGGAGCAGCGACGGCATATCGTCCGGGCGAGGAAAGCCTCGTCTCCGGGCGACGCGGAGTCGGACAGGGGGAAGAAGATCTCAGGATCCTCGCCCACACACGAAGCCTGATCGCGCCAGTTCGGCGCCTTGTGATCTTCAGGGAACGAGCCAGACACGGCACACCTCTACACAGCGTTCAACGGCACCTTGGCACTTTGCAGCACCAAAGACCCGGCAGAGGTTGCAGAACAGCCTACAACTCGCCGCAGGCCTTCTCCAGCCTTCACTCCCGGAGAAGCACCACCCCCCCCTGAAAGGTGGTGCAGAAAACCGCGATCACGCAGGTCGGAGCGGTGTGTGAGCATGTGCGCCCATGCGGCGAGAACAAGGGTGCCCACGCGAGCGACGGCCCGGCGGCGTGGGCGAGGCCGTCGCCCCGCCACCGGCAGCCGCGGAGCATCTTTGCAGTTCGCCAGCCGGCCGATGCCGCGCTCCAGGCGGGCGCGGACCATGCGGCGCCGCGCGCTCTCCTCCTCCTCACCCTTCAGCAGCGGCGGTCCGGAGCGCTTGCGTCGCGCCGGATGATGCGTGGCGCTTGTGTCCTGGTCCCGGTACGGCGGGCGGCGCTGCTCCTTGCGGGCGCCGGTGAATCACGTCGGGACCGGCCTGCGCGGCGGCGCACGGGTCGCCGCGCAGGGGTGCTTCCGTCCTGGGCGAAAGACTCAGGCAGAGCCACTACGACGGCTCTTGAACCACCATGCCCCGCCTCCGAGCAGGAGGGCAGCAGCCCCGATACCGAGGGGCACGGCGGCAGGCATGCCGTCGTCGTCTTCCGCGCTGTCCACCGTGGGCTGCGTCGGCGGCGCAGTCGGGTGGGTCGTCGGCTCGCCGGAGACGGTGTCGGACGAAGGCACGGCCGTCGTGGGCTCCTCCGTGGGGCTGGGACTCACCGGCTTCGCGCCGGGAGCGGCGGGTTTCAGTTCCAGGCGGGGTGCGGGGTGTCCGTGACCGTGGCCGTCCTCGCTGGTGTCGTCCTGTTCGATCCAGCGGTCCACGTGGTCGTCGCTGTAGGTCTGCAGGGTCTTGAAGACCAGCGATCTGGCATCGGGCAACTGGCGGACGGTGACGACGTGATCGGCATCCTCCCCCACGGCGAGCTTCGGTCCCGAGACGGTGTAACCCCGGCTGGTGGGAGCGAGCTTCCAGCCGTCCGGGCCTTCCTTGTAGGTGATGTCGCCGGGTTCGATGCCCTTGGGCAGGATCACCTCCAGCTTGGTGATGCCGGCGGAGTTCGACTCCGAGGCGGCGGAGAAGGTCAACGTGACGTTCTGGTCAAGGGCTCGGGCGCCCTCCGCTTCGACCTCCGCGTGGGCCGCGGCCGGTCCCGCGGTGGCGACGGCCACCACGAACGCGGCCGCTGTGAGGGTGCCGCAACGGCGCAGGCTGCGTACCAAAGTCGTGCGGTGCACTGAGAACTCCCTTGTCATGTTGGTGTGGGGGCTGCATTCAAGCGCAGGGCAGGCCCTGCGACCAGGGCGGGGCAACTCGGCCGAGGGCGATCGGCCGGCCGCGCGCCGACTCAGGCCACGGCGCCCCGCATAGCTTCGCTCACCTCGTAGCCGGCCTCGGTGATCGCCGCCCGTACGGCGTCGTCGTCGAGTGGCTCCCCGAGCTCGGTCGCCCGAGCCGCCAGGACGCACGAAGCACAGCAACTGCCCGTTGCGGGACCGCCAGGCAGGCGCCATCGACAGCACGAGCACCGGCACCGCCGGCAGGGCAGTGAGCAGCAGTCGGCCTTCTCCGCCGCGGCCACGAGCTCCTCGGGTCCTACGCGCGCCGGGTGGCTCACCCGGGCCCGGCCCGTGGCCGGATCGACGGCCGCGGAGACCCCGTCCGGCTTGGCGGGTTTCTCCTCGACCCGCCGCACAGCGCGGGCGGCGGCACCGGTTTCCGCAGCACCGCGCCCCTCCGTCGGAGGAGAATTGTCGGGAATCGCCCATACCGGTTCTCCAGATCGCCTCGTACGGCGCAGGTCAGGTCCAGCCGTACCGGTTCAGGAGTCGGAGCCGCCGGGGCGCGAGTTCCGGACCACTCATATGACCTGCGTCACTCCGGCGGATCCGCTGGTACAGGTCGGCCGACGAATGCGCGCAACAACGCTCCGGAGAGGCATACGCATGCGCGCCTCCTCAGCAGGCGTCGGATGAAGGGAACGTCCGGTTCCTGACCGCCCCGCACGACCGAAGCAACAGATGCGGCAGCAGAAGCACGGAACGCACAGCACCCCTCCCGGGGAGGGGCGGGAAGCGCGAGTGCGGCGCTTGCCGCCCTCCGCGCGCTTCGAGTACGCCGGACGCGTGTCCCACCGCACCATCCGACCGGGGAGATCCGTCCCGATGGTTCGTCGAGGAGGCGACCGCGTGAGTCTCCTGGCTCTCGGGCCGAGGCCCGTCCCGGCCTTCCCATCCGCCTTCGGGCAGTGGCTGTCGGGACCGGCTCGCCGATCACCGTGGCGGAAGCGCGCCGGATTCACACCGACTTCCTCGTTCCGCCGTCACCTTGTCGCAGGCCGTCATCCCCTTCCCGTGGTGGTCCTGCCTGCCCGGATCAAGCCGTCATTCCGTCTCACGGGCGTGCGGGACCGTCGCGGGCGGCTCGGCCGGACGGTCCCGTCCGCCGTCGCGGCCGGACGCCGCCACGACGACAAGCCCGACGACGACGGCCCCGACGGCGATCCGTCCTGCCGCCCGCGCCGACCAGACCGGCCATGCCACACCCGCACGTCCTCCTGGCGCGTCCAACCGTTCGGCCCGCCGGGCGGGCCGCAGCAGACGCAGCAACAGCAGGACCGCGACCGGCAGTTGCAGCAGCCACAGGAGGGTACGCGGCCATTCCCCGTACCAGACGTTGGTCCCGTACAGCAGCGTGTGCCACACGCTCAGCACGTAGACGACGATCACGAACCGGTGCAGCCGTCGCCAGGTGTTCGCTCCGATGCGGTGCCGGACGTAGAACAGCAGCCCCAGGGGAACCGCCAGGTACAGGGCACCCTGCCCGAGCGGGATGGCGATCCGGCCGGTTCCGGAGTCGTACCAGCCGGGTACGAAGGTGTCCGCGAAGCCCGCCCACAGCCGCTCGGCCCACGTCAGATTCGTTTCGTAGCGGACGAGTTCCGCCGCGAACATCAGCGCGTGCGCGAACATCAGCGCCATCGTGGTCAGGCTCGTGGTGCGGTGCCAGCGCTCCAGCACCTGTCGGGAGACCGGCAGCCGGGCGGGTCGTGGCCCCGACAACAGCAGCCCGAGCATGACCGTGCCCCAGGCCCACAGCAGTCCCGACCACCCGAACGCCTGGCTGAGCAAGTACATCCAGTAGGCGCCGGGATCGTCCATGAACGGCATGACCGCGACAGTGGCCGAATCACCCGAGTCCATGCGCACGTACAGGAAAGCGAACACGGCCCCCGTGAGCACCACCGCCGCACTCGCGTCGGGCAGGGCGGATCGCAGGTCACCACGCAAAGCGATCCTGTCCGCGGAAGGCCGTTGCCGTCGCGGCGCCGCTGTCCCGCCTTCGTCCGGCCTCGCCTCTGACACCATCAAGGTCCTCCCGGGCACCGGTCGCCGCAGGGGCGGTGCGCATGTGTCGTGAGTCAACAAGTCTGGTTGAAGGGAGGAGCGAGTACCGAGGCGTGATCCGGCCAGAGCGGCCGCCACGACCGCCGGACTGTCCACAGGCGCCGGGTACCTGGCCGCGACGTACGAAATCCGCCGCCGTCCCGACGACGAGAACGCCGAACGGCTCGTGCTGCGGGCGGCCCGCGAGAGCTGACGGTATGCGGGGAGTGCGGACAGGTCCGCACTCCCTTTCGCCTCCAACTCGGCGGCACGTAGGATTACCTGGTCATCGCCGCGACGGGAGACAGGAAGCCGGTGTGAATCCGGCACGGTCCCGCCACTGTGACCGGGGAGTACACCCCCTCGACATGCCACTGCGCGAGCCGCGCGGGAAGGCAGGGGGGAGCGTCGATCCGGGAGTCAGGACACTGGTCCGTCGCGGGCCCGTTCCGAGGAGCGCGGACTCCCCAGGAGGCTCTACGTGTACGACGGCACGCCCCGTCCCCTTTTGTTCTCCCCTGCTTCGTTCTGCCCTGCTTCGTTCCCCCCGGCCCGCAGGCGCCGCTCTCTGCGCGCCGCGGCCGTTGCCCTGTCGGCAGCCCTGCTGGCCGCCGGCTGCGGTTCGTCCGACGGCGGCGTCCAGGACCCGAGGAGCACAGCGTCCTCGGCCGAGGGCTTCCCCGTCACCATCGACAACTGCGGCGTCAGGACCACCTACGACAAGCCGCCCTCCCGGGTGGTCACCATCCACCAGCACCCGGCGGAACTCATGCTCACCCTCGGGCTGAAGGACCGCATGGTCGGCACGGCCTTCCCCGACTCCGCCGTCCTGCCCAAGCTGAAGAAGGACTACGAGGCGATCCTCGAGCTGGCGGAGAGGGAACCGTCGTTCGAGAAGGTCCTGGACGCTGAACCCGACCTCGTCTACGGCGGCTACGGCAGCGCGTTCGCCGAGAACGAGGGTCGTTCCCGCAAGGCGTTCGCCGACGCCGGCATCGACACTCATCTCAACCGCGAGTACTGCGGCAAGAAACGGGTGACGATGCGGGACACCTACGACGAGATCCGTACCATCGGCCGGCTCTTCGGCGTCCCCGACCGGGCCGACAAGCTGGTCACCGACCTCGAGGGCCGCGTCGAGGAGGCCGCCACCACCGTCGAGGGCGAGCCAGAGGTGCCCGTCTTCGTGTACGACAGCGGCGACAAGACCGCCTTCACCGCGGGCGGCAAGAGCCTGGGCACCGAACTGATCAGGCTGGCCGGCGGCGAGAACGTCTTCGCCGACCTCGACGACGTCTTCGGCGACGTCTCCTGGGAGCAGGTCGTCGCGCGCAAGCCCGAGGTCATCGCCATCTATGACTACGCCGGCGCCGGGAGCGTCGAGCAGAAGAAGAAGTTCCTGCTCTCCCAGCCCGCCCTCGCCGATGTCCCCGCCGTCCGGAACAAGCGGTTCGTCGTCCTGCCGCTGACCGCTACCCTGGTCGGCATCCGGTCGGCGTACGCGGTCGACGACCTGGCCCGCGGACTGCACCCCGAGAACTTCCGGTGACCCACACCGCCGCCGGCACCTCCGCCGAGCGGGCGGTGCCACGGCAGAAGCCCCCCAGGCCGGGGGCGGGCCGTACGACGTTGGCCGTCACGCTGCTCGTGCTCACCGCCCTGCTCGTCGTCTCCGCCACGGCGGGCCTGGCGATCGGCTCCGTTCAGGTCCCGCCCGGTCAGGTGTGGGGCATCGTGACGCACGCGCTGGGCGCCGACTGGCAGGAGCCCGACTGGTCGCGGGCGCGGGAGACCATCGTGGTGGACGTGCGGGCGCCGCGCGTGCTGCTCGGTGCGGTGGCCGGTGCGGGACTGGCGGTGGTGGGCACCGCCCTGCAGGCCCTGGTGCGCAATCCGCTCGCCGAGCCGTACCTGCTGGGCGTCTCCTCGGGCGCGTCCCTCGGTGCGGTCTCGGTGATCGTGTTCGGGGTCACCGTGTTCGGGCCGGTGTCCCTGTCCGTGGCCGCCTTCGTGGGCGCCCTGGGCGCGTTGCTGCTCGTCTACGCCACCGCCCGCACCG
Organism: Streptomyces hirsutus; assembly: GCF_001418415.1. Taxonomy (GTDB): domain Bacteria; phylum Actinomycetota; class Actinomycetes; order Streptomycetales; family Streptomycetaceae; genus Streptomyces; species Streptomyces hirsutus. Next base: position 16,062 of record NZ_LIQT01000041.1, read on the forward strand.
GCGGACGCATCACCTCGGCGCGGCTCGTGCTGTCCGGCGTGGCGATCGCGGCGGTGCTCACCGCGGTGCTCGATCTGCTGCTGCTCACCACCGACAGCGGCAACGAGGCCCGTGCGGTGCTCGCCTGGACCCTCGGCGGACTCGGCGGGGTCAACTGGGGCACGCTGTGGCTGCCGAGCGCGGCCCTGCTGCTCGGCATCGGCGTCCTCATGGCGCAGGCACGCAACCTGAACCTGCTCCTGGCCGGCGAGGAGGCGGCCACCACGATGGGGCTGGATGTGGCCCGGTTCCGTGCCCGCTTGTTCGTCCTGCTCTCCCTGGTGACCGGCGTACTCGTCGCGGCGACCGGACCGATCGGCTTCGTCGGCCTGATGATGCCCCACATCGTGCGCCTGTTCGTCGGCGGCGACCACCGCCGGGTCCTGCCCACGGCGGCACTGGGCGGGGCGGTCTTCCTCGTCTGGGCCGACATCGCCGCGCGGACGATCGCCGCTCCGATGGAGATCCCTGTCGGCGTCCTCACGGCCCTGTGCGGCGGGCCGTTCTTCCTGTGGCTGCTGCGCCGGGACGCCCGCCGAAGTACCGACCGAGGAGCGGCATGACCGCCACCGAACTCTCCGTCGACGGCGTCACGCTCACCGCCGGAGCACGCCATCTGGTGCGGGACGTTTCCCTGACCGCCCGCCCGGGCGAGACCATCGGGCTCGTGGGCCCCAACGGCAGCGGCAAGTCCAGCCTTCTGCGTGCCGTCTACCGCGTCCTGCGCCCCGACACCGGCCAGGTCCGCATCGACGGAGGCGACGCCTGGTCACTGCCGGTGCGGCAACTGGCCCGCATCGTGGCGGCCGTGGTGCAGGAATCGGCAGCCGACTTCGACCTGGCCGTCCGCGAGGTCGTCGCGATGGGCCGCACCCCGCACAAACGGCTTCTCGCCGGCGACACCCCCGAGGACGCCGAACTCGTCGCCTCCGCACTCATGGCAGTCGACGCCCTCCACCTGGCCGACCGCCCGTTCGACCGGCTCTCCGGCGGCGAACGCCAGCGGGTGCTCATCGCCCGCGCCCTCGCTCAGCAACCCACCCTGCTCGTCCTCGACGAACCCACCAACCACCTCGACATCCGGCACCAACTGGACGTGCTCGGCGCCCTGCGCCGCCTGCCCGCCACCGTGCTGCTCGCCCTGCACGACCTGAACCTGGCCGCCTACTACTGCGACCGCCTCTACGTCCTGCACGACGGCGAAGTAACCGCCTCCGGACCGCCCGCCGACATCCTCACCCCCCGCCTGCTGGCCGAGGTGTACGGGGTGGCAGCGGAAGTCGCCACCCATCCGCGCACGGGCGCCCCGCAGGTGACGTTCCTTCCCGAAGAGTCACACCTATGAAGGGCCCCTGCCTGCACGCTGCGGGAACCCTTCGTTCACCAGCCACCAGGACTCAGGCAGTTCAGCAGTTCAGCAGTTCAGCAGTTCAGCAGTTCAGCGGAGACTCCCTCGCGGCTTCAGCGGCACCGGTGGCATCTCGGGAGCAGGCAGCGGAGCACCGTCGTACCCCTTCACCTCGCCGAACCGCGTGCCTTCCCTCTAGTCCCGACACGCCTGTTCGATCTCCTCCTGGGTCCGGCTGGTCCAGTTCCGGAACACAGCGGATGCTGCGCGCATTTCCGCAGGTCAGTTGCGCTTTCACCCCCTACTGGTCAGTAAACTGTCGGCATCGGACGCCGGGGCGGCAAGCCTTGTCTTCGGGTTCGTCGGTCCGTGGAGTGGGTCGTTCCTCAAGAGGTGCGGGCATCCGCGGTCGCGGTGGCCGAAGTGCCCGCACGCATACAGGATTCGTTACCGGTCGGGGAGGGTGGTGAGGTGCGGCGGCGAGGGCGTGTCAGGCCCTGGTGAAACCGGGACCCCCGCACAACGAAGTCCCAGCCCCCACGTCCCGCCTCTCCCATCGACCCGAACGATCCGGGTGATCACCCCACGGCCAGGGGGAAGCCAAGTCGACAACGCCGTGGCCCGCGTCGGCGCCGACCCGGGGATGGCAAATGCGTCGACTTTAATCCATATGGACTAATCAGTCACATTTCATGCGTGCCGCTCCCGCGGACAGGGCATCCATGGCCCGTCCAGCCGAATAGGTGTCTGATCCACAGGTCGGATCCACTACCTGGAGTTATGCATGGAACCAGAACCCACCGCACGGGACTGCGCATTCGACTTTGCCGAGGCCCTTGAATTCGATCCGACGCTCAGGCAACTCCTGGACGGAGAAACCATCAGCCGTATCCGGCTGCCCTACGGAGAGGGGGAAGCCTGGCTCGTCACCCGCTACGAGGATGTCCGCACGGTGACGACGGACCGTCGTTTCAGCCGCAAGGCCGTCATCGGCCGGAACTTCCCGCGCATGACTCCTGAGCCGATCGTCCAGGACGAGGCGATCAATGTCATGGATCCACCGGGCAGCAGCCGGCTGCGCAGTCTGGTCTCCAAGGGCTTCGCTCCCCGTCACATGGAGCACATGGAGAGGCGGGTCCAGCATGTCGTGGACGAGTTGCTGGACCGGATGACGGAACACGGTTCACCCGCCGACCTGATGGAGCATCTGGCGGGCCCCCTGCCGCTGACCACCATCTGCGAGGTCCTCGACATCCCCGAAGCCGATCGCTCGCAATTGCGCGCTCATGCGCGGACCATGATGGACACCGGCCTCGACAACCGGGACAACGCGGTGAAGTCCAAGGCGGAGCTCCGCTCCTACTTCGCCACGCTGACGGCCCAGCGACGCAAGGACCCCGGCGACGACCTGATCAGCACGCTGGCCACCGCCCGTGACGGTGACGAGATCCTCAACGACCGGGAACTAACCGTCATGGCCATGGTTCTGCTCATCACCGGGCAGGACACCACCACCTACGAAATCGGGAACATCGTCTACACGCTGCTCTCCCGGCCAGAAGAACTCGCCATGCTGCGCTCCCGCCCTGAACTGTTTCCGCAGGCCATCGAGGAACTGCTGCGGTTCATCCCCTTCAGGAAAGGCGTGGGCATTCCCCGGGTGGCCCTCGAAGACGTGGAACTGGGCGGCGTAACCATCAGGCAAGGAGACATCGTGCACGTCTCCTACCTGACGGCCAACCGGGACGACCGGAAATTCGACCGGCCTGACGAGCTGGATCTGGAACGCACCACTCCCCCGCACATGACGTTCGGCTGGGGTGGGCACCACTGTCTCGGTGCCCCCCTCGCCTCCGCCGAGATCCGGATGGCCGTCGGGTCACTTCTGGAGCGCTTCCCCGGCCTGAAGCTGGCCAAGCCCGCCGACGAGGTGCGCTGGAACACCACGTCGATCTGGCGGTTTCCGCTCGCCCTGCCAGTCGCCTGGTGACGGCGGCTCGCGCCGGGGCCGACGGCTCCTGCCAGTCGGTGCCTGGCAGGAGCCGTCGTGGTCGCCTTCCCCGGACGCAGGTCGGCGCGGGGCGGCCGTTCGGGCCGGGAGCGGAGGGACCGACTTCAGATCTCGGCTTCGGAACCCGAAACCCAGGTTCCCAGCGACATCTCGGCGGTGATGCCCGGACCGAAGCCGGCCATCAGACCTCGGTGTCCGTGGAGAGCCGACGCCTCGTCGAACATGCGCGACAAGGCGTCGAGGACCACCGCGCTCGCGATGTTGCCGTACTCCGTGAGCGTGGCACGGCTGAAGCGAAAGGCCTCGGACGGCACGTCGAGGAAGTAGCTCAGGTCGTCCAGGATGCGCGGACCGCCGGCGTGGATGATGTAGAAGTCCATCTTGCTCGCGTTCCACTGGTGCTCGTCCGCGAGGGCGCACAACACCGGAGCGAGTGGCTCCATGGTCCCGGGCACACGCTTGTCGAGCTGGAAGTGGAAGCCCGTGGAACGAACCGCATAGGAGATCCAGTCCTCCGTGTCCGGGATGAGATACGAGCCGTTGCGTTCCAGTTGCACCCCCGTGCCGCCGCTCCCCCGCACCACGGCGGCGGCAATGCCGTCACCGAAGAGGCCGTTGGACAGCAGCGATCCCACGTCCAGGTCGGTGGGTTGGTAGCACAGCGAGCAGAACTCGCAGGCGATGATGAGCGCGTTGGCGTCGGGGTAGGCCTGGCAGAAGTCGTGGGCCCGGTTGACCGCGGCGCCTCCCGCAGCACACCCGAGCTGGGCGATCGGCAGCTGCCTCGTCTCCTGACGGAAGCCCATCTTGTTGATGAGCCACGACGTCATCGGCGGCATCATGAAGCCGGTGCAGGAGACATAGACGATCAAGTCGATCTGCTGAGGTTCCAGTTCGGCCTGATCGAGCGCCTGGCGTACCACCGCGGGTACGCGCTCCTTGGACTGCGCCTCGTAGACGGCGCTGCGGGCATCGAACCCAGGATGTCGCAGGACCTTGTCGATCGGCTGTATCAGATGTCGTTTCTTCACCCCCGTGTTCTCGATCAGGCGGAGGGCCAGGTTGATCTGCGGATGGTCGCCGTGCAACCTCCGGGCCAACTCGAGGGTTTCCTCATTGGTGATGACGTACTCGGGGACCGCGATCGCTGGTTTACACAAAACCGCCATAGACTTCCTCCTAGCGGAGAATGGCCACACCATGCGGACCTGGCCAGAGCCGAGAGACAGACCTGCCGAATGGCAACCGCTGCACCATCACTACACGTCATTCCGTGCGTAACGGCCACAAGCGGATTTCATTGACCCGACGTCAATGTCCTGGGAACGGGCGCGAGTAGGCCTGTCACCCACTTCATCTTCGTCGCTCAGGCAGAACTTTCCTCCACAGCGCATTTGGTCACCGGATTCACATTACGGCGGTCACGAGTGAGTCGCATGCCGAACGGAACGCCGTGAAAGTGCACCACGGATCGCACACATGATTGCCTGGTTTTCCTGCCACAACCCTTTGACCCCCGCAACTTCGGCACCGATACCGCCGCCTGCCGAGCACCCGGACGTCAGAGCTCTCCGGATAACGGATTCGTCATCCCGTCGGACGATCGACCGCGCGGACAACGAAACGAGCCCAGCCGAACCACCCCAACGGGTCACCATATGTCTCTGTACGCCAGCTGTTCAGCTATGAGCTCGTAACGCGATCATGATCGGGCATTCTTGAGGCGTCTCCAGCAGATCAGGCTGCAGGCCAGGGAGACGAAGGCATCGTGGAGTTCGGTGCGGCATTCCCAGCGGACGGCGAGGCGTTTGAACTGGTGGAGCAGGGCGAAGGTCTGCTCCACGACGTACCGGAGCTTGCCCAGGCCCTGGATGTTCGGTGATCCTTTGCGGGAGATGACCGGCAGGATGCGCCGCTTGCGGAGCTCTTCGCGGTGGAGGTCGGAGTCGTAGCCCTTGTCGCCGAGCAGGGCCTCGGGACGCCTGCGCGGACGGCCGGGGCGGCCCGCGACGGGCGGGATGCCGTCGACCAGGGCGAGGGTCTGGGTGACGTCATTGACGTTGGCCGCAGTGGTGATGACCTTGAGCGGGGTGCCGCAGCCGTCGCAGATCAGGTGGTGTTTTTGCTGCCCGTCTTGCGCCGGTCGACCGGCGACGGACCGGTGCCGGCACCCCCCTTTTCGCCCGGAGGTGGGAACCGTCCACACACGCCCTGGACCAGTCGAGCTGGCCGGCGGCGTTCAGCTCGGCGAGCAGGATGCGGTGCAGCTGGTTGAAGACGCCTGCCTTCTGCCAGCGGTCCAGGCGCCGCCAGCAGGTCGTCCGGAGCCGAACCCCAGCTCCAGCGGCAGCAGTTGCCAGGCCATGTCGTGGTGGAGGACGTAGAGGATGCCCTACAGACACAGCCGGTCCCCCACCGGCTGTGGCCCCGGCGCCCGCTCGGGCCAGGGCGGCAGCAGCGGCTCGATCAGCGCCCACAAGTCGTCGTCCACGATCCACGGCCGAGTACTCACACCACCACGAACGGCCGAATCGTCAGCTCGGTCACGCCCGACCAGGCCACTTCAACAAGATCGCGTTACGAGCTCATAGGGCACGGTCTCAAGACCAAGGACGACTTCTTCGTCGCCGCGTACCGGGCCGCCGCCGAGGTCCCGTTCACTGAGGTCAGCCGGATCACCGAGCCCAGCGACGGCCCCCGCGGGATGCTGAACGCCGCGATGCGTACCTACTGCCGGCTGCTGGTCGCCAACCCCGGACCGGGCGCTGGTGGTCGAGTCGGTCGTTTGCCCGGCGATCCGCAAGGTACGGGTCGAGTGCCTCACGGCATGGTCCCAGCTGATGGCGGCGCTGGTGGCCGAGCGCCGCCCCGACCGGCCGGTACCGCTGATGGCCGGTACCGCCGCGATCGGGGCGGTTGTGCATCTGCCGGCCACCGCCATCGAGGAGGGCCGGGCCCTGTCCTCGATGACGGCATCCTGGCCGACACCTCCTACCGTCCGCTGCCCGCCAGACGGCCCGGCCTCACTTCAGGTGTCGGTCCAAGAACCGGCACCCGTCCTCCAGCTCGAACCACGGGGTGCCGGTGTGCCCTCCCAGATTGGCGTGCAGCGTCTTCTCCTTGCTGCCGAAGGCGTCGAACAGGTCCAGGGCCCTTTGCCGGGGGTTCCCTTCGTCGTCCCACTGCAGCAAGAACAGCAGCGGAATGGTGACCTGCCGGGCCTCCTCGCGCTGGGCACGGGGCACGTACCCCCCGGCGAAGAAGCCTGCGGCCGCGATGCGCGGCTCGACCACCGCCAGCCGAATGCCGAGGGCGGTCCACCCCCCGGAGTACCCGACCGGGCCGCCGATCTCGGGCAGCTCAAGGAGGGCGTCCAGAGTGGTCTGCCATTCCGGAACCGCGTTTTCGACCAGCGGGCCGATGAAGGACTCGAAGATCTCGTCGACCGGCTCGCCGGCCTGCATCGCCCGCCGGAGGTCGGCACGGGCCTGCTCGTCGGCGGCGGAACGGGGACGGTCACCGCACCCGGCGGCGTCGATGGTGGCCACCGCGTAGCCGCGCGCCGCGGTGTACCGGGCCCGGGCCACCAGCCGGGGTTCCGCCTTGGGCAGACCGTTGTTGTGGGCCATCAGGACCAGCGGGGCCGGTGCGGCTCCAGGCGTCCACAGGGTGCCGGGGATCTCGCCGAGGGTGAATTCGCGCTCGAGGACGTCGTCGCCGAGGCGCTGTTCAGAAGTGAATCGCACGGTCGTGCCTTTCGGGAGGGCTCTTGAACGGCGCTCCCGGACGACCTATCGCCCGACCGTGACCCCGGAGGGGAGCACCCATGTCGATACTGCGTTCACGGGTACCACCTCCTCGTTCTCTCGCACGGCCTCCGGGAGATTAGCAACGGTCGCCGTGGTCCGCCAACGGGTTTTTGCGGAGGCTCCGTGGCCGGATGCCGCCTCACCCCATAGGACACGGTGTAATACTCCAGCAGCGGTTCGTGTCCTGAGCTGGTGGTTGCGGTCGTCCTGGTATGGGCGAGATAACTGAAGTCGCTTGCTGCGATGTCGAGTTGGAGTCGGCGCTGCGCGGGTGGCGGGCCGCTTCGCGCGGGCGGATCTGCGCTGGCGAATGCGGGACTATGTCCACGCCCCGCTCGCGCAGCTGCTCCAAGGTGGCGACGACGGACACGGCCTGGCCGCAGTCCCAGGCCGTGACTCCCTGGTGATGAGTGCCGTACCGGCGGTGCGCCCGGTGACGGCGACCTGCTTCCTCCAGTGCGGCAACCGTGTCGGCGGCCTTCGCGGCCGCGGTGTCGGCGGACACGAACGCGAGTGGCGGTGTGTCTTCCCGGCTGGTCGGCGGATTCTCATGACTGCTGCGCTCAGGCTGCCAGACCGTCGAGAATCCAGGAATCACTCCGGAATTGATTCAAACCTCAACATGCTGGAGGAGAGTAGAAGACACTCCCTCCCTGAAGGACGACCCCATGGGCCTGCTCAACCGCCACCGCGCCACCGCTCCCGCCCCGGCCACCGACACGACCTCCGCGCCGGCCACCGCCCGGTTGACCGGCGTCTGGACCATTGACCCCGTGCACAGCAGCATCGCCTTCGTCGCCCGGCACGCCATGATCACCAAGGTCCGGGGCACCTTCGAAGCCTTCGACGGCCGCCTGTACCTGGACAGCGAGCGCCCCGGGCGCTCCACCGCCGACGTGACCATCGAGGTCGCCAGCCTCGACACCCGCCAGGAGCAGCGCGACCGGCACCTGCGCAGCGCCGACTTCTTCCACGTCGAGGCCCACCCCATGCTGTCCTTTCGCAGCACCTTGGTACAGCAGCTCTCCGCGGACACCTACCACCTGAGCGGCGACCTGAGCATCAAGGGCGTCACCCGCCCGGTCGTCTTGGACCTGACCCACACCGGCACGGCGACCGACCCCTTCGGCAACGAGCGCGCCGGTTTCGAGGGCTCCACCACAGTCGACCGCACCGAATGGGGCCTGACCTGGAACCGCGTGCTGGAGACCGGCGGCGTACTGGTCGGCGAGAAGGTGAAGCTGGAGTTCGACGTCTCCGCGATCCGCGCTGCCTGACCACCGACCCCGCATGCGGAAGGCAGCCGGCCCGGCCGCCTTGAGGCCCGCGGAAAGGCGACACGAGCACGAGCCACTCCGATCACGGTGGAATCGCGCCCCGGCCACGCCTGCCCCTCCGCCTCTCGGGGCGCCGTGCTCGGCAGGCCGGCCGCAACCAACGCGAACCACCCCCGCCGGACTGCGGGGGCGCTGCTGGTCAAACCCGGCAGAAAATGGCATTCTTCATTTTGTGCAACATTCAACTAGTTCGGAAGAGAGGTCGCCTGCCCCACCTCCCGGGTGGCCGGCGCTGGCACGCCTGGTCAGATCCGTGGCCACCCGCCAGGGCGGGTACATCCTGTCCCATGGCGGCAAGAATCTGACCGCCGCGCTGCTCGCCTGGCAGGCGACCGCCCCGTGGGGGCAGGGACGGCCCCAGTTCCTGGCCGTCGCCACGGCCTTGCTCGTGGTCAACACCTCGACGGTGCACCACTCGATGATCGAAGCCGCGCGCCGGGTGGCGATCCAGGTGGCCGGGGTGACTCTGGCCGTCGCCACCGCCTGGTGGCTGGGCCCCACCGCCGGGAGCATCATGGCGGTCCTGGCCATCATCCTGGCGGCCCGCGGACGCCGCGCCTTCGACGACCGTCTCCAGGTCGCCTCGACCGCGCTGCTCACGCTGACGGCCGCGGCGGCGGTGCCGGTGCGCGACCTCGCCCTCCTGGCGCTGGCCACCGTGACCGGTGCCATCGTGGGCACGGCCGTCCACGCCCTGATCCTGCCCCCCGTGCATGTATCCGACTCCCGGACCGCGGTGCGCCGGCTGGCCCGGGCCACCGGCATGCTGCTGTGCGACATGGGCCGCGGCCTGCGCAAGCAGCAGCGGACCAGCCACGCACGGGTCTGGCTGTCGAGAGCGCGCCGGCTCGAGGAGGAGATCGCCGAGGCGCAGGACCAGGTGCGGCTGGCCGAGGACAGCCTGCGCTGGAACCTCCGCTGCTCCGTGCACGGGCCCCGGCGGCCCGGAACCGGCGGCCACGCGCTCCTCGTCCTGCACGGGATATCACTGCAGGTGCGAGGGATCGCCCGGACCCTGACCGATACCGTGGACGCGTCCCGGGACGACTTCCGCCTGGGGCAGCTGTTCACCGACCAGTACGCCCGGACGCTCGAGCTGGCCGGACAGGCCGTGGAGGACTTCGCCGAAGTGAACCGGACAGCCGATCCGGAGCACACCGAGGCCGGCAAACGGCTGCGCACCGCGCTCGACCAGGCTCAGAGCTGGCATGACAGCATGACCGAACTCGTGACACACGGCGCCCTGACCGAACCCGGAGCCTGGCACATCTACGGATCGCTGGTCACCGACGCGAAACGGCTCCTGTCCGACCTGGACCGCGCCGGGACATCAGAACCGATGACACCAGTGACGCCGATGACGAAGAGCGCGCTCACCACCCGGTTCCCCCGCTTCTGACCGGCCGGCCCGCCCGTCCTGCCGGGCCGGCCGGTGGACCGGTTCGGTGCGGCGGTGGGCCGGACACCGTCCGGCCCACTGTCGGCCCGACCCGTCAAGCACCTTTTCGAGCACACGCCACGTGGGGCACACCACATTCCACGAGTGCCATCACCCCCACCAGCCGAGTATGTTGAATATTGAACAAACATCCCGGGTCGTCCGTTCCTCCCGCTGCGGCGGGAGGCGCTCCTCGCGAAAGGCCCTTCCCATGACCACTGCCATGACGCTCTCGCCGGCCCGCTCCCTCACCTGGTCGCTGCCCTGCACTGCTGACGCCCCCGCCCGCGCCCGACGGCTCACCCGCCGGCTCCTGCACGACTGGGGTTTCGACGACGAGTACACCTGCCGCACCGAGGCCGTCGTCGCCGAACTGGTCGGCAATGCGCTCTCTCACGCCCGGCCCGGCGTCCGCGTCACCTGGCGGCTCATCCGCGACACCGAACAGCCCGCGGTCCGCGTGGAGGTCATCGACGGGGGCCCCACCCGCTCCCCCGCCGACACCGACCGCGACCCCGACGAACACGGCCGAGGACGCCTGATCGTGGCCTCCCTCGCCTCCCGGTGGGGCATCTCCCGGCGCCGCGACCGGCACGGATGCATCCACTGGGCGCAGATCGCTCCGGACTGATCCGGTGGCGCGGAACGCCCCCTGAAGACACCACGTCCACCGGACTGCCGGCGAGGACAAGGCCCACGTCGTCCACACCGGCGGCACCACCACCGACGACTTCGCCCACGACCTACCTCTGCTCGTCAAGCACGCCTCCTGACACTCCGCCGGCACCGCTCCCAGCGGGGACGCCCCGCGTGCGTGAAGCGCCCACCCGCGCGACACGGTAAGCGCCACCCCGCCGCCCCCCGGCCAGAATCGGTGGGCCGGGGCAGGGCAGAGCCGGCCCGGAATGGTCGCCCGTCCGCGGGCGGAGGGCCGGGCGGCTGAGCATTCCGGGGGCCGTTCCGCTCGTCGATCAGGCCGCTGATCCACAACGCCCGACGCGACCTGGGACATACCCTTTGATGCCCGGTTGTGCGTAACCTGGCCGACTGTTCCCGCACACAATGTCGTGACATCGGGGGCGCGTCACATCGATCGTTCAGGAGACCCATGCACCCCCGGATAACCTCCGCCTCCCGGATGGCCTCTCTCCCGTCCGCCGCCCTGGCGGGCGGTGCGCTGACCGTCGGCATCGGCGGTCTGTATCTCGCCGGACTACTGCTCACCGGCGGTGAGATCGAGGCGGGTACAACGGTGCGCGGCGTGGACGTCGGGGGCCTGACCCATGAGGAAGCCACCCGGAAACTGGAGCGGCACCTGGCGGCGGCCGGCCCGCGGAAGCTGGCCGTGAAGGTCGGCGACCGCGAGGGCGCGGTTGATCCGCGGCAGGCGGGGCTCACCTTCGACGTCCGGGAAACCCTTGACCGGGCGGCGTCCACCGGCGCCGATCCGGTCAGCGTGATCGGCGGGCTGTTCCGCTCGGGCGGTGAGATCGAGCCGGTCGTGCGGGTCGATGAGGACAAGGCCCGTGCCGCCCTCGGGAAGCTGGCGAAGACACTCGACCAGAAGGTCCGCGACGGTGCCGTCTCCTTCGCCGGCGGCCGGGTCGAGCAGATAGCCCCGCGCACCGGGTACGCGCTGGACGTGGACGCCGCGATCGGCGCCCTGCGCACCCCCTTCCTGCATGGCACGGTGGACTCGGTCACGGTGCTGCCCGCACGCGAGACCGGGTCGAAGGTCACGGCGGAAGAGGTACGGCGGGCGGTGCGCGAGTTCGCGCAGCCGGCGATGTCGGCACCGGTCACGCTCACCGCGGGCGGCGAGCGGTTCACGATCACCCCGGCCGTGCTGGGCGAGTACCTGACCATGCGGCCGGACGACACCGGCAGACTCACGGCGAAACTCGACAGCAAGGGCCTGCGCGCCGCGCCCACGGTGGCAGGCGTCCTGAACGGCCTTCCCACCACGCCCCGGAACGCCCGGCTGGGGCTCGAGGGCGGCAGGGTCGTGGTGGCCGCCGACGCCAGGCCCGGCGTGGAGGTCACCGACAAGGCCCTGGGCAAGGCCGTCCTGCCCCTGCTCACCAAGTCGGGCACCGCCCGCACCGGCGAGGTGGACACGCGGCAGATCCAGCCGGAGATCACCCGCGAGAGCGCGGCGCGCCTGGGGCTGACCGAGAAGATGTCCTCCTTCACCGTCGACTTCGAACCGGCCGCCTACCGCACGACGAACGTCGGCCGGGCCGTGGAACTCATCAACGGCTCCGTCGTCATGCCGAACGAGACCTGGAGCTTCAACCGGACCGTCGGCGAGCGCACCCAGGCCAACGGCTTCGTCGACGGCATCATGATCTTCGACGACCAGTACATCAAGGCGCCCGGCGGCGGTGTCTCCGCCGTGGCCACCACGGTCTTCAACGCGATGTTCTTCGCCGGGGTCAAGCCCGTCGAGTACGGCGCCCACTCCTTCTACATCGAGCGCTACCCGGAGGGCCGTGAGGCGACGGTCGCCTGGGGCAGCCTGGACCTGAGGTTCACCAACGATTCCGGCAAGGCCGTCTACATCCAGGCCGAGTCCACCGACACCTCGGTGACCATCACCTTCCTCGGCACGAAGAAGTACGACGAGGTCACGTCGGTCAAGGGGCCGCGCACCAATGTGCAGCAGCCGGCCAAGAAGGTGAGCACCGCTGAGAAGTGCGTGCCGCAGACCCCGCTCGAGGGCTTCGACGTCACCGTGGAGCGGGTCTTCCACGACGGCGGCCGGGAAGTGAAGCGGGAGCCGTTCCGCACGCACTACACCCCGCGTGACGAGATCACCTGCGAAAAGACACCGAGCAAGCGTCAGCCCTGAGGACGCGACCCCGTCAGAGCCACAGAGACAAGCCGCAAAGGATACGGAGTGTCCCGGCAGACGATGTCGAACAGCGGCATGGTCACGACATGCCGTGGCAAGTGCACCCGCGGCCGCATCGCCGGATCGCCGCATCGTCGCACTCGCCCAGTCGGTCCATGGAAGCCCACGAAGCCGCGGGCTACAGCTCGGCCGTCCGCCGTACGCCTGCCCTGGTCGCCGGGGGCGTCGTGCTCCTGGTCGTCGCCGCCCTCGCCCTGTGGTGGCGAACCACGGAGGGTACGGCGAATGCCTCGACGCCCGGCACGGCGTCCTCGGAGGCCGGGTTCTTCCCGGACATGTCGGCGCACCATCAGCAGGCGGTGGAGATGTCGTTCATCGTTCGTGACCGCACCGGCGACCAGGAGGTCCGCACCCTCGCCTACGACATCATCGGCACCCAGGCCACGCAGCGCGGCATGGTGCTGGGCCGGCGGGAAGGCGGGGCTGAACAAGACCTCCGGCCAGGCGTCCATGACGTGGCTGGGCCACGGTTCGACGCACGAGGCGAAGGACGGCTCCCTCCTGCCCGGGATGGCCACCACCACGCAGCTCGACCAGTTGCGCCTGTCCTTCACCCTGTCCGAGCAGCGCATCGGCCCGCTCGACGCCAAGCTCGCCGACCGGAGCGGCTACCGGGGCACCGGCACGCTCACCCTCCTGATCGCCGGAACCTGGACGATGAAGGCCACCGTGCGGGTCTCCGCCATCGACCAGGTCACCGTCTCGAAGACGATGGAGATCAGGTAAGGACCTACGCGGGTGCGGCGGCGAGGCCGCGTTCGCCGCTACGACGGACTCGGCGTAGGACCGAAGCCCTGGAGCCGCTGGATATTTCCACCGATCTTCTTCCGCAGCGGCTCGAGCATCTTCGGTTCGGCGCTGACGACCCAACGGCTGCCGACGAGGTACGTGCCGCCGTACACCCTGGCGGTCTCCAACCAGGTCTGCTTGTACTTCTCCCCCGGGAAGGTCGTGATGAGGTAGTCACCCTGCTCGGTGCGGCATGTCCCCTCACGCAGTTCCTCGGCCTCGACGCGGATGTTCGCCTTGCAGCCCGTCAGGTTGGCGATGACCTCGATCCTCGCCGGGGCCACAACCGCTGCGGCCGACGCTGAAGCCTTTGACGGCTTGTTGTCGGCTTCCGTCTCTCCGCCTGCGCTGCAGGCGGCGGTCAAGGGCAGGAGAGCCAGCACTCCGGCCAGTGCGGCAGCACGCCCCCAGGAAGCGGCAAATGGGGCGGTGCCGGCGCGTTCTCGGGGCTGTGGCTGGGGCACGTGCCTTCTCCGTCTCGGTTGGTTCCGCCCGTACCGGCGGGTTGACGTCCTCAGTGGGGTACGGACGAACACCGGTGGCCGTTCACCTCGGCGTCCCGTCCCAAAGGTTCACCCGGAAGGCACCGTCCGTAAGGACCCCCAGGCCGAGGCAGCTTGTGAAGCCCAGAAGGCCGTCTGCCCTCGCATCAGTCAGCGCGATCTCTCCTTGCGGGAACAGCTCAAGTCGCTCGATCCGGTGAGCGCTTTCCGACCTCACGCTGATGTAGCGAACCAGGCACGAGCCCGCACTAGCCAGCCGACAAGCCATCGTCTGCAGGGTGACGGGCCCGCTGACCACGAAGTAGGCATGACGTCCGACCGGCATCTTCGGCAAGGGACGAGCCGCTGGATTCAAGATCCGGTTCAGCGGCGGGCCGGCTGCCGTCCTGGCCGACCAGGGCCATGTCGTGGCTCACGGCCTTCCGCGCCGATCGGTGAGCCCTCGTACTCCGCGCCCCGGCCCGCTGATGAGCTGTATCTGCGCAGGCCGATGCCGCGCCCGCGGAACGACCCGCACGCAGACTCTCCTCCGGCCCACCCGGCACCACATCGGCGTGCTGGTCGCCACGCTCCGTGAGGGCGTAAAGACATGGAGAAGCCCCCCGTCTGCCCCCGCCTTCGATGCCCGGAGTGGACCCGGTCGGCACGCCGCCTCATCTCCCGACACCTCGCCACTGCCGGGAAGCAGAGGTGCAGCGTTTGTGAGGCGGTTCACTGATACAGGGCTGGACTGGCTCGCACCGCAGAATTAGCTTTCTTGAGAGCATGCGTCCCTTATGGGCCTTTTCCGCGGTGCGGCGGACCGGGTCTGGAGCAGGACGTTCACCAGTGGCCTTGCGGGCAGCCGCCCGGACCGGACTTCAGGGCGCATGAGGAAGGTACGACGTACTTCCGCGCCGGCACTACCAGTGGGCGAGTGGCCCCGGAAGGTGGACAAGTGAGTGAAGACGCCGTGTGGGTCAGAAGCGTGACGGGCATCCAACTGCATCACGTGACCGATCTCCAGGACGCTCGTCGGTTCCTGGGCAACGCTGTCATGGCGCTGGGCGCAGCCCATGTGAGAACGGGCGACGCCAGGTTCTCCGGTCTCGCCGACCAGCTCAAGGCAATGGTTGCTCAAACGCACGACCTGGAGGGCGAGGCACGGGAGAGCATGCACCGGCTGCACTCCACGGATCCCGAGCGGTTCGTGCGCTGCCGGGAGGGCGAGGAGCCCTGGCCGGACGAGCTCCAGGCGGGCTTCGTCCCGCGCCACACCTGCCGGGACAAGTGCCTCTACCACGACTATGAGGTGCTGGACGCCATCCTGCAGTGCACCTGCGGCCGGCCCCCGTGCCGCGCCTGCGCGATCGCGGGGGCGCCCTGACACGGAGACCACGGAGAGCGGAGCGTCCCGTCCCGGGCCTTCTGTGCACGGGCGGTGACGGCTCCGCCGACTCCTACCGTGTGTGTCAGACGGTGTACGAGCGGGCCCCGGTCCCGGCAAGCCTGCCGCCCTCCACGATGAGGTACTCCTGACGGATCGGGCGGTTGTCGAACCAGCACTCCAGGATTTCCCGGACGCCTGCCGCATACCTGGCCTGCGCGGAGAGCGTCGAACCGGACACGTGCGGTGTCATGCCCTCGTGCGGCATGCCGCGCCACGGGTGGTCCTCTTCCGGCGGCTCGGGGTACCAGACGTCACCGGCGTAACCCGCCAGATGGCCTCGTTCCAGAGCGCGTACCACGGCGTCCCGGTCGACGATCAGCGCGCGGGCCGTGTTGACGAGGTACGCCCCTCGCTTCATGGTCGCGAGCATCTCGTCGTCGAAGAGGTTCACCGTCTGCGCGTGCAGCGGCGCGTGGATGGAGAGCACGTCGACGGCGGCCGCCAGGGAGCGGGCGTCCGCATGCCAGGTCAGCCCCAGCTCCTGCTCGAGGTTTGGTGGCACCCTGTGCACGTCGTTGTAGTGCAGCTTCACATCGAACGGCTTCAGCCGACGGAGCACCGCCATGCCGATCCGTCCGGCACCGAAAACGCCGACGTCCATGCCCTCCAGGTCGTAGTTCCGCGAGACGCTGTCGGCCACGTTCCACCCTTGGCGGGCGGTGACCCACTCGTGGGCGGGCAGATAGTTGTGGACGAGAGCGAGGATCTGCATGACCGCGTGCTCCGACACGCTGATGCTGTTGCTGTAGGTGACCTCCGCAACGGTGACGTCGTGCTCGATGGCGCTCGGCAGGTCCACGTGGTCCGAACCGATCCCGGCTGTGATCGACAGCTTCAAGTGCGGTGCGCGCCGGATCCGGTCAGGGGTGAGATAGGCGGGCCAGAACGGCTGCGAGATCACCACCTCGGCGTCGGGGAGTTCCCGTTCCAGCACGGAGTCGGGCCCCTCCTTGTCGGAGGTGACGACCAAGGTGTGGCCCTGTTCCTCCAAGAACGAACGCAGACCGAGTTCACCGGAGACGCAGCCGACCAGCTCACCCGGCCTGAAGCCGATACTCCGGGGGGTGGGCGCCGTCTGCCCTCCGGGATAGCCGCTGATGACGGGGATCTCATCTCGGGCATACCTGGGCGGGTAGCCGTCAACGGGATCCGGATAAAGCACCGTGAGAATCTTTGCCATGTCCGTACTCCTACGAAGGCCGGCGCACAGGCGTGGTCCGGTAGCCGCGCATTCGCTCCGGCCGGCCTTGCTGTCCAGTACCGAGTGACCGGGCTGCCGCACAACAAACGGTCCCGAACACGCTGATCAGCGCGCCCGCCAATCCCCGACCGAGCGGCCTGCGGTGCGGGTGTCACGTCCTTGCCCCCCCGGTGGGGCCCGCCGCGTCATAACCGCTCATTCGGCACGGCGGCGCAGGGCGGCCCCGGGGGCGTCTGCACCTTGTCTTGACACGCCGTCGTCACAGGCGTTGCCTTGAATAAGAGGCGATGCTACTCCGGTGTCCATTGGCTCGACCAGAACCGCGCCACGGCCTGAGGCCGGAAGCGCGGCGGGGCGGAGACGACTCATGGCGACGTATGAGTATTCCTGCAACCGCTGCGGATCGTTCGACGTCAAGCTGCCGATCGGCACAGCGCCGACCGCGCACGTTTGCCCGCAGTGCTCGCATACGGCTCGACGTGTGTACTCGTCCCCCGCGACCGCGTTCACCCCGCCTGCCGTCGCGGGCCTGCGCGAGCAGGAGGAAAAGTCTCGGGAAAATCCCGCGGTGGTCACGCGGGTACCTCCCGAGCGGGCTGCATCGAGGCCGGCCCATCCGGCCCTCGCCCGGCTCCCCCGGCCCTGAGGGGAAGTCGCGGACCGGCGGAATCAGTGCAACGTCCCCTCGGAGAAGAGGGCGTGGGGCGGTCTCGATCCCTGCCGCCTCGCCAGAGGCACGGGTTGCGCACAACAGCATCTCGGTCGCATGACCGCCCGGCGGGCCCATCGCTCGCGGAGCGAAATCTCGGGAGGTGTCCCCCTTGGCCAACGTCGGACTTCTCTTCGTAGGCGCGGTGCTCTTCCTGAACGGGTTGATGCTGCTGGGAAAGGTCGACAGCCGAGCAGCCGCCGTATTCAACCTGTTCGTGGGCGGACTTCAGGTCCTCACACCCACATATCTCATCATCGCCGCGAATCAGGACCCCCGCCAAATCGTGCTCGCATCGGGCATCTTCCTCTTCGGTTTCACCTACCTGTATGTAGGAATCGGACTACTCATGGGGCTCGACACGACAGGCGTGGGATATTACTCACTGTTCGTGTCCATCGTGGCGCTGGGTTATTCCTTCGTCAACTTCCGGCTGTTCGGCGATCAGCCGTTCGGAGTGATATGGCTCTACTGGGCGTTCCTCTGGTTCCTTTTCTTCCTGCTCCTGGGACTGAAAATGGAGACCTTGACGTCCTATGTCGGCTGGGTGACAGCGATCGAAGGCTGGGTGACCGGCGTCATACCGGCATTCCTGCTGCTGTCCGGTTACTGGGTCGCCGAGAACTTCTTTGAAACGGCGATCGCGCTGGGCGCGTTCGGCGTCCTGACCTTCGCCACGCTGTGGATCGCACTTCGCCGGAAACGGCCCGGCAGGCCCGCGGAGGAGTACAGCGCCCCGGGCTATCCGGCCGGCAGCCCCGGCTAGCGACCTGCCGATGCTCGCCGCCGACTCCTCGATGGGAGCGCCGGGAGGTGGTTGAAACGCGAGAAACGAAGACGGCAGAAGCGGCGTGAGGGGCGGTCAGAGCACTCCGAGCCACACGCCGCACCCGCTCACCCGTACAGAACAGCTCACGGAGTTCACATGCCTGACGTAATCTTCAGCGTCGACCAATCCCGGTCGATGCACGACCAGGCCGTACCTGGACACAACAGGTGGCATCCGGATGTTCCGGTCGCCGCGATGGTCCGCCCGGGGGACGAGTTCCGCGTCGAATGCCGCGAATGGACCGACGCGCAGATCGGCAACAACGACTCCGCCAACGACGTCCGCGACGTCGACCTGATGCGCTGCCACATGCTCAGCGGGCCGATAGGCGTCGAAGGCGCGGAGCCGGGCGACCTGCTCGTCGTGGACATCCTGGATCTCGGACCGGTACCGCAGCAGGTCGGAAACGCACCGGGTGAAGCCTGGGGATACACCGGCGTCTTCGCCAAGGCCAACGGTGGAGGCTTCTTGACGGACTACTTCCCCGATGCCTACAAGGCGATATGGGACTTCCATGGGCAGGTGGCGACCTCCAGGCACCTTCCCGGTGTCCGCTTCACCGGCATCACCCACCCGGGTCTCTTCGGCACCGCGCCGTCCGAGGAGCTGCTGCAGCGGTGGAACAGGCGTGAGCAGGCCCTGGTCGACACCGACCCCGACCGGATCCCGCCATTGGGACTCACGCCCGACCCCGATCAGGCCCTTGTCGGCCAGGCGACCGGATCGGATGCCGAACGTATCGCCCAGGAAGGGGCCCGTACCGTTCCCGCACGGGAGAACGGCGGCAACCACGACATCAAGAACTTCACTCGTGGATCCCGCGTCTTCTACCCGGTCTATGTTGCGGACGCCAAGCTGTCAGGCGGTGATCTTCACTTCAGCCAGGGAGACGGTGAGATCACCTTCTGCGGTGCCATCGAAATGGGCGGCTACATCGACTTCCACGTCGATCTGATCAAGGGTGGCATGGAGAAGTACGGTGTCACCACCAACCCCATCTTCATGCCGGGCAACGTCGAGCCGCGGTACTCGGAGTTCATCTCCTTCATCGGGATCTCCGTGGACCACGACACCGACACCAACTACTACCTGGACGCGACGGTCGCCTATCGCCGCGCCTGCCTCAACGCCGTCGAGTACCTGAAGAGGTTCGGTTACACCGGAGAGCAGGCCTACTTGCTCCTCGGTGCGGCCCCTATCGAGGGACGTATCAGCGGGATCGTCGACATCCCCAACGCCTGCTGCTCCCTCTACCTCCCGACCGGGATCTTCGACTTCGATGTCCATCCCTCTGCGGAGGGACCGAAGGCCGCAGACCGCGGTCAGTGCGCGGTGACCACCTGAGGCCGACCGATCCCCTGACCGGGATCCGGCACCACCGGGCCCTGCCTCCGATCGGCACAAGCCGCCCGGAGGCCGGGCCCGGCCCGGCCCGGCAGTGGGACAGTCACACGATCGTCCGGACAAGCCTGGTCGCTTGGTCAGGTTCACTCACCGGTGGCATGTCCGTTTGATCGGGTGTGTTGTCAACCGGGTGTGACGGGTGGGGAGCCGGCCGCGGTCCGGTGTGATCCGGACGACTTCGCAGCGGAGATGTTCGAGCCGTTCGCGCGGGCGGATCAGCGCCGATGGGGAGCGGTGTACCTGCGGGGCTGCTACTGGAGAGGCGGCGCAAGTCGGTGGAACCGATGGCGCGCGGCTGGGTGAGGACAGCAACCGGCGGGCCCTGGCCCACTTCATCATCTCCAGCCCGTGGGACTCGGCACATGTGCGGGCGCGCCTGACGTGGACGATGCAACAGATGATCAAGCCGGCCGTACTGGTCGGGGCGTCGGTCTTCCGCGGAGTGGAGAGCGTCGGGGCATGCACGGTGATCCGTGTTTCCCGGCTGCTGTCGGGCAAGCAGGACTCCCACCGGCGATCGTCGTCGTCGACGAAGAGGAACGCATCCGGCGCTTCCTGCCCACGGTGAAAGACCTGGTCGCCGAAAGCCCGGCGATCGTCGAAGAGGTCGAGGCGGCCCGCGTCGGCCAGGCGCGCGGACGCCGTCCGAACCGGCGGCGCTACGGGAGCGGAGTCAGTCGCCCAGGCGGTATCCGGACGTGAGGGCCGGGGCCTATCCGAAGACCGCCTTGGCCACGGCCAAGCCGATGAACACCGCTCCGAGCCCCGCGATGACCGAGGCCGCCACGTTGGCGAACGCCAGGAACCTCGCGCCGGCCGCGGCCAGGCTCAGCGTTTCATAGGAGAACGTCGAGTACGTGGTCAGCGCCCCGCACAGCCCGGTCCCCAAGAACAACTGCATGTCCTTCGACGCGGCACCGGACAGCGCCGCCCCCGTCAGCGCGCCGAGAATCATCGAGCCGGTGACGTTGGCGGCGAAGGTGCCCCACGGGAAGACCGTGTCGTGACGCGCCTGGACCGCCCGGTCGGTCAGATACCGCAGCGGGGCCCCGATCGCGCCGCCGAGCAGCACCAGCAGCAACCTCATCGGCTCACGCCCTCCCGCCCCACGTAGTGCACCACCTGGACCTCCTCCAGGGTCACCAGCCCCTCGATGGCCAACTCGTCCAGCTGCGGCAGGAAGGCACGGATCCGGTCCTCCTCGTCCACGATGACAACCGCGGTCGGCAGGTCGTCCGCCATCGACAGCAACCGGGTGGTGTGCACGATCGAGGACGCCCCGAATCCCTCCACCCCACGGAAGACCGACGCCCCCGCCAGCCCGGCCTTGTGAGCACGGTGCACGATCTCCGTGTACAGCGGCCTGTGATGCCAGGTGTCGGTGTCGTCCACGAAGACCGTCATGCGCAGTGCGCGACCCATGAGCTCCATCACTGTCTCCTCCCGACCAGGGCGCGGCGCGCGGCCGCCACGCCGATCGTCACCGCGGCCATCGCGGTCATGACGGTTCCCGCCAGGTAGGCCAGCGCAATACCGGCCCGCTCCTGGGCGACCAGACGTTCGATGTCGGCGCAGTACGTGGAGAAGGTGGTGAATCCGCCCAGCACCCCCGTGCCGAAGAACGGCCGCAACAGAGGGCGCGCCGACCACACCTCGGTGACCGCCACCAGAAACACCCCGATGATCAGACAGCCGACCGCATTGACCCCCAATGTCGTCCACGGGAACGCGCTGCTGTCCGTGGGCCACAGCTGCCCCGCCTCGTAGCGGGCGCCCGCCCCCACCGCCCCACCGACGGCGATCACGGAAAGCACCGCCCACTCCCGCCGCCGCGCTTCACCCCGCAACCGCGCCTCCTCGGCTG
>NZ_LIQT01000410.1 GCF_001418415.1 Streptomyces hirsutus
CGCCCCCGCCACACCGCCCGCGCCCGCCGCGGAGAAGGCCGACGTCGCCGCCGCCGTGGACGAGGTCAAGCGGCTGCTCGGGGAGGGCCGCATCACCCAGGCCGTGGACATCCTCGGCGGCATCCTGCCCGCCGCCGCCGAACAGCACGGCGAGCACTCCCCGGTCGTCCGCACCCTGCGCAAGCAGTACGCGGCCACCCTCCTGGACGACGGCCAGTACCGGCGCGCACTGCCCGAACTGCGGCGCCTCGCCGACGAACGCGCCGCCGAGGCGGGCCAGGCCGACCCGCAGTCCCTGCGCCACCGCTACGAGGCCGCCCAGTGCCTGGAGCAGCTCGGTCAGCCGACGGCGGCACTCTCCGAGTACCGGGCGCTGCTGCCGTACTACGAGAACCAGTACGTGGCCGCGGGCGACCCGCAGCTCGCCCATGACGTCCGCCGCCGCATCGGCCACCTCCTGCTCGCCCTCGGCGACCGTCCCGCGGCCCACGAGACCCTGGCCCGGCTGCTGCACGACGTGGAGCGCTCCCAGGGTCCCGGCCACCCGCTCGCCGGCGAGATCCGCCGGACCCTGCAGTGGCTGGGGCAGGTGCGCGGATAGCGGGGCAGGACGTCCCCTTTCGGAACCCGGCCGGGCCGGTGGCTGCGCAGCGGTGCCGGAAGTCCCGGTTAATCGTTGGTCGAATGGGTTGGCCAGAGCTCGGCCGCTGCCTACCATCGATCATCGCAGGACTTTGTGCACCGCCGCACAAGCTCTCCCCAGGAGGTCTCCTTGCACCGCCGTCGCCGCACCGCGCTCCTCCTCACCGCCGCCCTCACCGCGGCGGCCCCCTTGCTCACCGCCTGCGGAAACGACGCCCGTCCCGGGGCGGCGGCCGTCGTGGGCGGCCAGCGGATCACGGTGTCGCAGCTGGAGAACCGGGTCAACGAGATCCGCGCGGCCCAGCAGGACGCGGTGCCGGACGAGGCCCAGTACGAGCAGGCCGTCGCCCGCACCGGCAGCCTCACCCGCGACACCCTGCACAGCATGGTCCTGGACCGGGTGCTGGAGCGCGCCGCGAGCGACGCCGGTGTGACGGTCACCCCCAAGGAGATCCAGGGCATGCGGTCCGGTCTGGAGGAGCAGGCCGGCGGGGCCGAGGCGCTGGAGTCGGCCTGGCTGCAGCAGTACGGCATCCCGCCGGAGCGGCTCGACGGCAACCTCCGCCTCCAGCTCCAGGCCCAGAAGCTCGCCCAGCGGCTCGGCACCGACACCAGCAGGCCCGAGTTCTGGCAGGCGCTGTCCGAGGCGAGCAAGAAGCTCGACGTCGACCTCAACCCGCGCTACGGCACCTGGGACGACGAGAAGAGCAGCCGCGTCGACGCCGAGACCCCGTGGGTGCGCGAGGTCACGGGGGCGGCTGCGGCCCAGCCGGTCGCCTGACGCGCCAGGCGTACTTTCACACCGGGCCGGTCCCCCTGTGGACAACTTTCGGGGGCCGGCGGCGCCGTGGGTTAGTTTCGGATCGTGAACGCAACCAGCCCCGCGGCACCCTCCGCGGTCCCGACCGGCCGCATCGTCCTGCTCACCACCAGCCACCGCGTCGCCCCCGGCCTGCTGTCCTGGCCCGCCTGGCAGACCCTGCACGCGGCCGACAAGGTGCTGTGCGCGGACGGCGCCCACCCGCAGCTGCCGTATCTGCGCGAGGCGGGCATACCGGTCGAGGAGGCGTCCCCGGCCGCCGAGGACCTGGTGGGCGCCTGCGCCGGCGGGCGGACGGTGGTGGTCGTGGCGACCGGCGAGGGCGAGCCCGCCCTGACCGACGGCCTGGCCCGCCTCGCCGGCACCGGCCGCGTCCCGATGCCGGAGCTGGAACTGCTCCCCGCCTCCTACGACCTGCCGGGCGCCCGTCTGCTCGACCTCGTCCAGGTCATGGACCGCATCCGCGCCGAGTGCCCCTGGTCCTCCCGGCAGACCCACAAGGGCCTGGCGAAGTACGGCATCGAGGAGGCGTACGAACTCGTCGAGGCGATCGAGGAGGGCGACCGGGACGAACTGCGCGAGGAACTGGGCGACGTCCTCCTCCAGGTCGTCTTCCACGCCCGGATAGCCGAGGAGCACCCCGAGGAGCCCTTCTCCGTGGACGACGTGGCCGGCGGCATCGTCGCCAAGCTCGTCCACCGGCACCCCCACGTCTTCGGCGACGAGACGGCGACCACCCCCGAGGAGGTCAAGGAGCACTGGCTGCGCACCAAGGCGGTCGAGAAGCGGCGCACCTCGGTCACCGAAGGCATCCCGCTGGGCCAGCCGGGACTGGCCCTCGCCGCCAAACTCGCCTCCCGCGTCCGTACGGCCGGGCTGGACGTCCCCCTGCCCCGGGCGGAGGGCATCGGCTACGAACTGCTCGGCCTCGCGGTGCGGGCCGAGGCGGAGGGCGCCGACCCGGAGGCGGCGCTGCGCGCGGCCGCCCGGGCCTACCGGGACGCGATACGGGCCGCGGAGGGCGTGGGGGAATAGCCGCCCCTGCCCGCGTGCCGTCGGGTACCTGTCGTGGAGAGCAAGGTGCCCCTGCCCGCGTGCCGTCGGGCAGCCGGCGTGGAGAGCAGGGCGCACCTTCCCGCCTGCCGCCGGATACGGTCGAGCGGTGAACGACCAGCCTCAGCCCCAGTTTCAGTCCCAGCCCGAGAAGGGCGCCCCCGAACTCTTCACCTGGGAGTTCGCGAGTGACCCCTACCCCGCGTACGCCTGGCTGAGGGAGCACGCGCCCGTGCACCGGACGCGGCTGCCCAGCGGGGTGGAGGCCTGGCTGGTCACCCGTTACGCCGACGCCAAGCAGACCCTCGCCGACCCCCGCCTCTCCAAGAACCCGGCGCACCACGACGAGCCCGCCCACGCCAAAGGGAAGACCGGCATCCCCGGTGAACGCAAGGCCGAGCTGATGACGCATCTGCTCAACATCGACCCGCCGGACCACACCCGGCTGCGCAGACTGGTCAGCAAGGCGTTCACCCCGCGCCGGGTCGCCGAGTTCGCGCCCCGGGTGCAGGAGCTCACCGACGGGCTCATCGACCGGTTCGCGGACAGCGGCTCCGCCGACCTCATCCACGACTTCGCCTTCCCGCTCCCCATTTACGCCATCTGCGACCTGCTCGGCGTTCCCCGGGAGGACCAGGACGACTTCCGTGACTGGGCGGGCATGATGATCCGCCACCAGGGAGGACCCAGGGGTGGTGTGGCCCGGTCGGTGAAGAAGATGCGCGGCTACCTGGCCGACCTGATCCACCGCAAGCGCGAGGCCCTGCCTGCCGAACCCGCCCCCGGCGAGGACCTCATCTCCGGTTTGATCCGTGCCTCCGACCACGGTGAGCACCTCACCGAGAACGAGGCCGCCGCCATGGCGTTCATCCTGCTGTTCGCGGGCTTCGAGACCACCGTCAACCTCATCGGCAACGGCACCTACGCCCTCCTCACCCACCCGGGGCAGCGCGAGCGCCTGCAGACCTCCCTCGCCGCCGGGGAGCGCGGACTGCTGGAGACCGGGGTGGAGGAACTCCTGCGCTACGACGGGCCCGTGGAGCTGGCCACCTGGCGGTTCGCCACCGAGGCGCTCACCCTCGGCGGGCAGCACATCTCGGCCGGCGACCCGGTCCTCGTCGTCCTGGCCGCCGCGGACCGCGATCCGGAGCGGTTCGCCGACCCCGACACGCTCGACCTCGCACGGCGCGACAACCAGCATCTGGGGTACGGCCACGGCATCCACTACTGCCTCGGCGCTCCCCTGGCCCGTCTGGAGGGCCAGACCGCGCTCGCCACGCTGCTGACCCGCCTGCCGGACCTCGAACTCGCGGTGGACCCGGCCGAACTGCGCTGGCGCGGCGGCCTCATCATGCGCGGACTGCGCACACTGCCGGTGCGATTCACCGCGCCGCCGATGTGATGTCGCCTACGAAACGCCGCGCTCGGCACGCATTCCGAAATGACCCGGATGGTCGTCGAGTCCGCTCCGGGCGGGCCTCCGGCGGCGCTCCGACGGCCCTTCGCCCTCGCGCAAGTGACCGTCAGGTCCGCTGTGGACACGGTCCGTCGAACCTGGACGGGACCGGCGCAAAGGTGACGTGCAGTCAGCTCTGTGATCTTCATGTGATCTGCGCGGCATGAACTTGTGACAGACGTTCGACTGCGGATACGTTCACCCATCAAGCGCGGCGCCCCGCTTCTGCGGTACCACAGTTCGAATCGCCGTGCGAGCAACCGTTGTCTGCGAAAGGTCTCCGCATGCTCTCCGGGAACGGTCGTCACCGTCGCCCCCGCCAGGCTCCGGCTCTCCTCGTCGCGGCCGGCGTGACCGGCTCGGCCATCGCGATCCCCCTCCTCGGGGCCGGCGCGGCCAGTGCGGCCGACGGCTCGACCTGGGACCGCGTCGCCGAATGCGAGTCCGGTGGCTCCTGGAGCCAGAACTCCGGCAACGGTTACTACGGCGGCCTGCAGTTGACCCAGGCCGACTGGGAGAAGTACGGCGGCCTCGACTACGCGACCAGCGCCGACCAGGCCAGCCGCGGCCAGCAGATAGCGGTGGCCGAGAAGATCCTCGCCGACCAGGGCGTCGGCGCGTGGAGAGCCTGCGGGCTGCTGGGGGGTCTGGGCCAGGACTCGCCCGTGCCCGACGTCGGCACCGGCGCGGAGGGCGGCTCGTCGGGCAAGTCCGGCTCCGAGAGGTCCGCCACTCCGTTGCCGTCCCAGTCCTCCGGCTCCTCGTCGGACGCGAAGGGCGCCAAGGGCGCGAAGGGTGCCGCGGACGGCAAGGAGAAGGAAGAGGGTGCGGACGGATCGGTCGAGCCCGAAGCCTCTCCCTCCGCCTCCCCGTCTCCCTCCGCCCCGGCCAAGGGTGACGACTCGGACAAGTCGTCACATAAGGGCGATGCTTCGGGATCGGCCGACGGCGAGAACTCCGGCAGCGGCCGCCACCGCGGCGCCAGCGCCGAGGAAGAGGTGCGTGAGGACCGTGACGCCGGATCCTCCGGCCGGCACGCCTCGCGCGGCGGTCTTGGCTTCGCACGCGGCCTTGACGGTTCGTCCCCGTCGAGCGGCACCGGGAGCGGCTCCTCGGCCGCCGCCGACTCCCTTGCCTTCGGCGGCGGATGGCTCGCCGAGTACGACGGAGGGGGCGAGGTCCTGGGCGCGGCCGTCCCGAACCTCGTCCTTCCCGGTCAGGCGCTCGCGTTCGGGTCCGAATAGGGCAACGGCTGACATCCGGGCGACAGTCGGGCGACGGGGCTTTCCCGGCCGAGCCGCGGCTGGGCGGCGGCTCGGCACCGGTCGGGCGGTGACTGGGCGACAGTCGAACCGGCGGGCGAAAAAGTGCCTCAAAAGCGCCAGTTGAGGTCATGGTTCGCGACGAATGTCCGATTTAAAGGCGATGAGAGATAGGTCTCAGAAGCCCTGATCGTCTTTGATAATCCGCTGAGCCCGTGTCTACGGTCGTGACCGCTCGTCAACGCGAGCCCCGGCTGCCGCCACGCCGAATCCTGCCAGTGGCAGCACGGGAACAGTCGTCGCGTCATGCGCCGTAGGCAGGAGCGGGGGACCCAAGGTAGGCGCCGAATCCGGTGAGGAATGCCGGGTGCGGCTAGGGGTGAAGTCGTGTCCCGTGAGGGACGCGGCCGGGCAACTCAACCGGCCCGAACCCGACAGCTCACC
>NZ_LIQT01000411.1 GCF_001418415.1 Streptomyces hirsutus
GGCCCCCGCCGGGCCCGCCGCGCCGCCCCGCGGCCCCGTCCGCGCCCCGCGCGGCACGGACCTGAGCACCCTGGGCTGGCCCCAGGAGGCGGCCCTGCGCATGCTGCAGAACAACCTCGACCCCGAGGTCGCCGAGCACCCCGAGCAGCTCGTCGTCTACGGAGGAACCGGCAAGGCGGCCCGCGACTGGCGTTCCTTCGACGCCATGGTCCGCACCCTGAGGACCCTCAAGCAGGACGAGACGATGCTCGTCCAGTCCGGCCGCCCCGTCGGCGTCATGCAGACCCACGAATGGGCCCCGCGGGTCCTCATCGCCAACTCCAACCTCGTCGGCGACTGGGCCAACTGGGAGGAGTTCCGCCGCCTGGAGGCCCTCGGCCTGACCATGTACGGGCAGATGACCGCCGGCTCCTGGATCTACATCGGCACCCAGGGCATCCTCCAGGGCACCTACGAGACGTTCGCCGCCGTCGCCGCGAAGAAGTTCGGCGGCACCCTCGCCGGGACCGTCACCCTGACCGCGGGACTCGGCGGCATGGGCGGCGCCCAGCCGCTCGCCGTCACCATGAACGACGGCGTCGCGATCTGCGTCGACTGCGACCCGCGCGCCATCGACCGCCGCATCGAGCACCGCTACCTGGACGTCCGGGCCGACTCCCTCGACCACGCCCTCCGCCTGGCCGCCGAGGCCCGTGACGCCCGCCGCCCGCTGTCCATCGGCGTCCTCGGCAACGCCGCCGACGTGGTCCCGCGGCTGCTGGCCATGGGCGCCCCCGTCGACATCGTCACCGACCAGACCTCCGCCCACGACCCGCTGGCCTACCTGCCCACCGGGATCGCCTTCGAGGACATGGCCGCCGCCGCGGCCAAGGACCCGGCCGGTTTCACCGCCCGCGCCCGGGAGTCCATGGCCCGGCACGTCGAGGCGATGGTCGGCTTCATGGACGCCGGCGCCGAGGTCTTCGACTACGGCAACTCCATCCGGGGCGAGGCTCGACTCGCCGGATACGACCGGGCCTTCGCCTTCCCCGGCTTCGTGCCCGCGTACATCCGCCCGCTGTTCTGCGAGGGCAGGGGACCCTTCCGCTGGGCCGCCCTGTCCGGCGACCCCGCCGACATCGCGAAGACCGACCGGGCCGTCCTCGACCTCTTCCCCGAGGCCGAGTCCCCGCAGAACGCGTCCCTCGCCCGCTGGATGCGCCTGGCCGGGGAACGGGTCCGCTTCCAGGGCCTGCCCGCGCGCATCTGCTGGCTCGGATACGGCGAGCGGGACAAGGCCGGCGAGCGGTTCAACGACATGGTCGCCTCCGGGGAACTCTCGGCCCCCGTCGTCATCGGCCGCGACCACCTCGACTGCGGCTCGGTGGCCTCCCCGTACCGCGAGACCGAGGGCATGCTCGACGGGTCCGACGCGATCGCCGACTGGCCGCTGCTCAACGCCATGGTGAACGTGGCGTCCGGGGCCTCCTGGGTCTCCGTCCACCACGGCGGCGGCGTCGGCATGGGCCGCTCCCTGCACGCGGGCCAGGTGACGGTCGCCGACGGCACCGGGCTCGCCGGCGAGAAGATCCGACGGGTCCTGACCAACGACCCCGGAATGGGCGTCATCCGCCACGTGGACGCCGGCTACGACCTCGCTGACTCGGTCGCGTCGGAACGGGGCGTACGGGTACCGATGCGCGAGGGCTCCGAGGGCTCCGAGGGCTCTGAGGGGTACGAGAGGTCCGGGAGGCATGAGGGGTCCGGGAGGCATGAGGGGCGCGGGGGCCGTGGGAGTGAGGGCGCGTGACCGGGTCCTCCACACCCCCCGCTTTCCAGGAGATGTGGCGTGACCTGCTTCCCCTCGGCCGCCACCCCGAATCCGGCGGCTACCGGCGTTACGCCTGGACCGGCGCCGACGCCGAATGCCGGGCCTGGTTCGCCGCGCAGGCCGGACTGCGGGGACTGCGGCTCGACGTGGACCGGAACGGGAACCAGTGGGCCTGGCTGGGGGACCCCGCCGCCGGGGACGCCGTCGTCACCGGGTCCCACCTGGACTCCGTGCCGGACGGCGGAGCGTTCGACGGCCCCCTCGGAGTGGTCTCCGCCTTCGCCGCCCTCGACGAACTGCGCCGCAGGGGAACGCCGATCGGCCGCCCTCTCGGCATCGTCAACTTCGGTGACGAGGAAGGCGCCCGCTTCGGGCTCGCCTGCGTCGGATCACGGCTCACCGCCGGACAGCTCACTCGAGCCCAGGCGCACCGCCTCACCGACGGCGACGGGATCACCCTGCCCCGGGCGATGGAGGCCGCCGGACACGACCCCGACGCCATCGGGGCCGACCCCGAACGGCTCGCCCGCATCGGTGCCTTCGTCGAACTGCACGTCGAGCAGGGCCGTGCCCTCGACCTGTCCGGCGACCGGGTCGGCATCGCCGGCGCCATCTGGCCGCACGGCCGCTGGCGGTTCGACTTCCGCGGCGAGGCCAACCACGCCGGGACCACCCGTCTCGCCGACCGCCGTGACCCCATGCTGCCGTATGCCGAGACCGTCCTCGCCGCCCGCCGCGAGGCCGAACTCGCCGGTGCCGTCGCCACCTTCGGCAAGATCGCCGTCGAGCCGAACGGCGTCAACGCCATCCCCTCCCTGGTGCGCGGCTGGCTCGACTCCCGCGCCGCCGACCGGACCAGCCTGGACACCGTGGTCGCCGGGGTGGAGAAGGCGGCCCGTCTCCACGCCGCCGCCCACGGCGTGGACCTGGACGTGGTCCGCGAGTCCCACACACCCGTCGTCGACTTCGACCACGCCCTGCGCGACGAACTCGTCCGGATCCTGCACCGGGACAGGGACAGTGACAGGGACCGCGGCCCGGCCCCGGGCCGGATCCCCGTCCTCGGCACGGGGGCGGGACACGACGCCGGGATCCTCTCCGCGAGCATTCCGACCGCCATGCTGTTCGTGCGCAACCCCACGGGCGTCTCGCACTCCCCGGCCGAGCACGCGGCCGAGGACGACTGCCTGGCCGGGGTGGCCGCACTCGCCGACGTACTGGAGGGGCTGGTGGACAGGTGACACGGGACAGCGGCACCACGGCGGGCGCGACGACCGGCCGGGCCACCCCAGCCACCCCGCCCGCCGTGGTGCCGCTGTCCCGTGTCACCTGTCCACCAG
>NZ_LIQT01000412.1 GCF_001418415.1 Streptomyces hirsutus
TCGCGCGGCGGCTGGCGGCCGACGGGCATGACCTGGTGCTGGTGGCCCGCGACATCGGCAGACTTCGGGAGCAGGCGACCGAGCTCCACGACCGTCACGGCATCGAGGCAGAGGTACTGACGGCCGATCTGTCCGAGGACAAGGGCATCGAGACGGTGGCCGAGCGTCTGGGCGATCGCAAGAACCCCGTCGACCTGCTGATCAACAACGCGGGCTTCGGCAACAAGGGCCGGTACCTCGACGTCTCCATGGCGGACGAGCTGAGGATGCTCAAGGTGCACTGCGAGGCGGTGCTCCGGCTGACGACGGCCGCGGCGGAGGCGATGCGGGAGCGCGGGCGCGGAGGCGTCGTGAACGTCGCCTCGACCGCGGCGTTCGTACCGCGCGGCACCTACGGGGCGTCCAAGGCGTGGGTCGTGCAGTTCACCCAGGGCGCGGCACAGGACCTGGCGGGCAACGGCGTACGGCTGATGGCGCTGTGCCCCGGCTTCGTACGCACCGAGTTCCACGAGCGGGCGGGGATGAGGACGGACAACATCCCGAACTGGATGTGGCTGGATGCGGACAAGGTGGCCGAGGAGGCTCTCACGGACCTGGCCCGCGGCAAGACGGTGTCGATCCCGGACGCGCGCTACAAGACCCTGATGGGAGCGGCGAAGCTGGTGCCGCGCAATGTCCTGGGCGGCTTCTCCTCGCGGACCGGCCGTAAGTACGGACCGCAGTAGCGGACCACCACGACCGATCGGACCGCCATGCCCGCCCGGGCCGTCACAGCCTGGGCGTCATGGCGGTCCTGCTCTCCCACGAGGCCGGTCCGATCGCCCGCTCCTGGGAGGCGGGCGGCCGCGAGCTGCCGGCCGCTCTCCGGCAGGCGGCCGGGTGGCCCGCCGACGTCCCGCCCGGCCTGTGGCTGCTGCCGGTGGAGGACCCGCGTGCCACACCCGCCCTTGACCGTCGGACGGCGGCCTAGCCCTTCGAGTCCGGCTTCCATTCCTGGACGAGGAGCCCGAGCAGCACCTCGTCCAGGAACTCGCCCATCACCCAGGCCGAGGAGCGCAGCACGCCCTCTCGGACGAAGCCGTTGCGCTCGGCGGAGCGCAGCATCGCGGCGTTGTCCGACAGCGTCTCGATCTGCAGCCGCTGCAGGCCGCGCACGACGAAACCGTAGTGGCACAGGGTCGCGACCACGTCGGTGCCGTAGCCCTTGCCGCGGGAGGACGGCAGCAGTCCAAGGCCGATGTGCGCGGACCGGCTGTGGTTGTCGATGCCCCAGAGCGTCGCGGTGCCGATCAGCGTGCCGCCGCCCAGCTCCACCACGGAGAACGGGACGCGCCCTTGCTCCTCGTCGTCCACCACGAGCCGCGGGTCCTCCGCACCGGGCGTGATCGGCCGCCACGGTCGGCCATCGGCCCGCGAGGCGTTGGCCACGTCGTCGTAGAGCTCAGTCCGCAGGATCGGGATGTCGTCCTCGTGCCGGGCCCTCAA
The DNA here is from genome assembly GCF_001418415.1 of Streptomyces hirsutus. Lineage (GTDB taxonomy): Bacteria > Actinomycetota > Actinomycetes > Streptomycetales > Streptomycetaceae > Streptomyces > Streptomyces hirsutus. The sequence continues at coordinate 1,486 of NZ_LIQT01000412.1, forward strand.
CCCGACCTTGCTGCCCCTTAACATGCAGGCTTCCTATACGACCGGGCCGGCCTGAGGCAAACGAATAGAAGGCCAGCTCACTTGGGGTAGCGGCGGTAGCAGATGAGGGCGGCGGCGATGCCGACGAAGGCCAGGAAGCACTCGGCTTTGCGCTCGTGGCGCCTGCAGGCGGCGACAGCCATCAGGCCAGGACAGTGGGCCCGATGGGACTCAGTGGAGGCAGAAGCAGAACGGATGGCCGGCCGGGTCCGCGTAGATCCGCCAGTTGGCCTCCGGGCGGAGCTGGTCCGTCCGCTCCAGCACGGTCGCACCGAGGGCGAGCGCCCGCTTCTCCTCTCCGTCGAGATCGTCCACGTCGAAGTCCAGGTGGAGCTGCTGCGGGCGCTCCTGGCCGGGCCATTCGGGCGGTCGGTAGCCGTCCACCCGCTGGCAGGCCAGCGGGATTCCCTCGAACCCGTGCACCTCGACCCAGTCGAGATCCTCCGGGTCCGCGACCACCCGGCCACCGAGCAGCTCCGCGTAGAACTCCGCAAGCCGTACCGGATCAGCGCAGTCCAACGCGACCGCCTGCAGCTTTCGAATCACTTCCGACACCCCTCGCTCTTCGGCCGCTTCCGCGACTGCCCCGTACGGGAGGGGTCGTACCCGCCACCGCGGCGGACATGCGCGGCGGCACACCGGGCCGTCGCCGGGCTTCACGCGGTCCTCCCCGAACGGCGCGGTCGGGGCACGGGGAGGCGCCTGATGGAGGAACTCCTGCGCGGCCGCGAGGAGCAGCGCGCAATCCTCTCGGTGCAGCCCACCGCCCTCGCCACGCAGAGCGTCTATCGGCATTGAGGGGGAGGAAGGCCGGCAGGAAGGGTCCTCCGGCCGGTGTCACACCGCCCTACTCACACCGCCCTACTGGGACATCTACGTCCGCGAACTGGGCTTTTCGCGGCGGTAGTCGGGCCCGTTCCCCTCCGAGGTGCGTTCCGGGGCAGTCGCCGGCGGGGCCCTCGGTCCGCCCCTGTCTTTCCACGGTGTGCCGTCCAACGTCGACGCACCCAGTCACCGGTCTCCCCGACGCCGAGCAGGAACGCCGAGGAAGAGGCGCATGCCGCAAGAGAGGCAGTCTGGTCGACAGCCTGCCCGAGAAGCCACAGCGCCAGGGTGAGCAGCAGCCACCAGGCCGTGAGCGACCCGGCATGCCGCCACCAGCGTGCGCGGCCGGTCATCGGGTCGTCTCCCTGGCCCGCTGAGCAGTAAGGATCGCCGTGATGCATCCCGCGAGCATCACCAACGCTCCCAGGCCGGTGGCGGCCAGGATGATCGAAGGCGAGGCACCGGCCAGGCGGGGAACGGCGTTGAGCGGCACGACGGTGTAAACGGCGAGGAGGAAAAGGCCGCGGGGGCGCATCGGGGCAAGGCGGGAGTGCAGCCGCTGGGGCACGTGGCCGGTGAGCAGGGCGACGCCCGCCGGCAGCAAGGTGAGGGAGAAGACGGCGAGGCCGATCCATTGCCAAGTCATCGGTACCGGGGATCCTGTCGGGGTCGTGGGCGTGGTCGGTCACGGCGGGTCAGGGCGAGCGTGAAGAGGCCGGCGGTGAGCACAGCCAGACCGGGGGCGAGGACGGGGAGGCCGGGGCCGGGCAGGACGTACAGTGCGGCCCCGGTCAGGGACAGCAGTGCTCCTCCCGCTGTCAGGGCGGTGCCGACGGTCCGCTTGGTCATGCTGCTCCTTGCGCGAGGGATGTTCACCGTCGGCCCGCAGCGCGGTGCGGGCCGGTTTCGGCGCTGCGCCGCTTCACTTGGCTCGGGGCGGTCGGGGATGCGATCCGAAGAACGGGTTTGTTCGGGCGCGGACGGTACAGACGAGGAACTGACACGGTCTTTACGACAGGACGGAGACAACAATGGGCATCATCGCGTGGATCGTCATCGGCCTGCTCGCCGGCATCATCGCCAAGGTCATCATGCCGGGCAAGGACCCCGGTGGCATCATCATCACCATGCTGATCGGCATCGCCGGCGGTCTGCTCGGCGGCTGGCTCGGCAAGGTGATCTTCGGCGTCGACTCCATCGACGGGTTCTTCGAACTCTCCACCTGGATCGCCGCGATCGTCGGCTCCCTCATCCTGCTCGCTCTGTACCGCCTCATCACCGGCAACCGGCATTCACACCGTCACGCCTGACCCCCTGATAGCGCCTCTGGACGGCCCCCCTCGTGCACCGGGCGGGAGCCGTCGGGCGTGTCCGGACCGGGCGCTGGAACGGCCGGTCCGGACGGGCAAGTCCGGACGGACACATCCGAGAACGACCTCGGCGCCCGGCACCCCGAGAAGAAGACGCGCGGACGGCAGAAGAAGAGTGAGTGACTGAGCCGAGCCCATGAAGAAGGGGCGGTCGGAAGCCAAGTCCCGGCTTCCGACCGCCCTTCGGTCACATCAAGTGCGCGTTGTCATCCGTACGAATGCCGTCCACTGCATGGCAGAAACGGTCAGGATCTCCGCCTCCGGCCGTTTGGAGTCGCGGACCAGCACGGCCGTACCGGCGTCCGCGACCTCGACACAGTCGCCGCCATTACCCGCGCTGTAGCTACTCTTGAACCACCGCAGTTCGGCCGCAGCAGGCGCGGGGCTACCTGTCTTCATAGCTCTCCCAACAGCTTCTCGATGAAGGTCAGCGACTCCTTGGGAGTCAATGCTTGTGCCCGAAGAACACCGTACGTCGCTTCGAGCTGGCTGACCTTCTTCGGTTCCGCGTACAGAGCGCTCACGTCCTGCACTTCCATGTACGCCATCCTGCGCTGGTTCTTGGAGTGGATCAACGTGAACGGCCCGGCCAGACCGGCATGTTCATCGCGCTCCATCGGCATGACCTGCATCTCGACGTTGCGCTGATGTCCGATGAGCAGAAGCTGTTCCAGTTGGCCGCGCCAAACCTCGCGGCCGCCCAAGGGCCGCCTGAGTACGTGCTCTTCAAAGACGAAGCTCAAGAGCGGAGCGGGACGTCGGGTGAACAGCTTCTGCCGTTCCATCCGCGCTGTCACACCCTGCTCAATCGCCTCCTCGTCCAGGAGGGGACGCCACATCTGAAACACCGCCCGCGCGCATTCCTCCGTCTGCAGAAGGCCCTTGATCGCGTGGTTGACGTAAGCATGCAGCTCAATAGCCTCAGCCTCCAGCTGCACGTACCGCCGGAAGAACCCCGGATACCGAGCCTTCGCCACTTCCTCTTTCATCGCCAGCAGCACGCCCCGCGCGCTCACCGCCCGGTCCACGCCGTCGATCAGCTCCGGCTTCGGAATCCGCCGTCCCTGCTCCACCGCCGCGATCTGCGCCTCGCCATAACCGACCTGGTCCCCCAACTGCGCCTGGGTCAGGCCCGCCGCCTCACGCAACAGCTTCATCTGACGCCCGAAGCAGCGCAGGAACTCCCCGTTCGAGTCGGCACTCTCGCCGCTCACACCCGAATCCGCACCCGACTCCATCCCATCGCCCCCTCAGCACAACCAACGCTCGGTCACCCGTGATCGCACGCTAGGACGCGCAGGCGTCAACCACACCGGAACCGGAACAAGTTGCGACGAACGGGTGAACCCCCCACGAGAGCCCTCCGCCTGCACATCCTGCGTGGCCTCCCCGACGACGACAGGACCGTCCACCGCCCCGGCGGCCTGCTGCGCCACCTCCTGCGCGACGTACCGCCCGTACCGACGGGGACGGGTTCCGTACCGGAAGCGACCCCACCACCCGGAGGAGCCTCACCCGAGCAGCTCCTCGAACCCCGCCTGTCCGCCCGCCTGGTGGGCGCACGCGAGTGCGCGGGCGACCACATCCAGCCCACCCTCTTCCGGCCGATCGCCGGCGAAGCCCTGTGCCGGGACTGCACGGCCCACTCCGCACAGCCGAGGTGAGTCGCACCGTCCGGGCCAGGACCGGGGTATCGGCTCTTGCGTACGGGGACGCCGCGTTGTCGACCTCCTGAGATCCGCTTCCTCATTCCCGTTTCCCTCTCACCCATCACTCAATCCGGTGACATAAAGTCATAAAGCAAGCGCACGCAGTTACGATTTCGGTACCAGTGCGACGCGTAAGAGGTGTCGTGGTGTCAGGCAGAACCGATCAGCTGGTCATCATCGCCATGGCTCACCCCCAAGGAGTGTTCGTGAAGCTCTCCCCCCGCCCTCTTCGAGCCGTCCTGGCGGCAGCGTCAAGTGCCGCGCTGGCCATGATGGTGTTCCCGGGTCCGGCTCATGCCGAGCCCGAGCGCGGTCCGGAAGTGCGTCAGGCGGGTGCGAGCCCCCTCGCCCCGTGCGGCTTCTTCCGGTACAACGTCCGCGAGTCCCAGTTCGCCGGATACAACCACTGCGGCGAGACGACGGTGCGGGTACACGTCGACGTCAGAGGGGGCGGCAGCACGAATGACTACCACCTCTGCGTCAGCCCCGGCCCCACGCAGCTACCGGGCGCAGGTCCGAACTATCTCAACGCGTACTACATCGGCGGCGCCGGCTGCCGGAGCGGAGACCGCACCGGGCACACACCCCACTGAGCTGAGCCTTTGATCCACCTTCGGTGGCAAACGGTCCAGGTTCGTTGTCGGAGGACAGTGATCGGCCTTCAGGAGTACCAGCGGCTGCGCCAACTCTCGGAGGACGTCGAGGAGGCATGGCTCAACCGGCTGGCCGACGAGGCCGAGTCCGAAGGCACCGACGGGTCGGCCTCGCTGGAAGAGATGGCCGCCATGCTCCGTGACCAGCAGGGCTGACTCCCCTGGGGTACCTCACGCACTTCACCCCGCACGCCCAGCGGGACATGCTCAAGACCCCGCGCCCCGACACCCTCCGCATCCTGTACCGCCTGACCGAACTCCGGAGGGTGTCGGGGCGCGGG
>NZ_LIQT01000413.1 GCF_001418415.1 Streptomyces hirsutus
GCCCCGCCCACCGGATCATCAGGGCCCAGGGGTCCAGCACACTCGCCGGCCCCCTGCCACAGCGGCGAAGGACGCGAAGGGAAACAGCCAAGCCATGCCCTCACGACGCGACGGAACTCGACGGACGGGACGGAGCGGGACGGCGGAAACGAGTCCAGGCGGAACACAGGGCCCTCACGACCGCACCGGCCACGCTCACGCCCTCGACGCCGGCCACGGACGCCCCATCCCCATCAACGAATGAGCCACTCCGGCCGCACCGCCACCGCATGCCAGACACGGCGCACCGCGCACTGCACACCACGCACGGCACGGACACGGAAGCCCCGGAGAAACCGAAAACCCCCGGCCATGTCGATCGGGGGTCTCGCGATGATGTGGGGCTAACAGGATTTGAACCTGTGGCCTCATCCTTATCAGGGATGCGCTCTAACCAACTGAGCTATAGCCCCGCCGCGCTCTGCGGTGTATCTCCCGCGCGCTGACTCCTGAAGATTAGCGCACGACCGGGGCAGTCCCAAAATCGGTTGTCGAAGGGCCGTCGGAACAGACCGGGGAAGCGCTGAGCGCCTCTCACTCGTCCTCGGCCAGCGTCAGCTCGACGCCGCCCACGAAGCCCGCGGAGAGGTTGTAGATGAACGCGCCGAGGGTCGCCAGGGCCGTCGCCAGGACGACGTCGATGACCGCGATGATCGTCGTGAACAGCAGCACGTTGGGCAGCGACAGGAACGACTGGAGGTCGAAGCCGTTCGACTCGTTGGAGCCGGTCGCCTCGGAGATCGTGCCGCCGACGGTGGAGAAGACGCCCATCGCGTCCATGACCATCCACAGCACCGCGGACGCGACGATCGTGCAGATGCCCAGGGCGATGGAGAGCAGGAAGCTGACCTTCATCACCGACCAGGGGTCGGCCTTGGCCACCCTCAGGCGCGCCTTGCGCACGCGCGGTGCGGTGCGCGCCCCGGTGCGCGGACGGCGCACCGCACCGGCCTGGCCCCCTGCCGTGGCGTCCTGCGCGGCGTAGGCCTGCGGCGGGTGGTACGGCCCCGCCTGCTGTTGCGGCTGCCGTTCCCCCGGCAGCGGTGAGGCCGTGTGAGCAGCGGCGCCCTGTCCGGGCGCGCTCTGCTGCTGGCCTCGGGTGTCCGTCACAGTCCCCCCCTGGGATCCCTGTCTGTCGGACGAAGGCGAGTCCTTGCCGGGCGACTTGATCGCTTTCAGGTTGGTCGTGTGCGGATCTGTCGCCTGCGCGGCAGAGCCACGGCCACCGCCGTCCGCACCCGTACTACTGGTACCGGTCGGTCCGGCGCCCGTGGCTCCGCTCACGCTGACTCACTCCTCGTGCTACTCGGCCGAGGGCGCCTCACCCTCGTCCGTGCCGGTGGTCACGGCACCTTCATCGGTCTCGTCCACGGCCACGTCGCCGTCGACTTCCTCCGCCTCGCGTCCCGCCTCGGCGTTACGGGCGATGCCGACCACGGCATCGCGCTTGCCCAGATTGATCAGTTGGACGCCCATGGTGTCACGGCCCGTCTCCCTGACCCCGCTGACCCGCGTACGAATCACACCGCCCGACAGCGTGATGGCGAGGATCTCGTCGGTCTCCTCGACCACCAGCGCACCGACGAGAGTTCCACGATCCTCGACGATCTTGGCGGCCTTGATACCGAGGCCGCCACGACCCTGGACGCGGTACTCGTCGACAGCGGTCCGCTTCGCGTACCCGCCGTCTGTGGCAGTGAACACGAACGTACCGGGTCGAACAACATTCATCGAGAGCAGTTCGTCCCCTTCGCGGAAACTCATGCCCTTTACGCCTGAAGTCGCACGGCCCATGGGCCGCAAAGTCTCATCCGTCGCGGTGAACCTGATCGACTGCGCCTTCTTGCTGATCAGTAGTAGATCATCTTCTGGCGAGACAAGTTCGGCCCCGATCAGTTCGTCGTCGGCACCGTCCTCCTGCTCCCGCAGGTTGATCGCGATCACACCGCCCGAACGCGGCGAATCGTAATCCTTCAGCGACGTCTTCTTCACCAAACCGGCCTTGGTGGCGAGAACCAGGTAGGGCGCCGCCTCGTAGTCGCGGATCGCGAGGATCTGGGCGATCGCCTCGTCCGGCTGGAAGGCCAGCAGGTTCGCCACGTGCTGTCCGCGCGCGTCCCGGCCGGCGTCGGGCAGCTCGTACGCCTTCGCCCGGTAGACCCGGCCCTTGTTGGTGAAGAACAGCAGCCAGTGGTGCGTGGTGGACACGAAGAAGTGGTTGACGATGTCGTCTTCCTTGAGCTTCGCGCCCCGCACCCCCTTGCCGCCACGCTTCTGGGCCCGGTAGTCGTCGGTCTTGGTGCGCTTGATGTAGCCACCGCGCGTGACCGTGACGACGATGTCCTCTTCGGCGATCAGGTCCTCGATGGACATGTCGCCCTCGTAGGGGATCAGCTTCGTCTTGCGGTCCTCCCCGTACTTCTCCACGAGCGCGGCCAGTTCCGCGCTGACGATCCCGCGCTGGCGGACCGGGGAGGCGAGGATCTCGTTGTACTCGTTGATCTTCGCCTGAAGTTCGTCGTGCTCCTGGACGATCTTCTGGCGTTCCAGTGCCGCCAGCCGGCGGAGCTGCATCTCCAGGATCGCGTTGGCCTGGATCTCGTCGATCTCCAGGAGGCCCATCAGGCCCCCGCGCGCGATCTCGACGGTGTCGCTGCGCCGGATCAGCGCGATGACCTCGTCGATGGCGTCCAGGGCCTTCAGCAGGCCGCGCAGGATGTGCGCGCGCTCCTCGGCCTTGCGCAGCCGGAACCGCGTACGGCGGACGATGACCTCGATCTGGTGGTTCACCCAGTGGCGGATGAACGCGTCCAGGGAGAGCGTGCGCGGCACACCGTCGACCAGCGCCAGCATGTTGGCGCCGAAGTTGGTCTGCAGCTCGGTGTGCTTGTAGAGGTTGTTCAGGACGACCTTGGCGACCGCGTCCCGCTTGAGCACGATGACCAGGCGCTGGCCGGTGCGGGACGACGTCTCGTCACGGACGTCCGCGATGCCGCCGATCTTGCCGTCCTTCACCAGGTCGGCGATCTTCTGCGCGAGGTTGTCGGGGTTGGTCTGGTAGGGCAGCTCGGTGACCACCAGGCACTGGCGGTTCTGGATCTCCTCGACCTCGACCACCGCGCGCATGGTGATCGAGCCGCGGCCCGTCCGGTACGCCTCCTCGATGCCCCTGCGGCCCACCACGAGGGCGCCGGTGGGAAAGTCGGGGCCCTTGATGCGCTCGAGGAGCGCGTCGAGGAGTTCCTCGTTCGACGACTCGTTGTGTTCCAGGTACCACTGGGCGCCGGCCGCGACCTCGCGCAGGTTGTGCGGCGGGATGTTGGTCGCCATGCCGACCGCGATACCGGCCGATCCGTTGATCAGCAGGTTCGGGAAGCGGGCCGGCAGGACGGTCGGCTCCTGGGAGCGGCCGTCGTAGTTGTCCTTGAAGTCGACGGTCTCCTCGTCGATGTCGCGGACCATCTCCATCGACAGCGGCGCCATCTTGCACTCGGTGTACCGCATGGCCGCCGCGGGGTCGTTGCCCGGGGAGCCGAAGTTGCCGTTGGAGTCCACCAGCGGCATCCGCATCGACCACGGCTGCGCGAGGCGGACCAGCGCGTCGTAGATCGAGGAGTCGCCGTGCGGGTGGTAGTTGCCCATGACGTCGCCGACGACGCGCGCGCACTTGTAGAAGCCGCGCTCGGGCCGGTAGCCGCCGTCGTACATGGCGTACAGCACGCGGCGGTGGACGGGCTTGAGCCCGTCACGGACGTCCGGCAGCGCACGCGAGACGATGACGGACATCGCGTAGTCGAGGTACGAACGCTGCATCTCCGTCTCGAGCCCGACGGGCTCGACACGCAGGACGATGTCGTTCTCTTCGGACGTGACGGGAGTGTTCTCGTCGGTCATTGCTGGTGAAGGTCCTTCCTGGTGCGGTCAGCTGAGACCGACTCAGATGTCGAGGAAGCGGACGTCCTTGGCGTTGCGCTGGATGAACTGGCGGCGGGCCTCCACGTCCTCGCCCATGAGGACGGAGAACAGGTCGTCGGCCTGCGCGGCGTCGTCCAGGGTGACCTGGCCGAGGACGCGGTGCTCCTGGTCCATCGTGGTGATGCGCAGTTCCTCGGCGTTCATCTCCCCGAGACCCTTGAAGCGCTGGACGGAGTCCTCGCGGATGCGCTTGCCGGCCTGGCGGCCCATCTCGATCAGCGCGTCGCGCTCGCGGTCGGAATACGCGTACTCGAAGTCGTCCCGGCCCCACTTGATCTTGTAGAGCGGGGGACGGGAGAGGTACACGTGCCCGGCCTCGACCAGCGGCCGCATGAAGCGGAACAGGAACGTCAGCAGCAGGGTGTTGATGTGCTGGCCGTCGACGTCGGCGTCCGCCATCAGGATGATCTTGTGATAGCGGAGCCTCTCGATGTCGAAGTCCTCGTGCACGCCGGTGCCGAACGCGGAGATCATCGCCTGGATCTCCTGGTTCTGCAGGATCCGGTCGATGCGCGCCTTCTCGACGTTGAGGATCTTGCCCCGGATCGGGAGGATCGCCTGGTACTGCGGGTTCCGGCCGGACTTGGCCGAGCCGCCGGCGGAGTCACCCTCGACGATGAAGATCTCGCACTTGGTGGGGTCGTTCGACTGGCAGTCCGAGAGCTTGCCCGGCAGGGACGCCGACTCCAGCAGGCCCTTGCGGCGGGTCAGGTCGCGGGCCTTGCGGGCCGCCACGCGCGCGGTGGCCGCCGCGATGCCCTTGCGGACGATGTCCGCGGCCTCGTTGGGGTTGCGGTCCAGCCAGTCGGCGAGGTGCTCGTAGATGACCTTCTGGACGAAGGTCTTCACCTCGGTGTTGCCGAGCTTGGTCTTGGTCTGGCCCTCGAACTGGGGCTCGCTCAGCTTGACCGAGATGATCGCCGTCAGACCCTCGCGGATGTCGTCGCCCGTGAGGTTGTCGTCCTTCTCCCGCAGCAGCTTCTTGTCGCGCGCGTACTTGTTGATGAGCGAGGTCATCGCCGCGCGGAAGCCCTCTTCGTGCGTACCGCCCTCATGGGTGTGGATGATGTTGGCGAAGGAGTAGACGCCCTCGGTGTAGCCGCTGTTCCACTGCATGGCGACCTCGAGGGACAGGAGCTTCTCCTTGTCCTCGGCCTCGAGGTCGATCACGGTGGGGTGCACCACGTCGCCCTTGCGGGAGTTGAGGTACTTCACGAAGTCGACGATGCCGCCCTCGTAGTGGTACGAGACGGCCTTGACCTCGTACTTCTCGTCCTCGCCCGCCTCGTCCGCCCCGGCGGTGGCCTTCGCCGACTCGCGCTCGTCGGCGAGGTTGATCCGCAGGCCCTTGTTGAGGAACGCCATCTCCTGGAAACGCCGCGAAAGCGTCTCGAAGGAGTACTCGGTGGTCTCGAAGATGTCCGGGTCGGCCCAGAAGGTGACCGTCGTCCCGGTCTCCTCCACCTCCTCGTGCCGGGCCAGCGGTGCCGTGGGGACACCCATCTTGTAGTCCTGCGTCCAGCGGTGGCCGTCAGTCTTGATCTCGACGGAGACCCTGCTCGACAAGGCGTTCACCACGGAGACACCGACGCCGTGCAGACCGCCGGAGACCGCGTAGCCGCCGCCGCCGAACTTGCCGCCCGCGTGCAGTACGGTCAGCACGACCTCGACGGCCGGCTTGTTCTCCGAGGGGACGATGCCCACCGGGATGCCCCGGCCGTTGTCGACGACCCGGACACCGCCGTCGGCCAGGATCGTCACGTCGATCGTGTCCGCGTGCCCGGCCAGCGCCTCGTCGACGGAGTTGTCCACGACCTCCTGCACCAGGTGGTGCAGCCCTCGTTCGCCGGTCGAACCGATGTACATACCGGGTCGCTTGCGGACCGCGTCCAGACCCTCGAGGACGGTGATGGCACTGGCGTCGTACGAAGCGGTGGTCTCGCCGTTGAGGGCGGTCGCCTCGTTCTTCGCGCCGGTGTCGGTGGACGGGATGTTCTCGTTGGGGTTGCCGGAATCGGCCACGAAGCGCCCTTTCTGGCACACCACGAGCCTGGCTCGGCGGCGGGTTGCCGGAGCGGCTGCGGCATGTTGCGTTGATAAGCCTTGATCAGCGTTGCTCAGCTTTTCCCGGGCGGTCCCCACGATCGGGGCGGGATTGCTTCCAGTCTACCGGTAGCTCGGACATCGATGGGGGTTTGCCGGTGCCTGAGTCCGCATGTGCCGCCCTCAACCGGTCTCGCCCGACTCCCGATATACGGATGGGGGCCCCAGGAGGCTCACGAGGGCACCTAGCGCTTCCGGCCGTCAACCCTTTGCTACTTACGAGTCAGGTGGCGATCCGGCACTCCACCAGGGGGTACGGCGAAAGGAACCCCGACGGACCGCACACACTCCCGGAAGCCCTCCGTGTGACGTCGGTCACCCTTCTGTGAAAGGCCTGAAACAGGGCCCCGAACATGGCTCGCAAAGGGCCTCGGTCACCCGTACGTGTCGCCGGGACCGGTGCTCCCGGGGGCGCGCAGCGGCCCGTAGCGGCGGGCCGGGCCACCCGGTCCGTTGACCTTGATCAGCCTCACCGTGCCGTGGCCCAGGTCCTCGTTCAGCCGGGCGACCAGAGTCGGGGCGAGCAGCCGCAGATTCGTCGCCCACGCGGTGGAGTCGCAGCGCACGATCAGCACCCGCTCGTCCTCGTCGTAACGCTCCGGCTCACAGTGCTTGGCCACGTCCTCACCGACGATCTCGGGCCAGCGCCCCATCACGCCGCCCACCGCGGCCGGGGCCTCCCAGCCGCGCTCGGTGAGCAACCGGTTGATCGCCGCGCCGAGCGCCATGGGATCGCGCCGGTCCCCGCGCGCACCCGAGCGCAGGCCACCGCGCCGCGCCTGCTTCTTCTGCTGCGCCACGTCCCCACGCGCGCGTGCCGCTTCCTTGGCCGCGCGCAACGCCACGCGCGCGAGGTCGACCCCCGAGGGCTCAGGGGTCGCCTTCCGAGCGTCGTCGGGGGCTTTGTCGGGCCTGCCCGGCTCGCTCATACCCGTTCCACCGTCCCGTCGGCCACCGCGAACCGGGTCCCCGACAGCACGTGGGGGACGTCGTCGTCGACCGCCGCGGTCACCAGCACCTGCTCGCCCGGCGCGACCAGCTCGGCGAGGCGCTCACGACGGCGGGTGTCCAGCTCGGCGAAGACGTCGTCGAGCACCAGCACCGGCTCGTTGCCCTCGGCGCGCAGCAGGTCGTAGGAGGCCAGGCGCAGCGCCAGCGCGTAGGACCAGGACTCGCCGTGGGAGGCGTAGCCCTTGGCCGGCAGCCGGCCGAGATTGAGCAGCAGGTCGTCGCGGTGCGGGCCGACCAGGGTGACGCCCCGCTCGACCTCCTGCTTGCGCGCCTCGGCGAGTGCGGCCGACAGCTGCTCGTACAGGTCCTCGCGCGTGTGCGCCTCGCCGGGTGCCGACGGCTTGTACTCCAGGGCGACGGGACCGCCGCCCGGCGCGAGCTGTTCGTACGCCTTGTCGGCGAGTGGCTGGATTGCGGCGATCAGATCCAGTCGCCGGGCCAGCAGTTCGGCACCCGCACGCGCGAGGTGCTGGTCCCAGACGTCGAGGGTGGACAGGTCCATGGTGCGCCCGCCGTGGCGGCGGGCCAGCGCGGCGGACTTCAGCAGCGTGTTGCGCTGCTTGAGAACACGGTCGTAGTCGGAGCGGACCCCGGCCATGCGCGGGGAGCGGGCGGTGATCAGCTCGTCCAGGAACCGGCGCCGCTCGCCGGGATCGCCCTTGACCAGGGCAAGGTCCTCGGGCGCGAACAGGACGGTGCGGACGATCCCCAGCACGTCCCGGGGCCTGACCTGCGAGGACCTGTTGATCCGAGCGCGGTTGGCGCGGCCCGGGTTCAGTTCCAGCTCGACGAGCTGCTGCCGCTCGCCCTGGCGGACCTGGGCCCGGATGATCGCGCGGTCGGCTCCCATGCGGACCAGCGGAGTGTCGGAGGAGACACGGTGGCTGCCGAGGGTGGCGAGATAGCCGACCGCCTCGACGAGGTTCGTCTTGCCCTGCCCATTGGGGCCGACGAAGGCCGTGACCCCCGGGTCGAGCGGGACCTCGACCCGGGGATAGGACCGGAAATCGGCCAGCGACAGATGCGTGACGTGCATGGTCGTTCGCCGACCTCCCCAGGCGTTGTGGACCGCCGTGCGGTCCTGTGGACTGCAGCCCCGAAACCGCCCGACGCTCAGGCTCCGGCTGCTTCGTGGATTGCTTCTCTGTGGATTACTTCTTCTCGACCGCGTGGCCGCCGAACTGGTTGCGCAGCGCCGCGATCATCTTCATCTGCGGCGAGTCCTCCTGACGGGAGGAGAACCGCGCGAACAGCGACGCGGTGATCGCCGGCAGCGGGACCGCGTTGTCGATCGCGGCCTCCACGGTCCAGCGTCCCTCACCGGAGTCCTGCGCGTACCCCCGGAGGCCCTCCAGGTGCTCGTCCTCGTGCAGCGCGTTCACCGCGAGGTCGAGCAGCCAGGAGCGGATGACCGTGCCCTCCTGCCAGGAGCGGAAGACCTCCCGGACATCGGTCACCGAGTCGACCTTCTCCAGGAGCTCCCAGCCCTCGGCATAGGCCTGCATCATCGCGTACTCGATGCCGTTGTGGACCATCTTGGCGAAGTGGCCGGCTCCGACCTTGCCGGCGTGCACCGAGCCGAAGTCGCCCTCCGGCTTCAGGGCGTCGAAGACCGGCTGCACCTTGGCGACGTGCTCCTTGTCGCCGCCGTACATCAGCGCGTAGCCGTTCTCCAGGCCCCAGACACCGCCGGAGACGCCGCAGTCGACGAAACCTATGCCCTTGGCCGCCAGCTCCTCGGCGTGCTTCTCGTCGTCCGTCCAGCGGGAGTTGCCGCCGTCCACGACCACGTCGCCGGGCTGCAGCAGCTCGGCGAGTTCGTCGATGGTCGACTGGGTGGCCTCGCCCGCCGGGACCATCACCCAGACCACGCGCGGGCCCTCGAGCTTGCCCACGAGTTCTTCCAGGCTGTGGACATCGGCGAGGTCCGGGTTGCGGTCGTATCCGAGAACGGTGTGGCCCGCGCGGCGAATCCGCTCGCGCATGTTGCCGCCCATCTTGCCGAGGCCGACGAGACCGAGCTCCATCAGTTGTGTTCCTTAGGTTGCGACGTGGCGTGGCGGCACGAGCGTGCCGCGGCACTTACGTACCGACCCGACCCTAAACCCGGGCGCTCACGCACATCTGTGGGCATACGCGCTCATGCGCACGCCCTCACCTGCGGTTTCACCGACGCCGGCCGACCAGCCCTCTTCCGCTCCCTCCGGGTCCGGCACGATCCGGTACACACCCGCGGTCCGGCGTCCGGACCCGGAAGGACTGTGCACGCCTGTGGACCGATGCGGGCGGCCATGGACAGGCGGGCGAGGTCAGGCGGACGAGATCAGCCGCTGAGCCGCACCGGCATGATCAGGTACTTGTAGGCGTCGTCCGCCTCCGCGTCCACCGCGGGCCTGCCGCTGAGCAGCGCGGGCTTGGTGGACGTGGTGAACGACAGCTGGGCCACCGGGGAGTCGATGGCGCTCAGGCCGTCCAGCAGGAACGTGGGGTTGAAGGCGATCGAGATGTCGTCGCCCTCCAGCTGGGCGTCGACCCTTTCCACAGCCTGTGCGTCGTCACTGGAACCGGCCTCCAGGATGAGCACACCCTGCTCGAAGCTCAGCCGCACCGGAGTGTTGCGCTCGGCGACCAGGGCCACACGCTTCACGGCCTCCACGAAGGGGGCGGTCTCGATGACGGCGACGCTGTTGAACTCGGTCGGGAACAGCGTGCGGTACTTCGGGAGGTCACCCTCCAGCAGCCGCGTGGTGGTGCGCCGGCCCGCGCCTTCGAAACCGATCAGGCCCTCGCCCGCACCCGAGCCGGACAGCGCCAGGATCACCTGGTCGCCGCTGGTCAGTGCCTTGGCGGTGTCCAGGAGCGTCTTGGCGGGCACCAGGGCGACCGCCGAGGCCTCCGGGTTCTCCGGCTTCCACAGGAACTCGCGGACCGCGAAGCGGTAGCGGTCGGTGGAGGCCAGCGTCACCGTGTCGCCCTCGATCTCGATGCGGACACCGGTCAGGACGGGCAGGGTGTCGTCGCGGCCCGCCGCGATGGCGACCTGCTGCACGGCGGACGCGAAGACCTCACCGGGCACCGTGCCCGTCGCGTTCGGCATCTGCGGCAGGGCCGGGTACTCCTCCACCGGCAGGGTGTGGAGCGTGAACCGCGAGGAGCCGCAGACCACCGTCGCCCGTACACCGTCTGTGGAAATCTCCACCGGCCGGTTGGGGAGGGCGCGGCAGATGTCGGCGAGCAGCCGGCCCGAGACGAGCACCGTGCCCTCCTCCTCGACCTCCGTCTCCACCGAGACCCGCGCGGAGACCTCGTAGTCGAAGCTGGACAGGCTCAGCTGTCCCGACTCGGCCTTCAGCAGCAGGCCTGCGAGGACCGGCGCCGGCGGACGGGCCGGGAGACTGCGCGCCGCCCAGGCCACTGCCTCCGCGAGTACGTCGCGTTCCACCCGGATCTTCACCGTAAGCCGCCTCCTGCTGTTGCCGGCGTTCTCGCGCCCTGCTTCGCCTTCGTCATCTGACTCGGTGTGCTCGGCCTCTGGGAGGGGCAAGGACACCGGGGAACAGTCTGACGCACAGCACTGACAGTAGGTGCCTCTCGGGGTCAAGTCGTGACGAGGGGCAGCCGGCGTAGAAACGGCGAGTTGTGCACAGGGCCCGCTTCGAAACGGATTCCTCACTCTCTCTGGTTGGGAGTAGTAGTAGGGCCTGTGGATACCGTGGATAACCTCGTTTCCCCAGCTCAGAGCCTAGATTTTGTCCACTGGCCCTGGGGACGGAGCCGGTGGACAACTCGGGGTTTCTGTGGAGAACAGAAAGTTCTGCACACTCCGTGCACAGGTAGGGCCGAGTTCTCCCCAGCTCCGTCCCCAGGTTTGCCGGTCTTTCCCACAGGCCCCCTCGGCACCTTGATGTGACGCCTTTCACTCGACCCAGTGAGGAGGGGCCTCGTGTTGCCGAACAGTGGACAGGCGTGTGGAGAAGCGGATGATCGCTGGGGACAACCGGCCGCTGCCTGTGGGTTACCGGTGGAAAACTTTGTCCACAGCCTGTGGATCACCGTTTCGTCCACAGCCTGTGGAGATTGCTTGTCCACGAATCCACAACCGATTGACCTGGCCTGATAGTGCCCCATCGGGCAACCCTGTGGACAGGATCGGGACAACTTCGCGGTCCCCAGGATGTGGACGGGAAAAACTTGCCGAATCTGTGGAGGAAGGCCGTAACCCGGTGCCGAAAGGGAACAGCGGACGGGACCTCGAGGACGACCTGGCGACCGAGGACCGACGCGAGGACGGTGAGGGACGACCGAGGGAGACGGCTGAAGGGACGGCCGGCGCGTGTCGGCGGCCCCTGGAGGCACCGGAAGGCACCCGAAGGTCTTCTGGGTTCCGTCGGCGGGCGGGTCGGCGGGCGCACGAGAAGGGCGTCCCCGGATGTGGTCCGGGGACGCCCCTCCTGGGTGTCTGACGGTTCTGAGGGGACGACCTGCCCGAGGGGACCAGGACAGCTGCGGGCGGGCGCCGGATCCCCTCGTGCCCACCACGGGCGACCTGTCACCAGCCCCTGGTCACGGATGCCTGACTGCGAGGGGGCTGGGAGGCCTCAGCCGGCCTTGATGCGGTTGGTGAGTTCGGTGACCTGGTTGTAGATGGAGCGCCGCTCCGCCATCAGATTGCGGATCTTCCGGTCCGCGTGCATCACCGTCGTATGGTCGCGGCCGCCGAACAGCGCGCCGATCTTCGGCAGCGACAGGTCGGTCAGCTCGCGGCACAGGTACATCGCGATCTGCCGCGCGGTCACCAGCGCGCGTCCGCGCGAGGTGCCGCACAGGTCCTCGACCGTGAGCCCGAAGTAGTCGGCGGTCGCGCCCATGATGGCCGTCGAGGTGATCTCCGGTGCGGAGTCGTCTCCGCCGGGCATCAGGTCCTTCAGGACGATCTCGGTGAGCCCGAGGTCCACCGGCTGCCGGTTGAGCGAGGCGAAGGCCGTCACCCTGATCAGCGCGCCCTCCAGCTCACGGATGTTCCGTGAGATCCGGGAAGCGATGAACTCCAGCACCTCCGGCGGGGCGTTGAGCTGTTCCTGCACCGCCTTCTTGCGCAGGATCGCGATCCGCGTCTCCAGCTCCGGTGGCTGGACGTCGGTGATCAGACCCCACTCGAAACGGTTCCGCAGCCGGTCCTCCAGCGTCACCAGTTGCTTGGGCGGCCGGTCGCTGGAGAGCACGATCTGCTTGTTGGCGTTGTGCAGCGTGTTGAAGGTGTGGAAGAACTCCTCCTGCGTCGACTCCTTGTCCGCGAGGAACTGGATGTCGTCGACCAGCAGGATGTCCATCTCCCGGTACCGCTTGCGGAAGCTGTCGCCCTTGCCGTCGCGGATGGAGTTGATGAACTCGTTGGTGAACTCCTCCGAGCTCACGTACCGCACCCGGGTGCCGGGATAGAGACTGCGCGCGTAGTGCCCGATCGCGTGCAGCAGGTGCGTCTTGCCGAGCCCGGACTCCCCGTAGATGAAGAGAGGGTTGTACGCCTTCGCGGGGGCCTCCGCCACCGCCACCGCCGCCGCGTGCGCGAAGCGGTTGGAGGCACCGATGACGAACGTGTCGAAGAGGTACTTCGGGTTCAGCCGCGCGGTCGGCTCACCGGGGCCGGCCGCCGGTGCGGGCTGCGCGGCCAGCGGGCCGGGCGCACCACTGGCGGGCAGGTTCGGGCCGACGGGGCCGCCGCGGTGGACGTGACCCGCGCCCGGGGGAGGTTCCGGCAGCTCGCGGCGGACGGCGTCGCGCTGGTCGTAGTCGCCGCGCTTGTAGTCCTTGCGCTCGTACTCCGCGCGGGATGTCTTGTAGTCGGAGCGCTGCTGGTCGTAGGAGGGACGTTCCATCGGCTGCGGACGGTAGTCCTGCGAGGGCGCGCCTCCGTAGCCGTCCTGGGAGCCGTACGTCTCCTGGGACGGCGAGGCGTACGGGTCGCGGTCCGGGAAGCCGAGACGCTGCTGCTGCCAGCCGTACTCGTCCTGTGCCGGGCGAGGCCAGGAGCCGGGCTCCGGGCGCTGGTACTCCGAGGGGTAGGCCGGGCGGGCGGTGGGGAGCTGGTCGCCGGGCGGTCCGGGATGCTGGTCGGCGCGGCGCCGGCCGTAGCCCTCGTAGCTGTCGTAGTCCTCGTACTGCTCGCGCTCCTGGCGGTCCTGTCTGTCCGGGCGGTCCTGGCGCTCGGGGCGGTCCTGCCG
>NZ_LIQT01000414.1 GCF_001418415.1 Streptomyces hirsutus
CCCCCTCCGCGCGCCCGAGCCGCTCCCCGGCCCCGGCTCCGGCCCCCGGAAAGCCCGACGCCGAGCCGTCGGCGCCCAGCACCGGCACGGGCCGCGCCCGGGGCGGCGATGAGGTCCCGCTCACGGTGAGCACCCGCACCTATGCCTGGGACGACCCGCAGTGCGAGGGGAAGTACCTGATCAACCGGCCTCCCGGCGAAGTCTCACCGCCGGTGATGGGGCAGGACGTGCCGGGCTGGGTGAAGGCGCACGGCGCCATCGCCGCCGACCGGCAGCGGGTGGCGCTGACCGTCCAGGGCACCGGGGACGAAGCCGTCGTCATCGAGTCCCTGCACGTCCGCGTGGTCAGCTCGAGCGCACCCCCGGCCTGGAACGCGTACCTGGGGTCGTCGGGCTGCGGCGGAGGCGTGGAGACGAGGTCGTTCGACACGGACCTCGACGCCGGTCACCCCACCGTCGTGCCGAAGGCCGGCCAGCGCGGTTTCCCCTACAAGGTCAGCCGGTCCGACCCCGAGGTGCTGTACATCACCGCCCGCGCCCGTGCCCACGACGTGAACTGGTACGCGGAGCTGCAGTGGTCCAGCGGCGGCCGTCAGGGAACCACACGGATCGACGACCACGGAAAACCGTTCCGCACCAGCGGCAGCCAGGGCCGTCCCGTCTACGAGCACTTGGTCGGCGGCACCGAATGGTTCAGCGTGGCGGAGAACTGATCCCCGGGGCTCCGACACCGAGGACATGTCCGGGCCGAAGCGACGACGACGCCGGGCGCGTGCCGCGGCAGGTGCGGGTGAGGGCCGGTGATCGGACCGGTCCCGGACCGGAGCCTTCGCTGCTCACATGGGTGGGACGAGGCGGGGCACCCGTATGTCGGTCCACCAGCAGAGGGAGCCGATCATGGTAGTCGTCGCCGTCATCGCCGTGTGTGCGGTCCTGGCCTTCCTCGTCCCCGGTCTCTCCCGCCGTCCCGAACGCGGCACGCACCGTACGCTCGGTGCCGGGGCGCGGGCCGGTGGCAAGGCGCCCGGCATCCTGGGCCGGCTCCTCAGCAAGCCCTTCCACACCGGTTCGCGTGCGGTGAGCCGCAGCGGTTCGGCAGGTCGCCGCTCCCGCGGCCGTATGCCCTTCTGACCGACTGTGCGGACCGAGCGGACCGAGCGGACCGAGCGGGGAGACCGGTGATGAACGCCGAAGAAGCGGACAAGCTGCTGGACGGGTTGACGGTGGACGCCAGTCGGCGGGAGCAGCCGATCGTGCTGGACGCGGACGGGCGTCCCATCCGGACATGGCAGGAGAACCATCCGTACGACCGCAAGGTGAGCCGTAGGGAGTACGAGCGGACCAAGCGCATCCTGCAGATCGAGCTGCTCAAGCTCCAGCGGTGGGTCAAGGACACCGGCGCACGCCTGGTCGTCGTGTGCGAGGGGCGTGACGCGGCCGGCAAGGGCGGCACGATCCAGCGGCTCACCGAGCGGCTCAACCCGCGTGGCGCACGCGTGGTCGCCCTGGACAAGCCCACCGAACGCGAGGCGGGCCAGTGGTACTTCCAGCGCCACATCGCGCATCTGCCGACGGCCGGTGAGATCGTCTTCTTCGACCGCTCCTGGTACAACCGGGCCGGCGTGGAGCGCGTGATGGGGTATTGCTCCAAGGACGAGTACGAGCTGTTCCTCGACCAGTGCCCGGCCTTCGAGCGGATGCTGGTCGACGACGGCGTCCTGCTGGTGAAGTTCTGGTTCTCCGTGTCCCGCTCCGAGCAGCGCACGCGCTTCGCGATCCGGCAGGTCGACCCGGTCCGCCAGTGGAAGCTCTCGCCCACCGACCTGGCGTCGCTGGACCTCTGGGACGACTACACCGAGGCGAAGGTCGACATGTTCCGCGCCACGGACACCGCCCACGCCCCCTGGACCGTCGTCAAGAGCAACGACAAGCGGCGCGCCCGGCTGGAGACCATGCGCAGTCTGCTGTCGCGCATCGACTACGCCAGCAAGGACAGTGAGGCGGTCGGCACACCCGACCCCCTCATCGTCGGCGCCGCCGACACCCTTCTGGAACCCGGTGAGGAGGACACCACCCTGTCGCCCACTCCGCTGTCCTCCGGCGCCGAGGGGCCCGGCAAGCACCCCAGGACCGGCTGACGCCCACGAGCCCCTCATGAGAGGACCCGGGCCTGCGTCACCGTTGCGCGGAGGCGTGCTTTCCCCGCGATGGTCGTAGTACGCCCCATGGTCACCGCCGCCACGGCAGTCGGCCCGACCGCCGGGACCCGCACGGCGCCACTGGTCAGGAAGGCGACCGGACCGGTGAGCCCCGCTCCGACAGCACCCTGCCCCTTCCGGCAGTGCTGTGGCCCATGCCACAGGAACCGGGCGGGGGCGGCGGAGAGTAAAGAGTGTGAGCCCTACAGAACCAGCGGAGTCGTTGCGTGCGCGCATACGCTCGGGGGACCGTGCCGCGTTCGCCGACCTGTACGACCGGCACGCGCGGGCGGTCTACAACCATGCCCTGCGGCTGACCGGCAATTGGTCGGAGGCCGAGGAAGCGATGTCCGAGACCTTCCTCGCCGCCTGGCGCACCCGGGAATCGGTGGAACCGGAGGGCGGCTCGCTCAAGCCGTGGTTGCTCGGCATCGCCACGAACAAGGCGCACAACGCCAACCGCGGTCTGCGCCGGCGGCTCGCCTTCCTGGCGCGCAGCCCCGAACCCCGCCAGGTCGAGGACTTCGCGGACGAGACGGCCGGCCGGATCGACGACGCCCGCCGGCTCGCGATGGTCCACGACGCCCTGTGCCGACTGCGACGCCAGGACCGGGAGGTGATCGCCCTGTGCGTGGCGGCCGGGCTGGACTACCGGCAGGCCGCCGAGGCGCTCGGCGTTCCAGTGGGCACCGTGCGGTCGCGGCTCTCGCGCGCCCGGGCGCGACTGGCCCGGATCAGCTCCGTCCCACCGCCCGGACGGAAAGCGGAACCACCGGGCGCCCACGGAGAGATGGAGAGTGAGGCCGCGTTCGCGGCCCTGTTCCTGCGGGAGGAAACCCGATGAACGCCGACCACCAGCCCCGCGCGGGCTCCGCCCGGAGTGCGGCGGAGGACCTGCTGGCATCGGCCGAATGGGACCTCCCGCCGAGCCGTCACCTCCGTCACAAGGAAGCCCTGATGCAGCAGATCGACCGCGCCCACACCCCCTCGCCC
>NZ_LIQT01000415.1 GCF_001418415.1 Streptomyces hirsutus
CCTCCCCCTGCCCAGGACCCTCCCCGACCACCTGCGCCCGGCCGCACACGCCCCGCACAGCCGGCCGCCGCAGCCGCTGCAGAACGCCCCCGGGCCGCCGCTCCCAGCGACACCCCGTGACAAAGGAGTCTCCCGTGTCCTCTCGTCTCCCCCTCAGAAGCCTCATCGCCGTGGCCACCGCCACCACCGTCCTCGGCCTCACCGCCTGCGGAGCCGTCACCTCCGCCGACAGCGCGGGTTCCGACGACGGGTTCAAGCTCGCCGCCCACGTCCAGCAGCGCATCGACGACGGCAAGCCGCTGCGGATCAAGCTCAGCTACCACGACCCGTCCCTGGCCTTCGCCACGCCCATCGGCGCGGGCATGAAGAAGGCGGGCAAGGAACTCGGCGTCGAGGCGAGCCTGATCGGGCCCACCGGCGGCGACGCGGCCAAGCAGGTCTCCGAGATCCAGACGCTGCTGCAGCAGAAGGCCGTCGACGGCCTCGCCGTCTCCTCCGCGTCCAGCGACGCCCTCAAGCCCGTCATAGCCCAGGCGTACAAGGCCGGTGTCCCCGTCGTCTCCTTCAACACCGACAACCCGGACTCGGAGCAGATGGGCTTCGTCGGCCAGGACCTCAAGGCTTCGGGCAAGGCGCAGGCCGAGCGGCTCCGCGAGGAACTCGGCGCCGACGCCAAGGGCAAGGTCGTCGTCTTCTCGGTGGACACCGGAGCCGGCTGGTCCCACGACCGGTTCAGCGGATTCGAACAGGGCATGTCCGGAAGCGGCCTGGAGATCGTCGGCCCGGTCAACGTCGGGAACGAGCCCAGCGCCGCGTACAACACCGTCGAGTCCACGATGTCCGGGCAGTCCGGCGTCGTCGCGGTCGCGGGTCTCGACTGCTGCTCCACGACCGCCGCCGCCAAGTGGGTGGCGGGCGCGAAGAAGAAGGACGCCGTCACCGTCGGCGGGTTCGACCTGCTGCCGCAGACCGCCGAGTACCTCGAGAGCGGGGTGGTCGACTTCACGATCAGCCAGAACCCGACCGAGCAGGGCTACCAGGCCGTCAAGGTGCTCCACGACTTCCTCGACGAGGGCACGGAGATCAGCGGCGTGAACACCGGGGCCCAGTTCGTCACCCGGGACAACCTCGGTGAAGCGACGGTGGAGAAGTGACCGCCGCGCCCCAGGCCGCCACGGAGGCCGCCACGGCCGTCGAGATACGCGGACTGTCCCGCAGCTTCGGCCCGGTGCGCGCCCTGTCCGACGTCTCCTTCGACGTCCCCGCCGGCGAGGTCACCGCGCTGCTCGGAGAGAACGGCGCGGGGAAGTCCACCCTGCTCAAGATCCTCGCCGGTCTCCAGCCGCCCAGCGAGGGCACCGTCACCGTCTTCGGGGAGCAGGTGACCTCCTTCGACCCCAGCACCATGCTGGACCGGCACGGTGTCGCGATCGTTCCCCAGGAGCTCTCGCTGCTGCCCGACCGCAGCGTCGCCGAGAACGTCCTGAGCGGTATGGAACCGGGAAACCGCTGGTTCCCCTCCCGCGGCCGGATGGCGGAACGCACCGCCGAGATTCTGGCCCGCCTGGACCTGGCCCTGGACCCCGCCACGCCCGTCGGGTCGCTGGACCTGGCCACCCAGCAGCTCGTCGTGGTGGCCCGGTCCGTTGCCCGGGGCTGCCGGGTCCTGATCCTGGACGAGCCGACCGCGATGCTCACCCCCGCCGAGGCGGAGCGGCTGTTCACCCTGATGGACGGCCTCAAGGCGGACGGCACCACCCTGCTCTACGTCTCCCACCGCATGCCGGAGGTCTTCCGGCTGGCCGACCGCATCGAGGTGCTGCGCGACGGTTCCCACGTCGCCTCCTGGCGGAACTCCGAGACCACCCCCGACCAGGCGGTCGCCGCCATGGTCGGCCGCCGCCTCGGCCACTTCGAACGGCGTCCCGACCACCGGCCCGACCCCGGCGTCGCGCCCGCCCTGCGCCTGGCCGGGCTGACCGGCCGCCGGCACCGGGACGTGTCCCTGGAGATCCGGCCCGGCGAGATCCTCGGAGTGGCCGGACTGCCGGACTCCGGGCGGGTGGAACTGCTGCACAACATCTTCGGCGGCGACCGCGGCACCGGCGGCGAGGTGGAACTCCTGGGCGAGCCCTACCAGCGGCGCAACCCCGTCGCCAGCGTCGGCCGCCGCCTGGCGTTCGTCCCCGGCGAGCGCCGCGCCCAGGGCCTGCTGACGACCATGAGCGTCGGTGACAACGTCGGCGCGCTGGCCACCGAGCGGCTCAGCCGGTTCGGACTGCTCCGCCGCCGGGCCCTCAACCGGCAGGCCACCGAACAGGCACAGCGCATGCGGGTCAAGACCGCAACGATGGAGCAGCCCATCACCAGCCTGTCCGGCGGCAACCAGCAGAAGGTGGTCCTCGGCCGCTGGCTGGCGATCGACCCGGCCGTGCTGATCCTCGACGAACCCACCCGCGGGGTGGACGTCGGAGCGAAGGCGGAGATCTACGAGCAGTTGTTCGAGCTGGCGGAGAAGGGCCTCGCGATCCTCTGCTCCTCCTCGGACCTGCCCGAACTGCTCACCCTGACCGACCGGATCGTCGTGATGAGCGAAGGCCGCGTCGCCGGCATCGTGCCGTCGGCCGAGGCGACCGAGGAATCGATCATGACCCTGGCGACCGGAGCGGCGTCGGCCGCCTGAGCATCAACTTCCTCACCACAGAAGGGAACGACCATGAAACGACACGGCATCCTCAACGCCGAACTGAGCGGGGCCCTGGCCACCCTCGGCCACACCGACCTGCTGCTGGTCGTCGACGCGGGCTTCCCCGTCCCCCGGGACGCCCACCGCGTCGACCTGGCGATCGCGGAGAACCTTCCGGACCTGCGGACCGTGCTCGGGCTGATCGCCGACGAACTCGTCGTCGAGGGCGTGGTGCGGGCCGAGGACGTCCCCACCCGTCACCCCCGGCTCGACGCATGGCTGCGCGAGAGGTTCTCCGGCGCCGAGTTCACCACCCGGCCGCACACCGAGGTGCTCGGCGAACTGGCCCGCCAGGCCAAGGTCGTCGTCCGCACCGGCGCCTTCGAACCCTGGGGCAACATCGGCCTGTTCTGCGGTGTCGACGCGCCCCGCTGGTTCGACAAGGAGGACGTCGTCGTCCCTCCGGAGTACGCCTCCAAGCTCTGATCCCCCGGGATCCGACGTCGTGGGCGCCGGACCGTTCCGCCGCCCGCACCACCCCCACCTCTCAGGGAGACAACCCGTGTCCGAGACCGTGACGACCCCCGCCGCCGAGCTGAAGCTCAGCCCGGCCGAGCTGGCCCCCTACATCCAGCACACCCGTATCGAGCCCGACGCCACCCGCGACGACATGGTCGCCCACGCGCAGGAGGCCGTCACCTACGGCTTCAACGCCGCGATGGTCCCCGCCTCCTGGCTCCCCGTCGTGGTCGCCGAACTGCGCGGCACCGGTGTCGAGGTCGCCTCCGCCCTGGACTTCCCCACGGTGGGCGTCATGACCAGCGCGGGCAAGGCGGCCGAAGCGGCCGAGATAGCCCGGCTCGGCGCCACCCAGCTCGACATCGGCGTACAGGTCGGCTGGCTCAAGAGCGGCAAGTACGATGAGTTCCGCGAGGACATCGCGGGTGTGGTCCGCGCCTTCGGAGGCCCCGTCAAGGTCATGCTGGAGCTGCCGCTGCTCAGCGCGCAGGAGAAGGAGGCCGCCGTCGAACTGGCCATGGAAGCCGGCGTCGCCTACCTCAAGAACGCCAGCAGCGGGCAGATCGAGACGGCCGGGCCGGAAAGCGTCCGCTACCTTGTCGACCGGGCCCGCGACGGTGTCCGGGTGAAGGCGTCGGGCTCCATCAAGTCCTACCGCCAGTCCCTGGAACTCCTGCGTGCCGGCGCCTCGTTGCTCGGTACGAGTGCCGGCAAGGCGATCGTCACCGACACCGGCGACGATCACACCGTCAGCTACTGACCAGCCGCCGGGCGGCTGTGACCGACCGGCTGCCGTGCCCCGGCCTCCTCCGGCCGGGGCACGGCGCATCCACCTGGAGAGGAGACGCGTGACCGTGACGGCCGACGAAGGAGGTCTTCCGGGCATCCGGCGCAACGTCCCCACCGCGATCCACGTGCAGATCTCGGAACACATCCGCCTGCGCATCGCGAGCGGTCAGTGGCCGGCGCACTACCGGCTCAAGAGCGAGCCCGAACTGGCCCAGGAGTTCGGCGTCAGCCGCGGCACGGTGCACCGCGCCCTGACGACCCTCATCGAGGAAGGGCTGCTGCGGCAGGTCCGCGGACGCGGCACGTTCGTCACGTCCACGGTCATCGAACCGTCGATCGCCCAGAAGCTGAGCACCCTCTCGGAGGACTTCGCCAGCCAGGGCGTCGTCGCCACCACCGAAGTGCGGGAGTGTTCCCTGATCACCCCGCCCCGGCCCGTCGCCGCCCTGCTCGACCTGACCTCCCCCGACGCCCAGGTACTGCGCCTGGTGCGGGTGCGCACCATCCCCGAGGGCCCGGTCGCGCTCCTGTTCAACTTCGTGCGGGCCGACCTCGCGCCCGGCATCGAGCGGGCGGACTTCACGTCCTCGAGCCTCTTCGGCGAGCTGGAGGGCACGTTCGGTCTCCGGATCGCCACCGCCCGTCGCACGTTCAGCGCCGAGGCGGCCACCGAGGAGACCGCCCGCGCCCTGGCCGTGGAACAGGGCAGCCCGGTGCAGTACCTCCAGCAGGTCACCTATCTGGACGACGGGCGGCCGGTGGAGTACTCCGACGTGTGGATCCACAGCGGACGGCTGCGCGTGACCTCGCTCCTGCTGCGCCGCTGACGGGGCCGTTCCGCGCGGCCCCGCCTCCGGAACGCCCCTCAGAACCCGTGCCGCACCCCGCCGTCCACCGGGACCATGACGCCCGTGACGTAGGAGGCGGCCGGGGAGAGGAGGAAGGCGGCGGCGCGGCCGAACTCCGCAGGGGTGCCGTAACGGCGCAGCGGGATGCGGGACTGGGCCGCCTGGCGGGTGGCCTCCGGATCGGCGGAGAGGGAGTCGAGCTCACGGACGCGGTCCGTGTCGATGCGCCCCGGGAGCACCCCCACGACCCGGATGCCGCGCGGGCCCAGCTCGTCCGCGAGGGACTTGGCGAAGCCGGCCAGCCCCGGGCGCAGCCCGTTGGAGATGGTCAGGCCGGGCAGCGGTTCGTGCACCGAGCCGGACAGCACGAAGCCGATGACACCGCCCTCGCCCAGCTCCGCCGCGGCGGCCCGGGCCATCCGCACCGCGCCCAGGAACACCGACTCGAACGCCGCCTGCCACTGCTCGTCGGTGGTGTCGGCCACGAACCCGGGCGGAGGTCCGCCCACGCTGACGAGGATGCCGTCGAAACGGTGGAACCGCTCGCGCGCGGTCGCGATCAGCCGCGCCGCCGCCCCGGGGTCGGCGTTGTCGACCGCCACGCCGACCGCGTCCGGCCCCAGATCTGCGGCCGCCTCGGCGACGCTCTCGTGCTCCCGTCCGGTGACGACCACCTTCGCGCCGTCCGCCACCAGCTCGCGCGCGGTGGCGTTGCCCAGCCCGCGGGTCGCCCCGGTGACTACGTACACCCGGTCCTTCAGTCCAAGATCCATGGTCCCTATCCTGCCTCCTCGCTTCCGAACAGGGCGAGAGCGGTGTTCACCAGACCGATGTGACTGAACGCCTGCGGGAAGTTGCCCAGCAGCCTCTCGCCGACCGGGTCGTACTCCTCCGCCAGCAGACCCACGTCGTTGGCGAGTCCCAGCAGCCGTTCGAACAGCTCGCGCGCCTGAGCCGTCCGACCCGTCATGTGCAGGGCGTCCGCGAGCCAGAACGAGCACACCAGGAAGGCGCCCTCCACGCCGGGCAGACCGTCGACGTCGTTCCGGTCCGGGGTGTAGCGGCGCACGAGCCCGTC
The DNA here is from genome assembly GCF_001418415.1 of Streptomyces hirsutus. GTDB lineage: Bacteria > Actinomycetota > Actinomycetes > Streptomycetales > Streptomycetaceae > Streptomyces > Streptomyces hirsutus. Next base: position 5,921 of record NZ_LIQT01000415.1, read on the forward strand.
CTGTCCCAGCTCCGCGTGGATCGCGTCGACGGTACCGAGGACCCGGGGGTCGTCGGGCGGCAGAAAGCCCACCCGGGGGATCAGCAGCAGCGCGGCGTCGAGTTCCCGCGAGCCGTAGGACTGCGTGAAGGTGTTCCGCTCGGGGTCGTACCCCTTCTCGCACACGTCACGGTGCACCTCGTCGCGCAACGCGCGCCAGTCCTTGAGATCGCGCTCGACGTCGCCGTCGAGGTCCGGGTTCTCCTCCAGGAGGCGCACGGCACGGTCGGCGGCCACCCACACCATCACCTTGGAGTGCACGAAGTGCCGCCGGCCGCCGCGTACCTCCCACAGCCCCTCGTCCGGCTGCCGCCAGACCGACCGGAGGAAGTCCAGCAGCACCCTCTGCAGCGCCCACACGTCCGGGTGCGGGGACAGGCCCGACCGTCGGGCCAGTGCCAGCGAGTCCACGACCTCGCCGTACACGTCCAGCTGGAGCTGGTTGACGGCGTTGTTCCCGACCCGTACCGGAGTGGCGCCGTCGAAGCCGGACAGCCACGGCAGTTCGGTCTCGGGCAGCCGCCGCTCACCCGCCACCCCGTACATGATCTGAAGATCTGCCGGGTCGCCCGCGACCGCGCGCAGCAGCCAGTTGCGCCACGCCTCCGCCTCGTCCTGGTAGCCGGCCGCCAGCAGCGCGTTCAGGGTCAGCGTGGAATCGCGCAGCCAGCAGAAGCGGTAGTCCCAGTTGCGCACCCCGCCCGGTTCCTCCGGCAGGGAGGTGGTGGGCGCGGCGACGATGCCGCCCGTCGGCGCGTAGGTGAGCGCCTTGAGTGTGATCAGGGACCGCACGACCGCGTCCCGGTACGGCCCGTCGTAACGGCAGCGGGACGCCCACGCGCGCCAGTCGGCGATGCTGTGCCGCAGCGAGGAGTACGGATCCACCAGCGGCGGGCGCGGCTCGTGGGACGGGTGCCAGGTGAGGACGAACGCGACCCGCTCGCCCGGCGCGACCGTGAACTCGGAGTGCGTGCCGAGGTCCTCGCCCCAGGTGGGCACCTCCGGCACACTGCGCAGCCACGCCGAGTCCGGCCCGGCGACCGCCACCCGGTGGCCGTCCGCCCTGCGCACCCAGGGCACCACCGAGCCGTAGTCGAAGCGCAGCCGGAGCGTGCTGCGGACGGTCACCTCGCCGCGGACGCCCTCGACGACGCGCACCAGGTCGGGCGCGCGGTCGCGCTGCGGCATCAGGTCCGTGACGCGCACCAGGCCCTCGTCGGTCTCCCACTCGGTGTCCAGGACGAGGGTGTCCCGGCGGTAGGCGCGGCGCGTGTACCGCTCGGCGCCCACGGGCGCGATGCGCCAGTGACCGTTGTCCTCGTCGCCGAGCAGCCGGGCGAAGCAGGCGCCGGAGTCGAAGCGGGGCAGGCAGAGCCAGTCGACGGAGCCGTCCGCGCCCACCAGGGCAGCGGTCTGTTCGTCGCCGATGAGTGCGTAGTCCTCGATACGGTGCACGAGATGCGGATGCCCGGCCGCCGGGTGCGGCAATCAGGGGCGGGCCGGGTGAGTGAGGGGCCGCACCGCGGCGGGCTCGGTGTCCTCCGCGCCCTCGGCGTCCGCCTCCCGCTCCGCCTTCTCCGCCCGCTCCCGGACCTCGCGGCGGACGAGGACGACCCAGCCCACGGGGACGCCCGCGGCGAACAGCCACCACTGCCAGGCGTACGCCAGGTGAGGGCCGATCGAGTCGTGCTCGGGGGAGGGGATCGGCTCCGGGGTGTCACCGCCCGGCTCGGGGTCGGTCAGGTCGACGTAGCCGCCGAGGACCTGCTTGCCGAGCCGGTCGGCCTCCAGCTCGCTGTTGATCAGCATGATCTGCCGGTCCGGCAGGCCCTGGAGGTTCTTGATGCCGCTGTCCTCGGTCGTCTGGTCCTGCATCAGCCGCCCGGTGATGGTGAGCTCGCCCCCGGGCGGTGCGGGAACCTTCGGGAACGCGGTCTGGCTCGGGCCGTCCGCGGGGATCCAGCCCCGGTTGACCAGCAGGACCTTGCCGTCCTCCAGGACGAAGGGGGTCAGGACGTGGTAGCCGACCTCCTCGTCCGCGTTGGTGCGGCGGCGCACGACGACCTCGTCGGAGGCGTCGAAGCTGCCCTTCGCCGTCACCCCGCGGTACAGGTGGTCGCCGTCGACCTTCGCCCCGGGCGCGGTCAGCGACTCGGCGGGCACCGGCTTCGCCGCCAGGGAGTCGGCGATCACCTGGTTCAACGCGACCCGGCGCTCGTGACGGTGCAACTGCCAGAAGCCCAGCTCGACCATCGTCGGGATGAGCGCGAGCGCCAGCAGAGTGAGAATCACCCACTGGCGGGACAACAGGAAGCGGTACACCCCACGACCGTACAACCAGGGCCGGGGGGTGCATTCAGGCGGGTACGTCCGCACACCCGGTCGACGATCCCGCCCCGGCCCTCACCGAGAACCGGCCGGACGGGAGCCCTCGGGCCGGGGGAGTCGCGGCGACTCCCTCCGGGCCGCTGCGCCGACCGGGTAGAACCTCCGGGCGGCGGCCCCCCTCGGCTTGCCAGCGCCCCGCCCGGCCCCAACGATGCGGTTTATGACACGTTGCGAAGTGTGCGGGAACGACTACGCGCTGGCGTTCACCGTCACGACCCAGGACGGTTCCGCGCACGTATTCGATTCGTTCGCCTGTGCGATTCATCGCATGGCCCCGATCTGTGAGCACTGCCGGGTGCAGATCATCGGCCAGGGCGTCGAGGTCGACGGCCACTGGTACTGCGGAGCGCACTGCGCCCGCGCGGAAGGGAAGGCCGGCATCGTGGACAAGGTCGGCAGTGTGAGCGGTTAGGGCCTGCCCGGCGGGCCGGGCGTACGGGGTCAGCCCTCCGAGGCGGGTTCGACGTCGCGCAGCAGCTGTCCGAACGCCGCCTCGTCCATGACCGGGGTGCCGTACTGCCGGGCCTTGACCACCTTGGACGTGCCCGAGTCCGGATCATTGGTGACCAGGAGACTGGTCAGCCGGGAGATGCTGGTGGCGACATGCAGCCCGGCCTCGGTCGCCCGGTCCTCCAGCAGGTCCCGCTCCACGGAGGTGTCGCCGGAGAAGGCGACCCGCATGCCCTGCTTGAGGGGCTTGCCCGGGTCGTACCGGCCCGGGTTGGGGTACGGGCACGCCGGCCGCTTGCGGGACGGGCGCCAACCGGTGGTCCGGTAGCCGCTCCCTCGGCCCGCCTCCTGCCCGGTGCGGGGCCGGTCCGTCCACTCCGTCAGCGGCAGGCACTCGTGCAGCGGCAGCCGGACGCCGCGCGCCGCCGCGGTCCGCAGGCTGGGCCGGAAGGCCTCCGCCAGCACCCTCGCGTCGTCCAGCGCGTGGTGCGCGCGCTGCTGGACCACGCCGAAGTGCGCGGCGAGCGACTCCAGTTTGTGGTTGGGCAGCGGCAGCGCGAGCTCCTTGGAGAGGGCGATCGTGCACAGCCGCTGCTTCACCGGCGCCTGCGCGCGGGCGCGCGCGTACTCGCGGGCGATCATCTGCCAGTCGAAGACGGCGTTGTGCGCGACGAGCACCCGGCCCTCCAGCCGGGTGGCGAACTCCCCGGCGATGTCGGTGAAGAGGGGCGCCCCCCGCAGTGCCTCGCGCGTCAGACCGTGGATCCACACCGGGCCGGGGTCCCGCTCCGGATCGACCACCGTGTACCAGTGGTCCTCGACCTCACCGCGCGCGTCCAGCTGGTAGACGCCCGCCGAGATGATGCGGTCGTCCCGGGCGAGCCCCGTGGTCTCCACGTCGACGACCGCGTATCCCTGCGGATACGCGGCCGGCCACGCGGTGGGGGAGGACGCTTCGGTCGTGAGGTCTTCGAGCATGGTTCACGAGGATACGGGCCCCCGCCGACAGCCCTGCCCGTCAGGCATCGCGCGGGGCACGTCCGTTCGGTGCCGGGAGTGTTCGGAGAGGTGTGCCGGGTGCCGCCTCCGACGGTGCCTCCGGTGCACGCCGGCCGCGCTCGTCCGCACGGCCGGGAGCGGCGCCCGCCCGGGCGTCCGTGCCCATGGGCGGTGGGAGGCCCCCACCGCCCGCCCCTCACCAGCGGATCGGCACCGGCAGTGCCGTCAGGAGGCCCGACACCGCCACCACCAGGGCCAGAACGTACGCCTCCGCCCGCGCGGGGGCACCGGCGCTCAGCGGATCGGCCGCGCGGGCCAGCCGGATCCTGGCCCACAGGGCGAGGGCCGCGACCCCGGCCATCAGGATCACCTTGGCGAGCAGGACACGCCCGTACGCCGTGTCCGTCAGCTGCTCCAGGATCGACTCCGGCGGCATCCGGCGCAGCGAACTGCACACCCCGGTCGCCGTGATGGCGACGAGCAGAACGGCCGCCACGCGCGCGTAGAGCCCCAGCAGCACGGCGCCCGCCGGCGAGCCCCGCCACGCGCGCATCGCGCGCAGCGCGTACAGCAGGCCGCCCACCCAGAGCGAGGCGCAGACCAGGTGGATCAACGTCAGCCCGGAGCCGATCAGCGGGGTGTACTCGGTCTCGGGGTGCGCGCGCAGGGCCTCGGCGACGACGATCGCGGCCAGCGGCCAGACCTGCGTCCCCGGGCGGCCGGAGGCGGCGCACAGAGCCGCGGCGAGGAACGCGTTGACCTCCAGGAGGGCGAGCTTGCCCTCCCGCGAGCCGTACAGGCTGCCCACGTCGATGGCGGCGAGGCTGTCGGGAACCAGGTTCCCGGTGGCCACGACGCAGGCGAGCCCGAGAGCGGCCACGAAACCGACGGAGTTCGCGACGGTGGACCAGCTGCGCGGCACGGCCGGGGGAGCGTCGGGTACGGAACGCAGCAGCCGTCTCACGAACAGCTCGCCGACGGGTACGGCGAGCGCCGCGAACAGCACCGTCCGGAGCAGGGCTATGCCGCTGGTGCCGGGCGCGGCGGCCTCACCGGTCTCGTGCAGGGCCGGGGACGGGCCGAGGAGCGGTATCAGCGCGGCCAGCGCCACCAGCACGAGGACGGCGACGGCCGGGCCGGTCCCGGGACGCCGCGCGCCCTTGTGCGCGCCGGTCGTCCCGGACACGGGGTTTGTCAGAGTCACCCCAGGATCTTCACAAGGGCTCACAGAACGGGCAAGCACGGGGTGGAGGGCAGGGGTGCATTTCCCGCCAAGGTCGCATTTACCGCCCCGGCCGACTGCTCGTCACCGGCCCCGTCCCCCACCGGGCCGCGTCGGCACCCCACGGTCCGGGCGGACGGCCCCAGTCACGGGGGCCGCCGGTGAACGACACCGGGGACCGGGCGTACCGCAGTCTCCCCAGGGCGCTGTCCGTCTCCGTGAGCCAGTCGGCGGCAGACCCGCCCGCGGTCGGGACGGGGGTGGGGGTGGAGG
>NZ_LIQT01000416.1 GCF_001418415.1 Streptomyces hirsutus
CACTGGGTGGCTGCCTTCTCGCTCGGGGCCGGGGCCGGGGCGGGGGACTGGGCCTGGATGGCCGTGATGGCGACGGTGTTCACGATGTCCTGGACGAGGGCGCCCCGGGACAGGTCGTTGACCGGCTTGCGCAGACCCTGGAGCACCGGACCGACCGCGACCGCGCCGGCCGAGCGCTGCACGGCCTTGTAGGTGTTGTTGCCGGTGTTCAGGTCGGGGAAGATCAGCACGGTCGCCTGACCTGCGACCTCGGAGTCCGGCAGCTTGGTCGCCGCGACCGACGGCTCCACGGCCGCGTCGTACTGGATCGGCCCCTCGACCCTGAGGTCCGGGCGGCGCGCGCGGACCAGCTCGGTCGCCTCGCGCACCTTGTCGACGTCGGCGCCGGAGCCGGACGTGCCCGTCGAGTACGACAGCATCGCGATCCGCGGCTCCACGCCGAACCGCGCGGCCGTGACCGCCGACTGCACGGCGATGTCGGCGAGCTGCTCGGCGTCCGGGTCGGGGTTGACCGCGCAGTCGCCGTAGACCAGGACCCGGTCCGCCAGGCACATGAAGAACACCGAGGAGACGATGGAGGCGTCGTCCCGGGTCTTGATGATCTCGAAGGCCGGCCGGATGGTCGCGGCCGTGGAGTGCACCGAGCCGGACACCATGCCGTCGGCCAGCCCCTCCTGCACCATCAGCGTGCCGAAGTAGTTCACGTCCGAGACGACGTCGTAGGCCAGTTCGACGCTGACGCCCCGGTGTGCGCGCAGGGCGGCGTACTTCTCCGCGAAGGCGTCCCGCAGCTCGGATTCGGCCGGGTCGATCAGCTGGGTGTCGCCGAGGTCGATACCGAGGTCGGCGGCCTTCTTGCGGATGCGGTCGACCGGCCCGAGCAGGGTGAGGGCGCACACCCCCCGGCGCATCAGCACCTCGGCCGCGCGCAGCACCCGCTCCTCGTCGCCCTCGGGCAGGACGACCCGCCTGAGGTCGGAACGGGCCTGTTCGAGCAGCTTGTGCTCGAACATCATCGGCGTCACCCGGTCGCTGCTGGGCGCGGAGACCCGCCGGGTGAGTTCGGCGGTGTCGGCGTACCGCTCGAAGAGGCCCAGCGCGGTCTCCGCCTTGCGCGGGGTGGCCGCGTTCAGCTTCCCCTCCAGGGAGAACAGCTGCTCGGCGGTGGGGAAGCTGTTGCCGGGCACCGACAGCACGGGGGTGCCGGGAGCGAGCCGGGCGGCGAGGGTGAGGATGCGGTCGCCGGGCACCTCGTCCAGGGTGAGCAGCACGCCGGCTATCGGCGGGGTGCCGGCGCTGTGCGCGGCCAGCGTGCCGACGACCAGGTCGGCGCGGTCGCCCGGGGTGACGAGCAGGCAGCCGGGGGTCAGGGCGGCGAGGAGGTTGGGCAGCGTGGCACCGCCGAAGACGAAGTCCAGGGCGTCGCGGGCCAGTCCGGAGTCGTCGCCGAGCACCACCTTCGCGCCGAGGGTGTGGGCGATCTGGGCCACGGTGGGGGCGGCGAGCGCGGGTTCGTCGGGGACGACGTAGCAGGGCACGGGCAGCCGGGAGGCGAGCCGTTCGGCGATCTCGTCGCGGTCCTCGCGGGCGACCCGGTTGACCACCATGGCGAGCACGTCGCAGCCCCGGTTGTGGTAGGCGCGGTAGGCGTTGCGGGTCTCGTCGCGCACCGACTCGGAGGTCTGCCTGCGGCCGCCCACGACCGGGATCACCGAGGCGCCGAACTCGTTGGCCAGACGGGCGTTCAGGGACAGCTCGTCCGGGAACTGGGTGTCGGCGTAGTCGGTGCCGAGGACGAGGACGACGTCGTACTCGCGGGCGACCAGGTGGAACCGGTCGACCAGCGTCGACACCAGTTCGTCGGGGCCGCGTTCGGCCTGGAGGGCGGACGCCTTCTGGTAGTCCATGCCGTAGACGGTCGCCGGGTCCTGGGTGAGCCGGTAGCGGGCGCGCAGCAGCTCGAAGAGACGGTCCGGGCCGTCGTGCACCAGGGGCCGGAAGACGCCCACCCGGTCGACCTGCCGGGTCAGGAGTTCCATCACTCCCAGGTCGACGACCTGGCGGCCGTCGCCACGGTCGATACCGGTGACGTACACACTGCGGGTCACGCGTGCTCCGTTTCGTCGGGGTCTCGCGGTGCTTCGGGCCCTGCGGTCCGGGCTCTCCCGGCGCCGGCCGGCGCCCGCCCGCCGGGGCGGGCGGATTCTCCTCGACAGTACCTCCGCCGCTGGTGGGGGTGCCCGCCCGAGGGGCCGGGCGTGAGGCCGGGACACGCGGCGGGACGGGACGGGACCGGGACACGCAGCGGGACGGGACGGGACCGGGG
>NZ_LIQT01000417.1 GCF_001418415.1 Streptomyces hirsutus
AAAGGAACCTCAACGACCGGATCAGATCCGCTCGTCGGGGTATCAACATATCTGGCGTTGATTTTTGGCACGCTGTTGAGTTCTCAAGGAACGGACGCTTCCTTTGTACTCACCCTCGCGGGCTTTCCTCCGGGCGCTTCCCTTCGGTCTTGCGTGTCCGACTCTATCAGATCTTTCCGATCCGATTTCCTCGGGCTGTTCGCCTTCCCGGGTCCCGCTTTCGCGATTTCCCTTTCCGGCGGCTCCGACTTTATCAGTGTTTTCCCTGCTCCCTGACCACCGTCCTGCGAGAACGCAGAAGTTGACCCCGGGATAGGATCTGACAAGTTGGATTTGCTGCGGGGTAGTGACGCGAGATCGCGCCGTCCAGCCCCAGGCAGGTGCCCGACTGTACAGGGGGCCGCGGAGCAGGTGCAAATCAACAAGAAGAAGTGGTCTAGACCTCTAATCGGTTCTCTCGTACGGAACCGGTACTACCTATGACATACGCTGCATCACAGTGCGCCGTCCGAGACCGACAGTGACGGGCCCTTACCGATCTCCGCCCCTGGGAGGCTTCCCATGACCACCGTGACATCCCCGCTCGCAGGACGGGCGATCGGACTCGACTCCGTGCCCGATCCCGTCTTCTCCGGGGCCATGGTCGGCCCGGGTATGGCGATCGACCCCCTGCGGGAGCCCTCCACGGCTGTCTCCCCCGTCGACGGCGTCGTCGTCTCTCTGCACCCGCATGCGTTCGTCGTGGTCGACGAGAGCGGTCACGGTGTCCTCACCCATCTCGGCATCGACACCGTGCAGCTCAACGGTGACGGCTTCGAACTGCTCGTCAACAAGGGCGACACCGTGACTCGCGGTCAGGGTGTGGTGCGCTGGAGCCCTGCGGCAGTCGAGGCCTCCGGCAAGTCCCCGGTGTGCCCGGTCGTGGCCTTGGACGCCACGGTGGAGGCACTCTCCGAACTGCGCGACGACGGCGAGGTCAAGGCCGGCGACTCCCTCTTCCTCTGGAAGTGACGCCGGTGCCGTCGCCCGACGGCAAGCAGGGCAACCCACACGGCGGCGGATACCGCCGCATTACCGGAGACAGGTGAGATGGAGACAACGCTGCGAGGCGTCGGTGTGAGCCATGGTGTGGCGATCGGCGAGGTTCGGCACATGGGAACTGCGGTCCTCGAGCCGCCGGCCAGACAGATCCCGGCCGAGGAGGCGGAGCGTGAACAGGGGCGCGCCCGCAAGGCCGTGGAGGCGGTGGCGGCCGATCTGATGGCGCGCGGCAATCTGGCGGGCGGCGAAGCCCAGGCGGTCCTCGAGGCCCAGGCCATGATGGCCCAGGACCCCGAGCTGATGACGGACGTGGAACGTCGCATCGTCGAAAGCAGTACCGCCGAGCGTGCGGTGTACGACGCGTTCGCCGCCTACCGCGAGCTGCTGGCCGCTGCCGGTGAGTATCTGGCGGGTCGCGTGGCCGACCTCGACGACGTGCGGAACCGCATCGTCGCCCGGCTGCTCGGGGTTCCGATGCCGGGTGTTCCGGACAGCGACGAACCCTATGTCCTCGTGGCCCGTGATCTCGCCCCGGCGGACACGGCGCTGCTGGACCCGACCCTGGTGCTCGGTTTCGTGACCGAGGAAGGGGGACCCACCAGTCACAGCGCGATCCTGGCTCGGGCGCTCGGTGTGCCGGCCGTGGTGGCCCTGCCCGGTGCCGGTGAGCTCGCCGAAGGGACACTGATCGCCGTCGACGGCAGCACCGGTGAGATCTTCGTGAACCCGAGCGAGAAGAAGAAGGGGCAGCTCGAGGCCGCGGCGGCCGAGCGTCGGGCGGCGCTGAGCGCGTCGACCGGGCCCGGTGCGACCGCCGACGGTCACACGGTGCCGTTGCTGGCGAACATCGGCGGTCCGGCGGATGTGCCGGCCGCGGTCGAGGCGGGCGCGGAGGGTGTCGGCCTCTTCCGTACCGAGTTCCTCTTCCTGGACGACAGCAAGAACGCTCCCTCCGAGGAGAAGCAGGTCGCGGCCTACCGTCAGGTGCTCGAGGCGTTCCCCGAGGGCCGTGTGGTCGTGCGGGTGCTGGACGCGGGCGCGGACAAGCCGCTGGACTTCCTCACCCCGGCGGACGAGCCGAACCCGGCACTGGGCGTGCGCGGTCTCCGGTCTCTGCTCGACCACCCCGAGGTGCTGCGTACCCAACTGTCGGCGCTGGTCAAGGCCTCGGAAGGGCTGTCCGTCCACCTTGAGGTGATGGCCCCGATGGTGGCGGACCGGGCCGATGCCAAGGCCTTCGCCGACGCATGCCGTGAGGCGGGGCTGCACGCGAAGTTCGGTGCGATGGTCGAGATTCCGTCGGCCGCACTGCGGGCGCGCTCGATCCTGCAGGAGGTGGAGTTCCTGTCGCTGGGGACGAACGACCTCGCGCAGTACACGTTCGCCGCGGACCGTCAGGTGGGGGCGGTGTCCCGGCTGCAGGATCCGTGGCAGCCCGCACTGCTCGACCTGGTGGCCTTGGCGGCGGAGGCCGCCAAGGCCGAGGGCAAGAGCTGTGGTGTCTGCGGTGAGGCCGCGTCCGACCCGTTGCTCGCTTCGGTGCTGACCGGTCTGGGTGTCACCTCCCTCTCCATGGGTGCGGCGTCCATCCCCTATGTGCGGGCGGCGCTGGCGAAGTTCACTCTGGCGCAGTGCGAGCGGGCCGCGGCGGCGGCCCGTGCGACGGACAGTGCCGAGGAGGCCCGTAGGGCCGCTCAGACGGTGCTGTCGGGCGAGTAGCAGGGCAGGCAGGACACGGTAGGCGGGCTGACGATCGCCGCCGCTGTTCCCGAAGGGGCGCTCCATGCAAGGGGCGCCCCTTCTTGGCGGCCGCTCCCCGTTTCCCTCTCCGTTCTGCGTCCCCTTTCCGTTCGGGGTTCAGTGGTGGTGGGACGGGCTCGGGTCCTCCCCGAGGTCGGGCGGCTCGCAGTAGTCGACGTTGGACTCGGGCGGGATGGGGTCTCCCGATTCGATGTCGGTGCAGTAGGCGTCGAAGACCTCCCCTGCGGTGAGGGGCTCGAGGCCATGGGCGCGCAACCGCCAGCCGTGGACGCGGTCGGGGGTGCCCGGGGCGGTGGTCCGCATGACGAGCCCGCCCGGCTTGTCGGTGGCGAGGCCGACGGCCAGCACCGTGGTGAATTCGAGGATCTCGGTGTCGTCCAGTTCCAGGCGTCCGCCGTTGTCGTCGGCGTGGAGGACGGCGACCAGGGTCTCGGGTGGTCCGGAGACGCTGCAGACGAGGTGCCGGCTCCCGGGACCTGCCGTGTCGAGGATGCGGACGAGCAGCCGGGAGGCTCGGGTGAAGGCTTCGCGGCCCAGGTCCTCGCCGCACGAGGGACAGGCTCCGAGACGCGCGAGGAGCATGGTCGCGTACTCCCAGGTCGCGCGGCGGACGCCCTCGTCGACGAGGGCGGGCAGGAGGTCGGTCAGGGGCTGCCCCTCGTAGGGGACGGTGGCTCCGGTGGCCGCGATTTCGGCCGTGAAGCGGGTGCGGCTGGTGTGGCTGTCCGGGTCGAGGCCGCGTTGTGCGCAGAACTCCGTGTACTCCTCGGGGTCGAAGAGGGCCAGTGTGGTGTGGCTGCCCTGCAGGGCCCGTGTCCTGAGGACGGCCTCCACGTGTTCGAGGTAGATGCCGTGGTCGTCGAAGAGGAAGCTCCGGTAGTGCCGCATGGCGCGGAAGTCGTGCTCGTCGGTCAGCAGCCCGATGGTGCCCGCGATCTCGCGGCGCAGGACGCGTCGCATGGTGCGGTGGTCGGTGTACGTCATGTCTCCCCCTGTACAGTCGATCAATGCTCACTCACAGTAACCAGGGGTACTGACAACGGCGTCCGGGCGGGCGGCTGCGGACCGGGCGGGCAGGGTGAGGTCAGGCGCGTTTGCGGGCCAGGTCCTCGTAGAACGTGAGCAGGTCCAGATTGTCGACGGAGCCGGCGTTGACCGCCTTCTCCAGCGGTGTGCCCTGGAGGAGGCGTTTGACCGGGACCTCGATGCGTTTGCCGGTCAGGGTGTGCGGGACACCGGGCACCTCGATGATCTCGTCGGGGACGTGGCGTGGGGACAGTTCCTCGCGGATGGTCCGCTGGATGCGGCCCTTCAGTCCCTCGTCGAGCACGGCGCCCGGTGTCAGGTGGACGAACAGGGGCATCCAGTAGCCGCCGTCGGGCTGTTCGATGCCGATGACGAGGGATTCCTTGATCTCGGGAAGGCGCTCGACGGCCTCGTAGATGTCCGCCGACCCCATGCGGACGCCTTGGCGGTTGAGCGTGGAGTCGGAACGGCCGTGGATGACGACGGAACCTCGGGAGGTGAGGGTGATCCAGTCGCCGTGCCGCCAGACGCCGGGATAGGTGTCGAAGTAGCTGTCGTGGTAGCGGCTGCCGTCGGGGTCGTTCCAGAAGTAGATCGGCATGGACGGCATGGGATGGGTGACCACGAGCTCGCCGACCTCGTCGGTCAGGGGCCTGCCGTTCGGGTCCCAGGACTGCAGGTCCGTGCCGAGGCAGGGTGCCTGCAGTTCGCCGACGTGGACGGGGAGGGTGGGGACGGCGCCGGCGAAGCAGGAGCACACGTCCGTGCCGCCGCTGACGGAGGCGATCCACAGGTCGTCGCGCACCTCGTCGTGCAGCCAGCGGAAGCCGTCGGGCGGCAGGGGGGAGCCGGTGGTGGCGACGCACTGCACCGCTGAGAGGTCGAAGTCGCGCGAGGGGTGCACATCCGCCTTGCGGCAGGCCATGACGTATGCGGCGGAGGTGCCGTAGAGGGTGGCGCCGGTGCGTTCGGCGATCCGCCACTGGGCGCCTGTGTCCGGGTAGCCGGGGCTTCCGTCGTACAGGACGATCGTCGTTCCGGTGAGCAGGCCGGAGACGAGGAAGTTCCACATCATCCAGCCGGTCGACGTGTACCAGAAGAAGCGGTCCTCCGGGCCCAGGTCGCAGTGGAGTCCGAGCTGCTTGAGGTGTTCGACCAGGATGCCGCCCTGGGACTGGACGATCGCCTTCGGCAGTCCGGTGGTGCCGGAGGAGTAGAGCACCCACAGGGGGTGCTCGAAGGGCACCTGCTCGAAGACCGGTTCGGTGTCCGCGGAGGTGAGGGCCTGCCAGTCGAGTGTCCCGTCCGGGGCGTCGGTGCCGAGCAGGGGGATGTGCACGACGGCGCGCAGGGTGGGCAGTTCACGGCGTAGTTCGGCGACGACGTCGCGGCGGTCGTGCTCCTTGCCGCCGTAGCGGTAGCCGTCGACGGTGAACAGGACGACCGGTTCGACCTGCTGGAAGCGGTCGAGCACACTGCGGGCTCCGAAGTCGGGCGCGCAGGAGGTCCACACGCCGCCCACCGCCGCGGTGGCCAGGAAGGCGACGACGGCCTGCGGGATGTTGGGCAGGTAGCCGCTGACGCGGTCGCCGGGGCGTACGCCGAGGGCGCGCAGTTCGGCTGCCAGGGAACCGACCTGGCGGCGCAGCTCGGCCCAGGTGACGGGCCTCGGGTCGTGGGTCTCGTCGACGTGCAGGAGCGCCGGCTCGTCCGCGCGGGTCGCGGCGGCGCGCAGGGCGTGTTCGGCGTAGTTGAGGGTGGCACCGGGGAACCACTGGGCGCCGGGCATCGAACGGTCGCCCAGTACGCGCGCGTAGGGGGCCGAGAAGCGGACGTCGAACCACTCCGTGACGGCCTTCCAGAAGGTTTCCGGCTCGTCCACGGACCAGCGGTGCAGCGTGGCGTAGCCGCCCTCGGCGGGGGCGCCGTGGTGCTCGGCCGCCCACGCGTGGAACGTGGTGATCCGGGCGCGGGCGATGCGTTCCGGATCTGGCTGCCAGAGCGGCTGGGGGTTCACGGTCGACATGGGCGGCTCCCGGACTGTGCGCGTCGTGTGCGTCCTGCGCGCACGGGCTGGGGTGTGCGCGTGACGCGGCTGACAGGGACGATGCCACGTGATCGTCTTCCGTACCAGGGCGCGGCCCACATGGTCCCGGTCGTGAAGATGTGGTCCGATCATGGGTGAACGGCAGTTGAACGCCACTCGTGCGAGGTGCGGACAGTGGCAGGGTGAGCACCATGGACGGTCGTGACCTGGTGCGTTCGGTGAGATCGGTCGGCTCGGTGGGGACGGCTCAGGGTGTGCGCACCGTACGAGCAGCGTGGCGCAGGCGGCGGGCCGATGCCACCGGGCTGCCACCGCGCGGGGCGGAGCGCGCGCGGACTCCGGGGCCGGTACGGGAGGTGGAACCCGGGCCCGGGGGTGGTGTCGTCCGGTTCGGCCGTTCCGAGCTGCGGATCCGCGTCGCCGTGAACGGGGCCGTCTTCTGGGGCTGGGACGGGGCGGCTCCGGAGCCGTCGTACGCGCTGGCCGGGCGCTGTCCCGACCCGGATCCGCGGGCGGTGCTGGAGCCGGACACCAACGGCGGCTGGCGGGTGGTCGCCGAGCGGGTGACGGTCGCCGTCTCGTGGCACGGCGCGGTGGAGGTGCTCACTCCGGGTGGTGTGGTGCTGCGTCGGGAGCTGCCGCCGCGGTGGTGGGAACCGGTGGCGGGGGGCCCGGCGCGCTGGATGCAGCGGTCCGAGGTGCGTGCCGACGCCCGGTTCTTCGGGCTCGGGGGACGGGCCTCGGGGCCGAGGCTGCGGGACGGCACCTACCGGCTGTGGAACACGGGTCCCGGTCGCGGTGCCGAGGCCGGCGGCGATCCGTTTCCCCTCACGATGCCGGTGCAGCTGGTACTGGCCGACGCGGGCACACATCTCGCGTTCCACGACTGTTCGTGGGACGGCACCGTGACGCTGCGGGAAGGCGCGGAGGGCGCCGGCTCCGGGCACGACCGGGCGGGGACCAGCGAGCTGCGGATGGACGGGGGCCCGCTGCGCTGCTGGGTGATGGTGGGTACTCCCGCGCGGGTGCTGCTCGCCTGGGCGTCGCTGACCGGTGCTCCCGCGCTGCCGCCCGCGTGGGCCCTCGGTCATCATCACGTGCGGTGGGGCGACGGCGGTGAGCACGAGGTGCGGCGGGCCGTCGCCGGCCATCAGGAGCACGGGCTGCCGCTCGACGCCGTCCACCTCGGTAGCGGTCATCACGACGCCCACCAGGGGTTCACCGTGGACCAGGAACGGTTCCCCAAGCTGCCGGCTCTCGCCGACGAGCTGCGGCGGGACGGGATCCGGCTGGTTTCGGTCGTCGGTCCGGCGGTCCCCGCCGGGGAC
>NZ_LIQT01000418.1 GCF_001418415.1 Streptomyces hirsutus
AAGCACCGTTGCAGTACTAAGGCAGCGGTCGGCTCTCCAGCGTGGAATGTCTACCATCGGCCTCCCTCCCAGCACTTCTGACGGAAAAGGGCTACCTCCCGAGTTGAGGGAACAGCCCTGCTGGCAGAGGTAAGGTTTGAGCCATTCGGCGCGGGCTCGGAGTGGTGCTCCATGCCTGATTGTCTAGAAGGAGATCAAGAGAACCGGCTGTTTTCAGCCTTGCTGAACTCATCGGTCTCTGAGTCGTCATAGCCGTTCACTCAAGCTTGCTCCGCAGCGGGGGCCGGGGCGGCGCCGACCGGTTCGTTAATGAAGCCGTGCCAGACCAAAAGGGCTAAGGGCTCTCCGGACCGGGATATGGGAAGCACGGAAGGTCGCTCAGACGGGACAGTCCTGAGTATCTGGAGAATCGGTCCGCTTCAACTCCGCTGTCCATCCGTCGGGCAGGGCGGGGTTTCTCGACGACGGAAGTGAGCATCGGCTCGGGCAAGGACCACGTCATGCAGTGCCGCCTTCCACTCCGTTCGACGAAGGGCCGGCGAAGAGCGTGTAGCCACCCAGCAGTCGGTCAGAGGGCTGCCTGGGCTGGTCGAGGGTGCCGGGCGCCCGTGTCCGGCTGGCAATGGAACGCATGCAGGGACCTGCTGGCGCAGTGCGTCCAGCGCCTGCTGCCGGGCACCGGGTGGCACCGTCCGCTCTTGGCCGCTGAACCGCGATGGTGCTTCGTTCATAGTGATGCACGGCCAGTTGGCGAGTAAGGCGCAGGTGTACGACGGACAGATCGACACCGAAGGGTAGACAGCACACGAATTTCCGATAACACGGTGGATCTTTTTCACTGCGCCGCTTACCGGGGATTTCCTCATCAACGTCACTAGCTCAACCAGCACGCTCATATCGACCGCACGGTCTAGGTGATGTGATGCGCATCACCATTGACCGGCATGCTCGCCCAACACATGATCTTCACAGCTTCTTCTAAGGCAAAATTTAAAAGAACGGGTGGGGCGTGTTTACGCATCAATGGCGGCACGGCTGGCGTCAGGTGGTGAGGAGTGGGGCAATAGCCGCCACGCTTCTAGGGGGGACAGTTTCTGCGGCCGGGGCCGGGGCGACTCCGGCATTTGCCGATGGGGGAGCGACCTCGGTATCGGCTGATCGGACTCCAGAGGAAACAGCGAGCGCTCTCGCAGCGGAAACCGGTGAGCGGGTGGCCGTGGACTCGGCGACCACCGAGTCCTCCCAGGTGTTCGCCAACCCGGACGGCACCTTCACACAGGACATGCACGCGGCCCCGGTCCGTGCCCGACGGGATGGCGGTACCTGGGCCCCCATCGACACCAGCCTCGTGCGCGCGTCCGACGGCTCCGTACGGGCGGAGAACACGACGGTCGGCCTCACCTTCTCGGGCGGCGGCAGCGGGGACGGACTGGTCACGCTGGAGGACAAGGGGCACGAGCTGCAGCTCGGCTGGCCCACCGTGCTCCCCGAACCCCGGCTCGACGGCAACACCGCCACCTATGCCGGAGTCCTCCCGGACGTCGACCTGAAACTGACCGCGCTGAGTTCCGGCTACACCTCGGTGCTCGTGGTCAAGACGCCTGAGGCGGCGGGGAACCCGGCACTTTCGAAGATCACATGACCGTCTCCAGCGGTGGTCTGGGCATCGCCCCGACGGCCGACGGCGGTTTCGTCGCGCGCGACAGCGATGGCACCCCCGTCTTCGAAAGCCCGTCGGGGCGGATGTGGGACTCAGCCGGCGACACCCCAGCCTCAGCCACCACTACCACTCAATCCGCCAGTACTGCGTCGTCAGCAGAGGCGGAGGCCAGGAATGAGCCCAAGGCGATGCAGGTGGCCCCGCTGCCCGCCGCCGGAGGCGAGCCGGACCCCGAGGAGGGCCCCGGCAGCGGTGACGCGGCGGCCAAGCTACCGCTCAAGGTCACCGGCACCACGCTGGAGATCACACCCGACCCGGCCCTGCTGCATGGCGAGGACACCGTCTTCCCGCTCTACATCGACCCGCCGACCAAGGGCATCACGCTGGGCGACTGGACGGCCCTGGCCTCCAACGGCACCAAGTACTGGGAATTCGACGGCGACAAGGGTGTGGGGCGCTGCTCCAACTACGCCGGCTACCTCTGTTCCAACAGCCCCTACACGCAGCGCATGTACTTCGAGTATCCGCTGTCGTCGATCCACGGCAAGAAGGTCCTGGACGCGACGATGGAGGTGTACCAGGTGTGGACGTTCACCTGCGATCCGCACTGGTACGACCTGAGCCGTGTGAACAAGGGCATCTCCTCCAGCACCACCTGGTCGTCCCGTCCCACCGCGGTGGACCTGATGGGCGACCGGCACGTGGCCTACGGGCGAGGCGCCCTGTGCAACCCGTCGCAGCCGGCGAACTGGGTGCGCTTCAGTGACAACGTGGATGAGACGAATGAGAATCTGACGACCACCCTCGCGTCCTACGCCGCCAACAAGACATCCCAGATCACCTTCTCGCTGACCGCGCACGACGAGTCCGACGCGTCCGCCTGGGCGCGGTTCCGCAAGGACGCGAAGCTGTCGGTGACCTACGTCTCCTACCCGGGCAAGCCGACCTCCCACGGCGTCCAGCAGGGCACCACCGGGCGGGCCTGCAACGCCTCCACGCTGCCCTTCGCCACCAGTGACACCACGCCGAAGATGCTGGCCACGGTGCAGTCGGCCGACGGCTCCAACGCCCAGCTGCGCGCCATGTTCGAGGTGTGGAAGGCCGATGGCTCCAGCCGCGCCTGGTACGCGGCCTCGCCGGACGGTGCCTGGGTGGCCGACAACGCCGCCCGCACCGCGTCCTCGAGCAAGCTGCCGGCGCAGACGGACTACCGGATGCGGGTCAAGACGCAGGCGTATTACAAGACGGACCGGGGCGTCACCGGCGTTCTGGACTCGGCCTGGTCGTCCTGGTGCTACTTCCGCATCGACACCGACTCGCCGCCGCCTCCGGTGGTGACCAGCGCGGACGGCCTCTACAAGCCGGCCGAGACCGACCCGGCCGCGGGCGGGGTGGGCACGTCGGGCAAGTTCACCTTCACCCCCGCGGACACCAACCCGACCATGGCCGGCATCCAGTCGGACGTCGTCAGTTACAAGTGGAAGCTGAACAGCGGGGCGGTCTCCTCCCCGATCACCGTCGCCAAGGGCACGGCGACCACTCGGACGATCACGCCGAACCAGGCCGGTGAGAACACCATCCAGGTCTGGGGCTACGACGCGGCCGGACACAGCTCGCTCACCGGCTACTACAGCTTTCTGGTGAAGGGCGCCGAGAAGCCCTCGGGCATCTGGCACCTGGACAAAACTCTTACCGACGCCACCAGCGCGACCCCGCATCCGCTGACCTCCTCGGGGGCCACCTGGGACACCCTGGCCCGCAGCGGCTCCGCCGCGGCCAAGCTCAACGGAACCAGCGCCTACCTCTCCACCACCGGCGCGGTACTGGACACCACCAAGTCCTTCACCGTCTCGGCCTGGGCCCGTCTGGGGAAGAAGGACGTCAACTACACCGTCCTGTCGCAGGCGGGGACGAACGCCTCCGGGTTCCAGCTGTACTACTCGACCGCCTACAACGCCTGGGTTTTCAACCGTCACCAGACGGATGTCTCCGCTCCCGCCATCACTCGCTCGATCGGTGCCAAGCCGCCGGTCCTGAACGCCTGGACCCACCTGGCCGGCGTCTACGATGCGGCGGCGCAGACCATTCAGCTCTACGTCAACGGCATCCCGCAGGGCGACCCGGTGCCGTTCACGGCCACTCCGTGGAAGGCGTCCGGCAACCTGCAGGTCGGGCGACTGTGGGCTTCGGCGACCGGCAAGGAGAACTTCGCCGGAACCATCGACGAGGTGAAGGTCTGGTCCCGTGCGCTGGCGGACACCGAGGTCGCCCACGACGCCTGGCTGGAGGACGAGGACATCAGCGACGGCACCGCCGGCGACCCGGTCCCGACGCTCGTCGCCAACTGGGACGCCGCGGACATGGCCAACGCGAGTGGCACCACGGTGAAGGACACCAGCGGCTTCGGCCGGAACCTGGCCCTCAACGGGGCCGCGCTCACCCAGTTCAGCACCGGTGACCCGGAGATCGGCGAAGAGGTCACGACCACGCAGACGATGACCCTCAACGGCACCAGTGCGCACGCCACCGCCGCCGGCCCGGTCATCGACGACTCGGGGTCGTTCACCGCGACCGCCTGGGTGACGCTGGACCCCGCCAAGCTCGCCGACACCAGCAAGTCATACACGGTGCAGGTGTTCGGCCAGTCCGGGACGAGCCAGTCCTCCTGGGGCGTCTGGTACGAGCAACCGGCCGGCAGCACCCAGGGGCGGTGGACATTCGGCCGCCCGAACAAGGACGGCACCGGAGCAGTCTGGACCGAGAGCGAATCAACCGCTCTCACCACGGCCCAGTTGGGCGTTCCGGTCATGCTGACGGTCGTCTACGACGCCCAGGCGGCCGCCGACCTGGACGACACCTCCAAGCTCGGCGCGCTCAAGCTGCATGTCGACAGCGCCCGGATGGGCGACGAGGACGGTGTGTCGTACTCGGTCTCCTGGCAGGGCGGCGGAGCGTTCGAGATCGGTCGGGCGAAGATCAACGGGGCAGCCGCGCGCTACTTCCCCGGAAAGATCGACAGCGTCCGCATCTGGGCCGGAGCCACCTCCACCGACACGATCGCCAACCGGCACAACACCGAGCAGCAATAGGAGCGGGGCGGGTCGGGCGATCGCACGCCCGCCCGACCCGCCCTTCCAGATTC
>NZ_LIQT01000419.1 GCF_001418415.1 Streptomyces hirsutus
GAGCGGGGGAGCGGGGGAGGGGCGCTCACCACGGCGGCCGGTAGCCGGTGGTGATCTTCCGGCCCGTGTGCCGCCACTTGGGCTCCTTGTCCACGGTCCGCGCGGTGATGCCGCGCAGCTTGCGGACGACCGCCCCGTAGGCGCCGCTGGCCGTGCTGGAGAGCTTGGCGCCGGGGGGCTCGTCCATGAACGGCATGAACTTGTCGGGGAAGCCCGGCATGGTGCAGGCGATGCAGATACCGCCCACGTTCGGGCAGCCGCCGATGCCGTTCATCCAGCCGCGCTTGGGCACGTTGCACTTCACGACGGGCCCCCAGCAGCCGAGCTTCACCGAGCACTTGGGGGAGTCGTAGGAGGTGGCGAAATCGCCCTGCTCGTAGTAGCCGGCGCGGTCGCATCCCTCGTGCACGGTGGCCCCGAACAGCCAGGTCGGGCGGAGCTTGTCGTCCAGCGGGATCATCGGCGCGGACCCGGCGGCCTGGTAGAGCAGGTACGTGAGGGTCTCGGCGAAGTTGTCGGGCTGGATGGGGCAGCCCGGCACGCAGACGATCGGCAGACCCGCCTTGGACTTCCAGTCCCAGCCCAGGTAGTCGGGCACCCCCATGGCGCCGGTCGGGTTCCCCGCCATGGCGTGGATGCCGCCGTAGGTCGCGCAGGTGCCGATGGCCACGACCGCCAGCGCCTTCGGAGCGAGCCGGTCGATCCATTCGCTGGTGGTGATGGGCTGGCCCGTCTCGGGGTTGTCCCCGAAGCCGCACCAGTACCCCTCCTTCTTGATCGACTCGTTCGGGATGGATCCCTCGATCACGAGGACGAACGGGTCGATCTCGCCGCGCTCCCCCTTGAAGAACCATTCGATGAACGTGTCCGCGCCGCCGACCGGCCCGCACTCGAAGTCGATGAGCGGCCAGTGCACGGCGATCTTCGGCAGCCCGGGCAGGGCGCCCAGGGCGATCTCCTCGATGCTGGGCTGCATGGCCGCCGTCAGGGCGACCGAGTCGCCGTCGCAACTCAGCCCGGCGTTGATCCAGAGGATGTGGATCGGCTTCTCGTCCGTGCCGACTGCGCCGGACGCCTCGGGCTCCTCGCTGGTGGCCGGGGTTGCTGCGTTCATCAACGCCTCCTGGGAGGAATACGGCAGAGCCGGTTGATCGGCCGGGTTCTTTGCTAAGCGTCGACCCGCTCGCCCGCCTCCGCACCTGTGGAGGCGGGGCCGGCAGGAGCCGATTCCTTGCGTACGAACGCCCGGCGCAGCGCGTGGTACGGCGCGTCGGGGTCGAGGAAAATTCTGCGCATGCGGGCGAGTTCCCGCTCGCGTACCGCCGCCAGAGGGGTGACGGCCTCCCGGCGCTCGTGCTCCGCCTTCTTCGCGGCGAGGCGTGACTGCGCCCCGGGGGAACCCGCCCAGCGTTGGGCCAGCCGGGTGACCTCGGCGGTGAAACGGGCGGGAGGGCACTCGACCAACCGGTCGACCAGGCCGATGTCCCGGGCCGAGACGCCGCTGACCGGCAGCGCCTCCCGGGTCAGCCGCTCGGCCGTCGCGGCGCCGACCCGGCGGGGCAGGCTGTACGTCCAGTACTCGGATCCGTACAGACCCATGCGCCGGTAGTGCGGGTTGAGCACGGAGCCGGAGCGGCACCACACCTCGTCGGCGGCCAGCGCCAGCATGACGCCGCCGGCGGCGGCGTTGCCGCCGATCGCGCCGACGACGAGACGGTCGGTGGTGTTCAGGACGGCCTCGACGAGGTCGTCCATGGCGTTGATGTTGGCCCAGGACTCCGCGGCGGGGTCCGAAGCCGCCTCGATGACGCCGAGGTGGATGCCGTTGGAGAAGAAGTCGCGGGCGCCGCCGAGCACCAGCACGGCGGTGGGCCGGTCGCAGGCCGCCCGGTAGGCGTCCAGCAGACGTCGGCAGTGGTCGGTGGACATCGCTCCGCCGGGGAACGAGAAGGACAGCACTCCCACCGGCCCCTCTTCCCGGTAACGGATGTCCGACCAGCCGGCGTCGTCCGCGCAGGGCAGTACGGGAGTGGGCAGGTCCGGCAGCCGGGGCAGCCGTCCGGCCAGGGCGTGGACGGCGGGCAGCTTGCAGGCCCTCGGTACGCCGGCACCGGTACGGGCCCGCAGTTCGGGAATCCAGACCGCGCCGTCCGCAGTGGCCCGGCAGATCGCGCCCGCCCGGGTCGCCAGCAGCTCACCGGGCCGCCCGCGCAGGCCGCGCTCGGCGTGGCCGCCGTGCAGGAACCACTCCCCGCCGAGCAGCTCGTCCAGGACGCCGGGCTGGGAGTCGGCGGCGCGCAGCTTGCGCAGGACCGTCTCGGTCGCATCGTCGGTCCACGCGATGCGGCGCGTCTCCTGGCGCATCGGAGGGCGGGTCCGGGCACCCGGCGTGCTCGGCAGGGTGCGCTGGTCGAGAGGGGTGCAGTCGCCGGACGCGAACCGCTCCACCGCCGTCAGCACCGCGTCGAGAGCCGCGTCGGACAGCTCGTTGCGGTACAGGTCGCTCTTGCCCGCCCGGGGCACGGGGAAGGCCGCCGTGGCCCAGACGGGCCCCGCGTCCATCTCCTCCTCGGCCTGGAGGACGGTCACGCCCCACTCCCGGGCGTCCTCGTGGACCGCCCAGTCCAGGGACGACGGTCCGCGGTCCCCGACGGGCCCGGGGTGGACGATCAGACAGGTTCTGGCCGTCCACACCTCTCGCGGTACGACCGTCTTCAGCATGGGCGCCACGATCAGGTCGGGTTCGTGCCGGTCGACGGCGGCGACCACGTCCGGGCTCCGGGGCGTCACCTCCACGGCCACGGCGTGTCCACGGTCGTGCAACTCGGCGTGCACGCGCTGAGTGAGGCTGTTGTACGCGCTGGCGATGAGCAGGATGCGCATGACGACCCTTCCGGGGGACCGCGGCCGTGAGGGTGGGGCGACCGGCTGCCTGCGATCGTCGACCATGGCGGGGCGCGATCGTCGACATGAATCCCGCTCCTCACTCGACAGAGTGACCGCTCCCGCCACGTGGCAGACGGCCGTCGGGCTCGCGCGCTCACGCCGGGACCACCTCCCACGGGCCGTTCGACATGACCGTGAGGGGAGCCGGTGGGAGACTTTTACTGTCCTGGGCACTCAGGAGACGTGCCGCCTACGACTACGACAGTGGACAGGTGGGCCGAGACATGGCCAAGGAGCGCAAACCGTCGAAACCCTCCGGTGGCGGGGCGAGCCGCCACAAGGGGACCGAGCACCACGGCTGGTCCCCGGACGTCGACGAGACACGGCAGCAGGAGAATCCGAGCGCTCACCGGTCCTTCCACACGGAGGAGCACGCCCCCTCGCGTGGACCGGGGCGCAAGCGCACCGGGGAGGAGCGCACCTCGGTCCCCGGTGACGTCGTGAGCAGCGACACCCGGCGCGGCGAGGAGTACGGGGCCGAGCAGGAGAAAGGCATGCGGAGCACCGGGCGCCGGGGCCGCTCCGGGCGTCCCAGCGGCACGAAGGACGAGGACGCCTTCACCGGGGTCGACCCCGACGACTCCGATACCGGACACCGGCCGGGTTGACGGACGGCGGGCGCACGAGCCCGGCGGGGCCGCCGGGCTCGTGCCGCGTGGCCGGCCCGTGCCCCCGGGCCGATTCCGGGAACACGGGCCGGCCGCCTCGTCGGCCGTCGCGGGACGCGAGTGACGTAGTGGTGCGGCCCTTGGCGACGCGGTGCACCTTGCCGTCGTAACCCCGGTACTGCCCGTTCACATCGTCGAAGAGGTTCGGGTGCAGCGGCGCGTGGTAGAGCGCGGTGTAGAGCTTCACCCGTTCCTCGCGGCTGCCACCCGCGGCGTCGACCGTGCCCAGCGCGTCCCGCCACACCCGCGCGGACTGTGCGCGTACCTGGTCGAAGCCCTTGCCGCGGGTTTCGGCCGCCGCGTCGTGGGCCGTGTTCGCGACGCTGACGTGGCTGAGGCCCGCCTTGTAAAGTTCGGTGATCCGGGCCGCGCAGTGCCCGACGCCGTCAGGAGAGCGCCATGGCCAAGGTCACCGTCACACTCGACGCCGAACTCGTCGTGGAGGTCATGGTCCTGGCCGGAGTCGGGTCGCCCCAGGACGCCGTCGAGGTCGTGGTGCGGGACTACATCGCCCGCGGTCACCGTACGGAGGAACGCACCGAACTCACGGACCGGAACCTGCGCGAGACGGACGCCAAGCCGCAGGAGCCGCAGGGCTGAGCCCGGGTGCGGGCCCCGGGCAGGGGCCCGCACCACCGGAACTCCTCGCGGTGCGCCGGGCTTCGGCCCGTCGGCAGGTCAAGGGGTCCGGATGCCCGCCGGGCGGGCGGGACGTCCGAAGCGGGCGGGGACGCCCGGCGAGTGGAGGACGCTCACGGGACCGCCCACCGGCTTCGGCAGGCCCGCCGCCGTCACCAGGTCCTCCTCGCACTCGACCACCTCGGCGCGGTGCAGGGACCAGCGGGGGTGGGTGTTGGGCAGGTACATCGACCGGCCGAAGAAGGCGCCGTGCAGGCCCCAGCGGGCGGTCAGGAAGTGCTCCAGCTCGGTGGGTTCCCCGATCCGCTCGCCGACCCGCACGGTGATGCGGCTGTGGGCGCCGCGAGGACCGGGCCAGCGCCGGGAGCTGGTGTACGCGACGGTGTCGCCGCTGTGCCGGATGGCCATACGGGACCAGAGGTAGGGCATCCGGAACCCGATCCGGGCGACCGTCACGGGCAGCAGTCGGGAGGCGTCCAGGGAGAGGAACACCACGCCCCGGCGCCCGTGTTCGTCCACCGAGTAGAGACGGACGTTGGTCTCGGGGAAGGTGCCGAGGTAGGGAAGACCGGGGAGGCGCAGCCATCCGACCCGGTGCATCCGGAAGGCGACCAGCCCGACGTAGGTGACGCCGTCCAGGGTGTCGGGCACGGTGCCGGGCGGCAGCAGAGGGGCCACGTCGGCCGGGTCCACGGCCCAGTGGAGGAAGGTCAGGTCGAGCCACGACTGGGTGAGCAGCGGCCGTGCGATCGCCTGGGGAGGGTCGGCGGTTATGGGTTCCGGGAACCCCGGGGGCGGAGTCGGCGGGGTCGGCGGCATCGCAGCAGTATCCCAAGTGCTCGGGAAGGGCCCGCTGCCGGGGGCACGAGGCGTACGGCCGGCTCGCGACACACGTCGTACGACGCACGCGGGAGCGGCGGCCGTGGTGACGGCCGCCGCTCCTGCGAACTCACCTGGATCGGGGCGCGGTTGTCACTTCACGCCGAGGCCCGCGTCGTCCACCCCTTCCTTGCCCTCGGCCTCGAGCACCTTGTTCAGCGGTGTCAGGTCGTAGATGCCGTCCAGAGTGGGCTGCTCCAGCAGGCCGGCCTTCACCGCGTGCCGCGCCTGCGAGTCGAGCGTGGAGGCCAGCGGGTCGTCCAGGAAGGTGATGGATTCCCAGGCCGGGTCGAGGACGTCCTTGGGCAGGGCCTTGCCGGACAGCTCATCGAGGGCCTTGTTCGCGGACGCCTTGGCCTTGTCGGGGTTGGCCTTGATCCAGTCGTTGGTCTTCACCGAACCGCGCAGCACGGCCTCGACGACGTCCGGGTGCTCCTTGAGGAACTTCTGCGACACGATGATGTTCGTGATCACGAACTTCTTGTCCGGCCACAGGTCGGCCTCGTCGAGCAGCACCTCGGCGCCCTCCGCGACCAGCCTGGACGCCGTCGGCTCCGGGACCCAGGCGCCGTCGATCGAACCGGACTTGTAGGCGTCGGGCGCCACCTTGTTGTCGGTGCGGACGACGGAGACGTCGCCCTTGCCGCTCTGCGCGTTGACCTTCCAGCCCTTCTCCGCGATCCAGTTGAGGAACGCGACGTCCTGGGTGTTGCCGAGCTGCGGGGTCGCGATCTTCTTGCCCTTGAGGTCGTCCTCGGACTTGATCCTGTCCGGGTTCACCACCAGCTTCACGCCGCCGGAGGCGGAACCGCTGATGATGCGCAGGTTCTTGCCCTGGGACTTGGTGAATCCGTTGATGGAGGGGGAGGGGCCGATCCAGCCGATGTCGATGGAGCCGGCGTTCAGCGCCTCGATCTCGGACGGTCCGGCGTTGAAGGTCGCCGACTTGATTCCGGTGGCGCCGAGTTCCTTCTGCAGCAGGCCCTCCTCGATCCCCACCAGCGCGTTGGCGTGGGTGAGATTCGGGAAGTAGCCGAGCTTCACCTCGTCGACGGACAGCTTCTCGGCGTCCGCCGCGACCTCGGACTGCTTGCCGTCGTCGGTGGACTCGGAGCCGTAGCCGCACGCGGTGAGCAGGAGGGGCAACGTCGCGGTGACGGCGATGGCACGCAGGAGGGTGAGCGGTCTGGCGGCAGACACGGAGGTGTCCTTTCAGGAAGGGTGAGGAGACGGAAACGGCAGGGTGCGGCGGCGGGCCGGCCGGAGCGCATCGACGGGTGGCCGGGCGCCGGGCCCTGGCTCACGGCCGGGCAGGACGTACGGCGCGGACGGACGGGAGGGCCGCCGGGCGGGGCCGGGGCGGGCAGGAGCGCAGCGGTGAGCTGCGCAGAGCCCGCGCGCCCCGTGAGCGGGTCGCCTCAGGCGTGCCGGGAGGCGGACGGTCCGCTGACGGACCGTCCGGAATCCGACGGCCCGAAGTCGGGCTGCCCGGAGGGGGAGTGCTGGGGCGCGGAGCGACGACAGATGGCGCTCGACGTGCGGCCGAAGTCGATGTGGCGGCGCGAGGTCAGGCGGGGCAGCGGGCGAGCCGCACGGTCGAGCGTACGCACGGCCATGACCACCCCCTGATCCCTAGTTTTCCTACCTGGTTGCTAGGGATCGTGGCAGAAGACGACGCCCGCCCCAAGGGGGTGTTCATATGCTGGATGGAGTCATCCCGCGATCTGATATTCGGCTGGTCGGCCGGTGTTTCAGGGGTTCACCCAGGCGTCCGGGACGTCGGTCAACGCCGCGACGTCGGCGGGCAGTTCGGCCGCGGCGACGTCGGCCAGCGACACACCCTCGAGGATCTCGCGCACATTGGACCGCAGCGCGATCCACAGGGGCAGCAGCGACTGGGCCGGCCCGGAGTAGGACAGGTCCGGTGGGCGGACCCCGCGCACCGAGACCAGCGGCCCGTCCACGACACGTATGACATCGGCGATGCTGATGGACTCGGCCGGCCTGGCGAGCCGGTACCCGCCGTTGCCGCCGCGCTGGCTGAGGACGAGACCGCCCCGGCGCATGTCGTTCAGGATGCCTTCGAGGAACTTGTGCGGAATGTCCTGGGCGCCGGCGATGGCCTCGGTCTTGAGGGGAGCGTCGTCCCGTGAGGCGGCGAGCTGCAGCGCGGCCCGTACCGCGTAGTCCGCCCTGGCTGAGATCCGCATGTCCGTAGTATCCCGCACGCCGCTGCCGGTGTCCGGCGCGGGCCCCCGGACGATCAGGCCGGCAGGACGAACGGCGGGTACGCGCCGTTGAGGAAGTAGTCGCCGATGTCGCGCAGCCGGTGGGAGACCGGCTCGTACAGGGTGTGGGCCCTGGCGTTGCGCCAGAACCGGTCGAAGCCCAGCCGTGTGGACATGGAGCGGGCGCCGATGATGTCGAGGGCGCGGGACGTGGACTCCTGCGCGGCCCTGGACGCGGCGGCTTCCGCCATCGCCACGAGGACGGAGATCTCCGCGTACTCGTCGTAGGCGAGCCCTTCTCCGCGCTCCAGCCCCGTCAGTAAGGCGTCCACCGCCTGGTCCGTGAGCGCGGCCGCGGAACGGGTGAGGACGGTGAGTTCCCCGAACGCGGTGAGCGTCTGCGGATCCCGGGGCGGTTCGGCGGGCCAGGCGGGATGCCGGGGCCACTGCCCCGACCTGCTGTACTCGCGGGCCTCGGCGAGCACGCCCTCGGCCAGACCGAGCCGGAGCTGCACGGAGAGGAGGCGGCTGACCGGGGACGCCAGCGCCGTCAGGGGCGACAGGACGTCCTCGTCCGCGGACAGGGAGCCGAGGACATCGTCGACGGTGACCGGAACGGCGTCGAACTCCATGGACCCGCCGGCCGCCAGCCGCTGGCCGAAGGTGTCCGCCTCCCCGTCGACCCTCACGCCGGGCAGGGCCGGGTCGACCGTGACGGCCAGTGGTTCACCGGTGTCGGCCCGGACGGCGCGCACGGCGAGCCGGTCGGCGACCAGGACCCCGGCGGCGAAGCTCTGCCGACCGTCCAGCACC
Source organism: Streptomyces hirsutus (assembly GCF_001418415.1). Lineage (GTDB taxonomy): Bacteria > Actinomycetota > Actinomycetes > Streptomycetales > Streptomycetaceae > Streptomyces > Streptomyces hirsutus. Next base: position 8,174 of record NZ_LIQT01000419.1, read on the forward strand.
TGCCCGCCGGCCTTCCCGGTCAGTGTCAGCGGGGGCTCCTGGTGGGCGAAACCGCCGCCCCAGCACCACTGCTCCGCCGCCGACCGCCGCTCGATCCGCGCGGCACGGGCCGGATCGGTGAAGAACCGGGCGCTCCACGACAGGAAGTAGTGCGAGCCGAGCAACTGGCCGATCGCGCCGTCGGCAGCGGCTACCTCCCGGACGACGGCGTAGGCCGTACGCCAGTCCGCGCCTCCGCCGCCGAACCGGGCCGGCACCAGCAGGGCCAGCAGTCCCGCCTCGCGCAGCCGGGACACCTCGTCGACGGGGGCCTTGCCCGCCTGTTCCCTGGCCGCCGCGTCGGTGGCCAGGTCGTCCGCCGTCTCGCGGGCGACGCGCAGCCAGTGCGCGCGGTCCGGCCCGGTCCGGTCGGAGTCCTGCCGGCCGAAGGAGTGCCGGTCGGGGTCCTGGACGGGGCTGGACGGCGCGGGGGCAACGCCCATGACGGTGGTCTCCTCGAGGTCGGCCGCTCGGCGCGGCGCAGGCACGCGGTGCGGAACCTGGATTCCGCTCCTCATCCTGTGCACCCGCGCCGTGCCCCGTCAACACTTCCCTAGTAAATCGATAGGGAAAGCGGGGAAGGGGAATCGGTTATCGGTCACGCCGGCCCCCGGGCGCGCTCCGGGCGTCCGGTGCCGTCACTGCGACCAGGCGGGCCCGCAGCGCGGCCGCCCGTCCTTTGAGCCTCTGCAGCGGCGTGGGCGGCAGGGCGCGGGCGGAACCGCGCGCGTAGTGACGCTCGACGTAGAACTGCCCCGTGCTGAGCACGGTGGTGACGGCGATGTACCAGAGGGTGGCGACCATCAGCAGCGGGATGATCTGGTACGTCCGGTTGTAGACCAGCTGCACCGAGTACAGCAGGTCGTGCACGGCCAGCACGCTGACGATGCTCGTGCCCTTCAGGGTGCCGGTCAGCATGTTCCCCGCGGTCGGCACGATCGAGCGCATCGCCTGCGGAACGACGATCCTGCGCAGCACGCGCCGCCGCGGGATGCCGAGCGCCTGGGCGGCCTCCGTCTGGCCGAGGTCCACGGACAGGATGCCGCCGCGGACCACCTCGGTGGCGTACGCCGCCTCGTGCAGGGTCAGGCCGATGACGGCGGTGAGGGTGGGGCCGAGCAGGTTCACCGTCTCGACGGTGACGAACTGGGGCCCGAAGGGGATGCCCAGGCCGAGCCGCGGGTACAGAGCGCCGATGTTGAACCAGAACAGCAGCTGCACCAGCAGGGGAGTGGAGCGGAAGATCCACACGTAGCCCCAGCTCAGTGTGCGCAGCACGGGGTTGGCGGAAAGCCGCATCACGGCGAGGGGCGTGCCGAGCAGAAAGCCGAGCACCATCACCACGCCGGTCAGCCACAGGGTGAGCAGCAGTCCGTCGAGCACGGCGGAGGTGGTGAAGTGGCGGCCGACCACGTCCCACTGGAAGGCGCGGTTGCGGGCGACGGAGTTGACCGCCATCGCGAAGAGCAGCAACGCGACGGCGGCGGCCACCAGCCGGCCGGCGTTCCGGCGCGGCACGATCCGCGGCGGCGCGTCACCGGACGCCGGGGCTGTTCCCCCGCCGTCCGCCTCGGCGGTTTCCATGACCGGGACGGCCGCGGCGGAGACGGTGGAGACGGTGGAGGCGCTGGGGAAGGGCCCGGAGGGGGACTTGGGGGAGGAAT
>NZ_LIQT01000042.1 GCF_001418415.1 Streptomyces hirsutus
TGCCCCTCCCGCCGGTCTGCCCGCTGCCCCTCCCGCCGACCTTCCCCTCGGCCTGTCCGCCGCCCCTCCCCCTGGCCTGTCCGCCGATCCGCCGGCGGGCCCGCCCGTCGTCCCGAGTGCCGCCGGTCTCCGTGCGCATCTGCTGGCCGCCCGGCTGTCCGGGACCGTGGCCACCACGAGGGAGGAGAGCCTGCGGAGCTACCGGCTCTTCGCCGCCCGGGACCCGCGCGCACTGATCGGCCTCGAGCCGGAAGGGACGTGGGGGCAGCGGGAATTGATCGAGCTGATGGCGGCCAGGTGTGGTGTTTCGGCCGATCCTCGGCACGTTTCCGGGCATGATGTGATCGACCCGGAGCGGACCCTGGTTGCTCTGGACGCCTATGCGGAGCGGATCGCGGCCGCGGCCCGGAGCGGTGCGCCCGTGCTGCTCGGCACCGGTCACCCGCACCGGCTGCTCGGTTTCTACGCAGCTCTGGCAGACGCTCTGTCGGCGGCGGGATGTGAGGTCCTCACCCCTGCGCAGGGTCGCTGTGTCGACATAACGACCCGGTTCGGTCTACGCACGCACAACCTCGACTACGTACGAGGAGTCGCGCTGGTCCGGGGCGCACGTCCCGAACGTCCCGGTGGTGAACCCGGCGCACACACGCACTCCCCGCTCCCGGTTCGGACCGTGCTCGCCGCGGCCGCCGAGGCCGGCGGGCCGCTTCCCGAGCTGGTGATCGGAGATCACGGCTGGGCCTGCGGGGCAGGTCAGCTGGGGTTCGAGGCCATCGCGCTGGCCGACGTGAACGACCCCGCCCCGTTCGTGGGGGAGGCCGAGGGGTGCCTCTCGGTGGTCGTTCCACTTGATGACGGTGCGCGGTCCGCTTACTACCTGCCGCTGGCCCGCTACGTACTCAATCGAGCGTGTCTGTCACAGTAGGCCGCCGATGGGTGCACCTCTTCCCCACTCGCATCACCCGCCCCTACATTGGGGAGTGAGCACGCAACGACGAAGAGTCACCGGAAGGGGAAGCCGGTGCCCGTCGAGTGCGGAAGGTTCAGGTGTGTCATGGCTGCAGCTGGCGAGAGGCCTCTGAACGAGGTTCAGTTCCTTACCGTGGCGGAAGTCGCCTCGGTGATGCGAGTGTCGAAGATGACCGTGTACCGCCTGGTGCACAGTGGTCATCTGCCCGCGATCCGGGTGGGGCGGTCCTTCCGCGTCCCGGAGCAAGCGGTTCACGAGTACCTCCGCGAGAGCTATGTGGGGGTGGAAACGGCCTGACGGTGAGCCGGGGAGATCCGCACCAAGACACTCACGGGCCTCCCCGGTCGTCTCGATTACGACCTCAGCGCTCGGGCGGGTAGGCTGGCCCCTCGTAGGTCGTGTGGGCCCATGGCGCCCAAACACCGAGTGATGAGAAGTGAGCGAGGGTAGTCGTGGGCTCTGTTATCAAGAAGCGGCGCAAGCGGATGGCCAAGAAGAAGCACCGCAAGCTGCTCAAGCGCACGCGCGTTCAGCGTCGCAACAAGAAGTAAGCGACGACGCGGAAGCGTGTTCAGTGGCCCCCCACCGATGCGGTGGGGGGCCACTGTCATCACATGGGTCGGACTCGTGGCGAAGGCAACAGGAAGGCGCTCTCGTGGGGAAAGTCGTGCTGGTGACCGGAGTGGCCCGCCCGCTGGGGGGCCGTTTCGTCCGGAGGATCCAGCGTGATCCGGACGTGGACCGGGTTGTCGCCGTGGACGCGGTCAGGCCCGCGCACCACCTCGGTGGCGCCGAATTCGTCCAGACCGACATCCAGCAGCCCACCGTCGCGCGCGTGCTCGCCGAGTCCGGGGCCGACACCGTCGTCCACCTCGACGTCACGGGCACGCCGCTCGGCAGCGGCAGCAGCCGGACGGCGCTCAAGGAGACCAACGTCATCGGCACCATGCAGTTGCTCGGTGCCTGCCAGAAGTCCCCGACCGTCAAGCGGCTGGTCGTGAAGTCCAGCACGAATGTCTACGGCTCCGCGTCCCGCGACCCGGCGGTCTTCACCGAGACGACCCCGCCCAAGTCCCTGCCCAGTGGCGGCTTCGCGAAGGACGCCGTCGAGGTCGAGGGCTATGTGCGCGGCTTCGCGCGCCGCCGTCCGGATGTCGCCGTGTGCGTGCTCAGGTTCGCCAACATCCTGGGCCCCGCCGCGGACAGCCCGCTCGCCGCGTACTTCTCGCTGCCGGTCCTGCCGACCGTGTTCGGCTACGACCCGCGGCTGCAGTTCGTGCACGAGGACGATGTGATCGACGTCCTGCGCCTCGCCTCGCACGAACCCCGGCGCTCCACGCTCAACAGCGGCACCTTCAACATCGCCGGGGACGGCGTCCTGCTGTTGTCCCAGTGCTCGAGGCGGCTCGGCCGGCCGACTGTGCCCCTGCTCCTCCCGGCGGTCACCTGGGCGGGCTCGCTGGTGCGTACGCTGGGGATGTCGGACTTCTCACCCGAGCAGATCCGGCTGCTCACGCACGGCCGGGCGGTGGCGACGGACCAGATGCGCGAGACACTGGGCTTCACGGCGAAGTACACGACAGCAGAAACGTTCACGGACTTCGTGCGCAGCCGCGGCCCCGGGCTGCTTCCGCCGGAGGCCCTCGCGGGGGCCGTCGACCGGATCGCCGCGCTGCCCCTGCCGGGCACGGGCAGCGGTCACCCCCCGAAGCAGAGCGCCAACTGAGGAGCGCATCAACGATGGCGGACGCCAAGGTCATTCCGTTCGACGACGACCGCTCCCGTGGGGGAGCAGGAGGCGCCGGGGGCGCCGCGCAGCGCCCGGCACGCCGCCGGGGTGCGGGAAGCCGACGACACGGCGCGGGGACTGCCGCGATGGGCGACGTCCAGCCGCTGCCGGGGCGGACGCCCGTCGGGGACGATGCTCCGGTGCCCCGGGAATCCCGTGAGCCCCGTGCAGAGCACGACGGCGGTGCCGCCGCATCCGGCGCCGCCCCCGGCACGGAATCCGGTGCCGGGGACGAAGCCGGCGGCCTGGAGCAGCGGGTCGCGAGCGGGCTGGCCTTCCTGCGCCGCCGGCTCACCGGGGACTACGCGGTGGACGACTTCGGCTACGACGAGGAACTCACCGACCAGGTCCTGATGTCCCTGCTGCGCCCGATGTACGAGAAGTACTTCCGGGTCGAGGTGAAGGGCATCGAGAACATCCCCTCCGAGGGCGGCGCCCTGATCGTCGCCAACCACTCCGGGACGCTGCCGCTGGACGGTCTGATGATGCAGGTCGCCGTCCACGACAACCATCCCGCCGACCGGCATCTGCGGCTGCTCGCGGCGGACCTGGTGTTCATGCTGCCGGTGGTCAACGAACTCGCCCGCAAGCTCGGTCACACCCTGGCCTGCGCCGAGGACGCGGCACGGCTGCTGGAGCAGGGGGAGCTGGTGGGGGTGATGCCGGAGGGCTTCAAGGGCCTCGGCAAGCCCTTCGCCGACCGCTACAAGCTGCAGCGCTTCGGCCGCGGCGGCTTCGTGTCCACGGCGCTGCGCGCGCGGACGCCGATCATCCCGTGCTCGATCGTCGGGGCCGAGGAGATCTACCCGATGATCGGCAACGCCAGGACCGTCGCGCGGCTGCTCGGGTTCCCGTACTTCCCGCTGACGCCGACCTTCCCGTGGCTCGGCCCGCTCGGCGCGATCCCGCTGCCGACGAAGTGGACCATCCAGTTCGGCGAGCCGATCCACACGGAGAGCTACCCGCCGGAGGCGGCCGAGGACCCGATGCTGATGTTCAACCTGACCGACCAGGTCCGGGAACAGATCCAGCACACCCTCTACAAGCTGCTGGTGCAGCGACGGTCGGTGTTCTTCTAGGAAACCCCGTACGCGGTGTGGCGGGCCCCCGGTCGTCGGGGGCCCGCCACACCACGTGTTCCTGTTCTTCGGTTCTCCGGCTCTACAGCCTCCTGATCGGCGTCCTCACTCCGCGTCCTCGCTGTCGATGCCCAGTCCCGGGAGCAGACCGGGGAGGAGGGGCGGGAGGGTGACGTCGGGCCGGGCCGGCGCGGTCGCGCCGCCGCCGGCCGGCGGGGAGGTGCTGGTGTCGCCGCTCTCCACCGGCGGGTCGAGCAGCCTACCGGTGTTGCCGCCGAGCAGGCCCTCGCTCCGGTCGCCGGAGTCGGCGGACCCGCTGGGGGCGCTGCCGCCGGTGCCGTCCTCGTCCGCGGTGCCGTCGGTGCCGGTGCTGGGCATCCGGGAGCGGTCCGTACCGGACGGGTCGCTCGGGGTGGGCCCGGAGTCACCGCGCCGTCCCCTGCCGTCGCCGCCGCCCTCCCGGGACGGGGGCTCGGGGAGCAGGGACTGCAGCGGGGCGACGTCCTCGTCTATGGCGTCGAACACCGACGAGACCTGCTCGCTGACGTCACCGAGCTGCGGGGGCAGCCGGTCGCGGAGGGAGCCCCAGGCCTGCCGGTGCGTGTCCGAGAAGGCGGAGAGGGCCTGCATGGGGCGCAGGGAGTCCGGGTCGTGCCGGTACGCCTCGCGCAGCAGACGATGGCCCTCGGACGCGTCGTGCCGCATACCGGACAGGGCGCGGCGGATCTCGCCGAGGGATTCGTGGTCGAGAGGGCCGCTGCGGCCGCGCTCCATCAGTCGGCGGGCCTCGCCGAGGCGGGTGGAGGCGTGGTCGAGGAAGACGCGGCCCCGCTCGTCGTTTCCGTCGGCCAGGCCGAGCTTGACGTCCTCTATGCCGCGCTTGAGACCGTAGAGCGAGTCGCCGGGCAGGGCGTCGGAGCTGGCGGCGGCGACTCCGCCGAAGGCGCCCGCGGCCACGGTGACGCCGAGTCCGCCCGCGGTGAGGCCCTTGGCCAGGCGCGAGCGCGGTCTCAGCTTCCCCAGCGGGGTTGCCCGGTGTGCGCCCCGGGCGCGGCGTGAACGCTGATCGGGTACGGACGAATCCGCTGCCTCGCCCGCGGCGGTGCCTTCTTGGAGCATGGCCTCGAACGCGGCCATCAGTCGGGCCCGATGGACGACCTTGACCTCGGGATCCAGCTCCGGCTTGGGCAGCTCGCCGAGACCGGCGGCCAGCGTGAGCAGCCGCGCCTGTTCGGTCTCCGCGGCGGCCGGGGCCGATCCTTCGGACTGCTCGGCCGCCGTGCCCCGGTCGGACTGCTCCTCCAGAGCCTGGGCGAAGGCGTTCGCCCGCCGGTGCGCCGATACGTTCGCGATCACTGGCGGCACCTCCTCTCATCATGACGGTCGACTCCCCAGGGGATCCTGAGGGTTCCACCCCCTGACCATGTCCACACGATCGGGTGATCGAAGTGGGTCGGGGGGTGACCACAGGGAGCCTGCATCCCGCACAACGAGCGGCCCGGTACTTGGGTTACGCGCGCCGGTGGGCCGGTTCGCGAAGTCAACGCAGCGTCATTCACAGCGGGTCTACCATCACTGATGGTGATGCGTCAGCAGCGGATCCGTTCCGTTCGGCGGGCCGCTCACCGCGTGTCCTCGGGAAGGAGCCGGGCGAGGGTGCGGACGGCCCGGTACTGGAGGGTCTTGATCGCTCCCTCGTTCTTGCCCATCACGCGGGCGGTCTCCGCGACGGAGAGACCCTGGAGGAATCGGAGCGTGACGCATTCGCGCTGTTGGGGGTTGAGACGTCGTACGGCATCGAGGAGGGCGGCATTGGACAGGTATTCGAGGACGGAGTCCTCGGGGGATCGCGCGACCTCGTTGGCGTCGAGCATCTCCCCGGTGGTGACCTCGAGGCGGAAACGGCTGGACTTGAAGTGGTCGGCCACGAGATTGCGGGCGATGGTGACGAGCCAGGCGCCGAAGTCGCGCCCCTGCCAGGTGAAGGTGCCGATGCGGCGCAGGGCCCGCAGGAAGGTCTCGCTGGTGAGGTCCTCGGCGTTCGCCTTGCTGCCCACCCGGTAGTAGATGTAGCGGTACACGGTGTCGCTGTACTGGTCGTAGAGCCGTCCGAAGGCATCGGCCTCGCCCGCCTGGGCGCGCTCCACGAGCTCCATCATCCTGGCGCTGTCACTGTCCGCGGCGGGACGGCGGGCGGTGGTGGCGCCGGACGCACGTCCGCGTCTGCCCGCCGTGGTGCTGTCCTCGGCGAGGGCGTAACAAGGACCGACGGGCGCGTCGGCGACGGTGGGGCAGGGGCCGGCGGGCGCGGTGGTGTAGACGGGGACGGCGTATGCGGGGACGGCGTATGCGGCGGGGGCGAAGCCGCGCAGCAACTCCCGAGCCGCCGTGACTGCTGTGCGCAGTGCGGTCAGGCCCGGGTCGTCAACCCCGACGTGTGGGTACACGGGACTCCCAGAGGCAGAGCTTCCATCACGTGCAGTGCGGGACCTTTCACCCGTCGTAGCGACGGAAGGGCACCGGTTTGCGTCTGAGGAGAATAACGCTTCGTGCAGGCGCTGCTACGCCGAGTTGCTGAAATCGTCGATTGCGTCGTTTCCGTGACCTATTGACGATTGATCAAGCGCCTGATGGTGACCGAATGTTGACCGAAATGCTTCGCATTTAGGTTCGGTGCGGGATGTGTTGTGGCCGTGTGCAGCCAAGAGGGCTGGACAGCGGGGTTGCGGGGTGCGGCAGTTGGATTGGCCGGGTTTACGGGGGAGGCGCCACTTCTGTTCCCCGTTGATCGGACCGGCGGCCGTACGGGTGTCCGTCGCCGCGGAGTTGACCGGCCCGCCCCGGCCGACCGGGGCGGATGGCGCGGCCGAGGCCGCCGGCGCCGGCACCCGGAGTGTGCCGTGCGCCGGATGCGGCGCCGGATTCAGCGGCGGCGTCGGTGCATCGCGATGGCGGCCGCCGTGCCGCCGGCCACCGCGCCCACGCCCGCCGCCGCGGGGATGCCGACCTTCGCGGCCTTGCGCCCCGTGCGGTAGTCCCGCAGGCGCCAGTCCATGGCGCGGGCGTGCTTGCGCAGCTTGGAGTCCGGGTTGATCGCGTACGGGTGCCCGACCAGGGAGAGCATCGGGATGTCGTTGTGGGAGTCGCTGTACGCCGCGCAGCGGCTCAGGTCCAGGTTCTCCGCGGTCGCCAGCGCGCGTACGGCCTCGGCCTTCGCCGGGCCGTGCAGCGGCTCGCCCACCAGTTTGCCGGTGTACACGCCGCCGAGGGACTCGGCCACCGTCCCGAGCGCCCCGGTCAGGCCCAGCCGGCGCGCGATCACCTGGGCGATCTCCACCGGCGCCGCCGTGACCAGCCACACCCGCTGGCCCGCGTCCAGGTGCGCCTGCGCCAGCGCCCGCGTGCCCGGCCAGATCCGCTCGGCCATGTACTCGTCGTAGATCTCCTCGCCGATGGACTTCAGCTCGGAGACCCGGTGTCCCTTGACGATGGAGAGCGCGGAGTCGCGCGCGTCCTGCATGTGCTCGGGGTCCTCGACGCCGGCCAGCCGGAACCACGCCTGCTGCCACGCGAACCGGGCGAGGTCGCGGGTCTCGAAGAACTTCCGCTTGTACAGGCCCTTGCCGAAGTGGAACAGGGCCGCGCCCTGCATCACGGTGTTGTCCAGGTCGAAGAAGGCGGCAGCCCGCTCGTCGCCGTGAACCGGGAAATCCGGTTCGCGGTCGGAAACTTCCTGGGTGGACTTGCGTGCGGCCTCCGCCGAGGCCTCGCCTGCCAACACGCTCCGCGCCGTGGCGGAGCGCCTACGGGGGGTGAGCCATCCGAGAGCGGCCATGGCGTGAGCATAGCCAGTTCACCCGGCGGTTCCGGAGTCGAGAGGTGGGGACACCGTGAACTCTGCACGTCCGTGTCGTTAAAGCACCCCTCCCGGCCCACCGGGAACCGGTGGCCGCAGAGGGGTTCCCCTGTCCCGTCGCGGGGTGAGAATGGCTGGCATGAGTCCGCTCTTCCGCCGCAAGGCTCCGCAGGATCGTCTCGTCACGCTCGTGGGCAAGCCCGGCTGTCATCTGTGTGACGACGCCCGGGCCGTGGTGGAGAAGGTCTGCGGTGACCTCGGGGCCGCATGGGAGGAGAAGGACATCACCCAGGACCCGGAACTGCACGAGCAGTACTGGGAGCAGATTCCCGTCGTTCTCGTCGACGGCCGTCAGCACACGTTCTGGCGCGTCGACGAGGTCCGCCTCCGCAAGGCCCTGGCCGACTGAGAGTGTGACTGACCGACCAGTACAAAGCGACGGGAAAGTCGCTTAGGATCGATGGCGGTCAGGTCTCGGGGGCGGGATACACAGAGGAGAGTGTGCGGTTTTGCCCCCAGAACAAAGGGAGCGATGGTGCTCGCGCGCCGGTTCCATACGCGTGCGCCGGGGGCGCGTGACCCCGGTCACTTTGGGTGGGCAAAACGGACACTATCTTTGTGCACGCGTTCACAAAGACATAGCCTGCATTCGACGGGGCGGTCCGGGGACGTATGACCGCCTGAAGCCCCGCTCTACCCGCAGGAGCACCGTGGCAACTGGCCGAACTCACCGACCGGCGACCCGTAGCCGAGGGATTCCCGAGGCCACCGTCGCCAGACTTCCGCTGTACCTCCGCGCCCTCACCGCGCTCTCCGAGCGCTCGGTGCCCACAGTCTCCTCGGAGGAGCTGGCGGCCGCCGCGGGCGTCAATTCCGCGAAGCTGCGCAAGGACTTCTCCTACCTGGGCTCCTACGGGACCCGGGGTGTCGGTTACGACGTCGAGTATCTCGTGTACCAGATCTCCCGTGAACTCGGCCTGACCCAGGACTGGCCGGTTGTGATCGTCGGGATCGGTAACCTCGGTGCCGCGCTCGCCAACTACGGAGGGTTCGCCTCCCGCGGTTTCCGGGTCGCCGCGCTCATAGACGCCGATCCCGCGATGGCCGGAAAGCCCGTCGCCGGGATCCCGGTGCAGCACACCGACGAACTCGAGAAGATCATCCAGGACGAGGGCGTGTCGATCGGCGTCATCGCGACGCCCGCCGGTGCCGCCCAGCAGGTCTGCGAGCGTCTCGTCGCCGCGGGGGTCACCTCCATCCTGAACTTCGCGCCGACCGTGCTGTCCGTCCCGGACGGGGTCGACGTGCGCAAGGTGGACCTCTCCATCGAACTGCAGATCCTCGCCTTCCACGAGCAGCGCAAGGCCGGTGAGCTGGCCGCCGCCGGGACCGTCGTCCCGGCCGTCGCCGCCCGCCAGGAGTCCGCCGCCGTGCGCCGGGGCACTGCCGTCGGCCAGGAGTCCGTCGCCGACCAGGGACCCGACGGGGACGTACCCGCCGTGATGCCGACATGAGTCTCCTCGTCGTCGGACTGAGCCACCGCAGCGCGCCGGTCAACATGCTGGACCGGGCCTCGCTGAGCCTGGACGCGCAGACCAAGCTGCTGCAGGACACGGTCGCCGCCGAGCCGGCCACCGAGGCCGCGGTGCTCGCCACCTGCAACCGCATCGAGCTGTACGCCGACGTGGACAAGTTCCACGCCGGTGTCGCCGAGCTGTCCACGCTGCTGGCCCAGCACAGCGGGGTCGGCCTGGAGGAGCTCACTCCCCATCTCTATGTGCACTACGAGGACCGGGCCGTCCACCACATGTTCTCGGTGGCCTGCGGACTGGACTCGATGGTGGTGGGCGAGGGGCAGATCCTCGGCCAGATCAAGGACTCGCTGGCGCGTGCGCAGGGACTGCACACCGCCGGCCGGCTGATGAACGACCTGTTCCAGCAGTCGCTCCGGGTCGGCAAGCGTGCCCACTCGGAGACCGGCATCGACCGCGCGGGGCAGTCCCTGGTCACCTTCGGCCTGGAGCAGCTGGCCCTCGGCACGCCCGTCACGACCTGGGCGCAGGGCAGGAAGGCCCTGGTCATAGGCGCCGGTTCGATGTCGTCGCTGGCCGCGGCCACGCTCGCGCGGGCCGGTGTCGCCGAGATCGTGATCGCCAACCGCACCGCCGACCGTGCCGAGCGCCTCGCCGAGATCCTGACGGAGGACGACGGCACGGAGGTGCTGGCCCGCGCGGTACCGATGGAATCGGTGCCGTTCGAGCTGACACGTGCCGACGTCGTCGTTTCCTGCACGGGCGCGACCGGGCTCGTCCTCACCGCCGAGGCGATCGCCGCCGGTGTCGAGGGCCGGGTCGGGGCGCAGCCGGAGACCGTGCGCGGCAAGGCGCCGGAGACCGTGCGCGGCGAGGTGCCGGAGGCGCGGACGGCGCCCCTGCCTCCCGTGAGCACCGGTGCCGACGAGGACTGCCCGCTGGACCTGGCCTCCGTGCCGCCCGGCTTCTCCGTGATGGGCGAGGCGGCCGTCGCCGGCATGGACGCGGCGACGCTGGAGCAGCACGCGGCGTGGGCCGCGGGCGGCACCGTCGACCGCCGCCGGGCCGCCCGGCGTGGCGGCGACGCGGACCGGGCGGACCCCGAGCTGATCGGCGCGCTGGCCGCGACCGCGGCGAGCGTCGGCCGGATCCCCGAGCGGCGCCGTCCGGAGCCGGTGGCCGAGCCGCCGCGCCCGGAACCCGTGCTGTACCTGCTCGACCTCGCGATGCCCCGCGACATCGACGCCGCCGCGCACCGCCTCGCCGGGGTGCGGCTGGTCGACATCGAGCGGCTCGCGGAGGCGTCCGCGGACGCTCCGATGGCTGCCGATGTGGACCAGGTCCGGCGTATCGTCTCCCACGAGGTGGCAGCGTTCGGAGCGGCACAGCGGGCCGCGCACATCACACCGACCGTGGTCGCCCTGCGCACCATGGCCGCGGATGTGGTGGCCGGTGAGATCGCCCGCCTCGAGGGCCGGCTGCCCGGCCTGGACGACAAGCATCGCGCGGAGATCACCCAGACCGTGAGGCGGGTGGTCGACAAGCTGCTGCACGCGCCGACCGTGCGGGTCAAGCAGCTCGCGGCCGAACCCGGCGGCGCCGGGTACGCGGACGCGTTGCGCACCCTGTTCGACCTCGACCCCGAGACGGTGGCCTCCGTCTCCCGAGCCGAGGAAAGCAACGAGAAGAACGCGAAGATCGCGACGAACGCGAACATCGCAGAGAACCGAGGGCCGGCATGACTGGAAAGGCACTGAGGCTCGGGACCAGGCGGAGCAAGCTCGCCATGGCCCAGTCCGGGCAGGTGGCGGATGCCGTGAGCCAGGTGACCGGACGGCCTGTCGAGCTCGTCCCGGTCACCACGTACGGTGACACGTCGCGCGAGCACCTCGCGCAGATCGGCGGGACCGGCGTCTTCGTGGCCGCGCTGCGCGAGGCACTGGTGCGCGGCGAGGTGGACTTCGCGGTGCACTCGCTGAAGGACCTGCCGACCGCGCCGCACGACGAGCTGGTCCTGGCCGCCGTACCGGTGCGCGAGGACCCGCGGGACGTGTTGATCGCACGGGACGCGCTCAAGCTCACCGACCTCCCGCGCGGCGCCCGCATAGGCACCGGATCGGCACGTCGCATGGCCCAGCTGAACGCGTACGCGGTCAGCCAAGGCCTGGATTTCGAGACGGTGCCGATCCGTGGGAACGTCGACACCCGGATCGGGTACGTCACCAGCGGTGAGCTGGACGCCGTCGTGCTGGCCGCCGCCGGCCTGAACCGGGTCGGACGCAGCGACGAGGTGACCGACTTCCTGTCGGTCGACACGGTTTTGCCCGCCCCCGGCCAGGGGGCCCTGGCGGTCGAGTGCTCCGTGCGCGACACGGAGCTGATCGCCGCGCTCGCCGAGCTCGACGACCCGTTCACGCGGGCCGCCGTGACGGCCGAGCGGTCTCTGCTCGCCGCCCTGGAGGCCGGCTGCACCGCCCCTGTGGGGGCGCTGGCCGACCTGCTGACGGACGGGCCGATTGTCAAGGAAATGCGCCTGCGGGGCGTCGTCGGCACGACCGACGGCACCAGGCTGGTGCAGTTGTCCACCACCGGTCCCGTGCCCGAGACGCATGAGGCGGCGATGGCGCTCGGTCGCGACCTCGCCACCGAGATGCTCGCGCAGGGCGCGGCCGGTCTGATGGGGGAGCGAGCACTGTGAGCCCCACCACCCTTCCACCCCCTCCGGAACACGGGCACGTCACCTTCCTCGGTGCCGGACCCGGGGATCCGGGGCTGCTGACTCTGCGCGCCGTCGAGGCGCTGGCGAACGCGGACGTTCTCGTCGCCGAGCACGAGGTGCTCGACGTCGTACGCCGGCATGCCAGGCAAGGCGTCGCCGAGGTGCCCACGGAAACGGACTCGGCGGGTTCTTCCGCGCTGTCCGCTCCGGGCACAGGCACGCCTCAGCTCAAGGTTGTTGACGGAGCGTCAACAACCGTAGGCGCACCCGCGGTGCGGGATGCGGGACATCTTGTCATGGAGGCCGCGCGGGGCGGCAGGCGGGTCGTCCGTGCGGTGTCGGGTGATCCCGGCCTCGACGCGTACGCCGCCGAGGAGATGCTGGCGTGCGTGGCGGCCGGGGTGCCCTTCGAGGTCGTCCCCGGTGTCGCGGCCGCGGTCGGCGTGCCCGCGTACGCCGGTGTGCCGCTGCGGGACGCGCACGGCGCGGACGTGCGGTTCGTGGACGCGCGCACCGCGTCCGACCGGTGCTGGACCGAGGTCGGGGCGTCGGACGGCACGGTGGTCGTCTCCTCGACGCTCGACTCGGTGGGCGCGGCGGCGGGCGAACTGGTGTCCGCCGGTCGCAAGCCCGACACCCCGCTGACGGTGACCGTCGCGGGCACCACGACCCGGCAGCGCACCTGGACGGCGACGCTCGGCACGATCGCGCAGACGCTGAAGCAGGCGAAGGTGCTGCCGTCGCCCGACGGCGGCCGGCCGGTCATAGCCGTGGTCGGTGAGCGTTCCGCACCCGCCCAGCGCGACCGGCTGTCGTGGTTCGAGTCCAAGCCGATGTTCGGCTGGAAGGTGCTCGTGCCGCGTACCAGGGAGCAGGCGGCGTCGCTCTCCGACCAGCTGCGCTCCTACGGCGCGGTGCCGCACGAGGTGCCGACCATCGCCGTCGAACCGCCGCGCACCCCGCAGCAGATGGAACGCGCGGTCAAGGGCCTGGTGACGGGCCGCTACGAGTGGATCGCCTTCACCTCGGTCAACGCGGTCAAGGCGGTGCGGGAGAAGTTCGAGGAGTACGGCCTCGACGCCCGCGCGTTCGCCGGGATCAAGGTCGCCGCGGTGGGCGACCAGACCGCCAAGGCGCTGATCGCCTTCGGCGTGAAGCCGGACCTGGTGCCGAGCGGCGAGCAGTCGGCCGCGGGGCTCCTGGACGACTGGCCGCCCTACGACCCGGTCTTCGACCCGATCGACAGGGTCTTCCTGCCGCGCGCCGACATCGCCACCGAGACCCTGGTGGCCGGTCTCATCGACCTGGGCTGGGAGGTCGACGACGTCACCGCCTACCGCACGGTGCGCGCCTCGCCGCCGCCCGCGGAGACCCGCGAGGCGATCAAGGGCGGCGGCTTCGACGCGGTGCTCTTCACCTCGTCGTCGACGGTACGGAACCTGGTCGGCATCGCGGGCAAGCCGCACAACGTGACGGTCATCGCCTGTATCGGCCCGGCGACGGCGAAGACGGCCGAGGAGCACGGGCTGCGGGTCGACGTCATGGCGCCGGAGCCGTCGGTGCACAAGCTGGCGGAGGCCCTGGCCGACTTCGGCACCCGCCGCCGGCTGGCCGCGCTGGAGGCCGGCGACCCGGTGACCCGGCCGAGCGAACGGCGTCCGGGAGCGCGCAGGCGCCGGTCGACGACGTAACGCTTCACCCCTTCACCCGCTGTGAACCCGTGCCCCGGGGACTGCCGTTCGGCAGTCCCCGGGGCACGGAGTCGTTTCTCCGCAGCCCGTTCGTCCGCCGGCCCGCCCGTCTGGGCAACTGCCCGCCTTCGACAGCCGTGGCCCGGACCGGTCACCGAGATCCTCGGCGACCTCGCGCACGCCGACCGCGTCGCCGTCCTGGTCCTCAGCCCGGTTCCGGCACCACCGGCCTCGACGCCTCCGGCCGGTTCCGCCGTGGCGCGGAGGGCGCGAGGGCTCGGCGTCCGGCCCCGTGGGGTCCGTCACCGGCACGGAGTACCAAGCAACCGCGCAACGGCGTGGTGCCGTTCCGTCGAGCCGGGAACGCCGGGAACGCCGGGAACGCGAGGAACAGACGGCCGGGCAGGGCCCGCGTGGCCATTCGGGCCCTGCCCGTCCCGGGATGGCTGGATATCAGGCGCGAAGCAGTGTCGTGCGGTGCCGTTCGGTTGAGTACCTTTCAAGTGATCAGTCCGAAAAATCATGTGTGCCCCCTCTGGTGGAGGGTTCCGGGGCTGGGGTGTCCGCTTCATCCATGAACGGCCGGCTCGCGGGCAGAGCCGATTCTTGAGAGAGCAGGCCAACGTGAGCGGCGGCTACGAGCTCCAACGAACCGACGCCAAGGGTGAAGGCGTGTTCGCCACCCGGTCCTTTCAGGCAGGCGAGACGGTGATGGTCGGCACCATCGACCGCGAGCTGGACCACAACCATGCACACGCCTCCCAGGTCAGCGAGGGACGGTTCGTGCTGCACGGCGGGCTCATCCCCAAGGTGAACCACTCGTGCGAGCCGAACTGCGGAATCCGCCTCAACGCCGACGGCGCGCACGACCTCGTCGCGCGCCGGCCCATCCCGGCAGAACACGAGATCACGTTCGACTACGCCATGCGGAACTACTCGGTCGATCACTTCGCCGCCCACTGCCGGTGCGGCTCACCACGCTGTCGTGACCGCATCACCGGCTGGAAGGATCTCCCCGCCGAGCGCAAGGCGGCTTACCGGGGCTTCACCGCCCCGTATCTCACCGACTACGACAGCCGCCGCGCCACCGAGTCCGCCGGCCGACTCGCGCGGACCGCCGGTACCGGTACCGGTCGGCCACCACTGGCCGAGGTGGCCGACCACGATTGAGATCGCCGACGGCTCCGTCAGGGCGGTCGCGTCGGTGCGGCGGGCGCCTGCCGCGAAAGAGCTCCGAGCCTTGCCGCTCACCCGAGACCTGCCCCGAACNNGTTCGGGGCAGGTCTCGGGTGTTGGTAGTCCTTGCGGAATCGATGACACTTGCCACTCAACTGTTGGTTGTGCGCACATATGAGCGGGATGTGCACAAGGTGAGGCAAAGTGCTCACGCCGAACGAGGTGAGGGTGTCGGGGGAGCCGCTTGAGTTCGTTGGCGACCGCCGAACCCGGTCGGCCCGGTCGGCGGGACGTCGCCCGCGGCCGGGACTCTCGTACGCCGGAGCCCGGAGGACGGTGCCGCGACTGCCGTATCGCCGCAGTCGCGGCCGACATCAGTAGCTCGTTTCGCTCCGTCGGTGCCCGGAGGCGTACGGCAGGAAGGTCGCCCAGGTGGTGGGGGCGAGGGCGAGGCGGGGTCCGTGGGGGTTCTTGGAGTCGCGAACGAGGATCTGGTCGGGGACAGCCGCCACCTCGACGCAGTCGGGGCCCTCGTCTGTGCTGTAACTGCTCTTCCGCCAGGCCACTTCAACGCAGTCCGGCCCGTCCGATGTGCTGTAGCTGCTCTTCGTCCACGCAGAGTCGGGGGTGGCTCCGGCGTAGGGCTTGAGGGTCATGTCTCTCCAAGCACTGTCTCGATGAGGGCCATCGACTCTCGTGGGCTGAGAGCCTGCGCCCGGATGGTCCCATAACGCATGTCGAGGAGCTGCACTTCCTTCGGATCAGCGATCACACGGCTGATGTGCTGCACCTCGACATGCCCTACCGTGGTGCCGTCCTTGAGTCTGAGCAGTCTGAACGACCCGGCGAGACCCGAGTTCTCCTCATGGCTCAGTGGAAGTACCTGAAGGTCGACGTTGGGGAACTTGGCTACCTCCAACAGCCGTTCGAGTTGCCCACGCATGACCATCCTGCCTCCAATGGGCCGACGGAGCGTCGACTCGCACTGGACAAAACTGAAGAGGGGGCGGGCCGTCGTATCGCTGATGATCTCCTGACGTGCCACGCGGGCTGACAGTCGTTGTTCGAGCTCGTCCGCTGTGAAGGGCGGCCGACGGGCGCTGAAGACCGCCTGCGCGTACTCCATGGTCTGCAACAACCCATGAACAACAGAGTTGTTGTAGGCCCCCAGCTCGACGGCCTCTGCCTCCAGCTTCTTCAAGTCCCGCACTTTCTTCGGGTACCGGACCTCCGCCACGTCCCTCTTCATCGCGGCGATCCGGCCCCCCGCCGACAGCGCCTCGTCCGCGCGGTCCAGGTACTCCGGCCGGGGAATCCGCCGACCTCGCTCCACCGACGAGACCAGTTCCTCCCCGTATCCGATGGCCGCCCCGAACTCCGCTTGCGTGAGGCCGACCGACTCCCGCCACAGCTTCAACTGCCGGATGACCGCACGCATCACACCACCGGCCTCTTCGTCCTCCGGGTCCGTGTTCCACTCGCTCACGTCCCTCACCGCCCTTCGCCGAACCTGTATGTCCAACTCCGGCCGTACGTGGACCGTCACCACGGACGGACCGGACGGAAACCGGGCCGGGCCCGGACGGTCGCGCTCCGCACGGGCACGGGTGCTTCACAGGCTAGGCATACGTGAACACGCTGGGTGACATGAGTGGAGAAATCACCCGAACCGACAGTTCCGTTACGGGCCCCGCATTTTTTGGGCGGCGCTTCACGGTTCCGCTGTCCGCCACCTGGCGCGGGGCCCGGCTGGCGAGGCTACTGGCGACGGAACAACTTCGGTCATGGGGCCTGCCGGTGGATCCGGCCCGGCTGATCGTGGCCGAACTCGCGACGAACGCCGTCCTGCACGGCCGCGTACCCGGCCGTAGTTTTCGGCTCACCCTCGCCACCGCGCCCGGCACGCCGACCGTGCTCCGCGTCGAGCTGACGGACACCCGCGGAGACCGTTGGCCGGAGCGCGGGGAGAAGAGCGGCGACGAGGCGCCCCGCGAGTCCGGCTACGGACTGTTGCTGGTCGAGGAATTGGCCGATCGCTGGGGCGTGTGCGACAGCCCGGTGCCCTCCAAGACGGTGTGGGCGGAGTTGGATCTGAGTAGATGACCTCCCACGTCGTCACGTGGCGGAGTCATCACCGATCGGGCGTTCGTTCACCCACTGCTGTGCTGCGGTGAGGTCGTCGGCTGCCCCGACCACCTGATAGGTAAAGCCGTCCCATTCCTCCAGGGTGCGCGGCTCGTCGGGCCGACGGTGGCCGGCGCCGTCGTGTACGGGACGGTGACGGCGGTACTGGTCCATCGGCGGTCGGCGTCGCTTGTCGAACGCGGCGAGCGGGGCGTTGGCGTCAATGTGAGGGACGGCGCGGGACGGCTGGTTCGGAGGTCCGGGGCGGTGGTGTTTGCCCATGGGTTCGATGGTCTCAGGCGGCGATCGTGGTCAGTCATGCGGCGGCGAGAGCACGCGCCCTGTTGTGTACGTCTTCCACTGCTGACGTCTTGTACGGGTAGGCCGACCGGAACCTCTACGACGCGAAGGAGGCGTTGAGGTGAGCCCGGGCGCGGGTTCGTCACCCCAAGTGCCCGAGAATCGACAGTCCAGGACCTTCAGCTGGATCGGCACTGGCGTGTGTGGTCGTGCTCGCTCTGGACCCTGGTGACGGGCTATGTCGTGCTCATGGCTCACGTGGTCAAGCCAGATGGTCCCTGGGATGAGCAAGCCGTCACCCATTTCGGTTTCGCGGCCGGCTTCGGCTTGGCGTTCTCCGTCGTGATGGCACTGCTGACATGGGTGTTCGTCAAGGCTGAGTGGCTGCGCAGGTGGTGGTAAGCCATCCCCGTGGTGCCGGCCGTCGCCGCGTTGCTGAGGCTTACCCTGCTCGCACCGGTGCTCCGCCCCTCACGGCTCAGCGGCAGAGTTCCTCGATGTCGTTGGTGAAGGTCGGGAATTCGGCACGGGCCTCGGTGATGATGTCCCGGGCCGGGCGGCGCGGAGTGGTGGCGTGTCGCTCGGCGAGCTGGGTGAGGTGCGCGTCCGGACGCGACTTGTGCTCCTCGTACAGCACGGACTCCAGCGGCCCGACGCCGTCGGCCAGCATCCACAGGAAGTCGGACAGGTTCCCGGCCACCACGCCGCACTCACCCTCCGAGCCCATGAACACCACGGGCCGCCCGTACCAGAGGGCGGCGAGGCCGCCGGCTCCGTTCTGTCCGAACACCCGGTAGGCGTCGCCGTCGAGCTCGGGGTTTCCGGTCTACTGGCGCAGCCAGTCGGTGGTCTCCTCGGCCGAGCAGAAGGCCTCGTAGGGCTCGAAGTCGATTCCGTTCCCGTCGTCGTAGTCGAACCCGACGCGGGCTACGTCGGCGAGGGCGAGCGGAAGGCGGTGGTCGTCGCCGGTCATCTCGTTCACGGGCGTACCGTAGCCGCCCGCACTGACATGCGGCCTTCGCGCCGGCGTGCCGGGTAGGCGGCCCACCGGCGCCCGGAAACACGGGACTTGGTGAGCCATGCGTCGGGGCGGCGGGCGGCTAAAAGAACTAAAGAACTTGGGGAAAGAATCTTCCCAACCAACCCAAACCTCGCGAGTGTCACCCGGCCGGGTGAAACGGGACGGTTTGGGTGGCGTGGTGGCTGGTCGGGCGGGCAGTCTCGGCCTCGTACCGCTCCCCACACACTTCGGCCCCCGCCGGGACTGCAATCCCAGTGCGAGGGCCTGACCAACGAGGAAGAAGCACCTTCCTCATGGCTGAGATGAAGCCTAACGTCGCCGTGCTCCCGAGTCAGGGTCTTCGGCGCGCCGCCACCCCCTCCGGTGTCACGCACGTACGTGAGTACCAATCCGATCGGTACTCGATTGTCGGCAACCACCTTGCCCAGCACCGCGCGCTGTCGCTCACCGCGATCGGGCTGGCCGTGTACATCCTGTCGCTGCCGGAGGGGTCGCCCACCGACATCCGGACGCTTGCCGAGCGCTTCCCGGAGGGGCGGGACCGGATCGCCTTCGCGCTGCGGGAGTTGGAGGTCTGCGGCTACCTCGCCCGGGTGTGGGAGCGGACCGCCGACGGGCGGATGATCACGCGTACGTACGCGTACAACGCCCCGGTGCTGACCCGGGAGCGGGTGCATTCGGTCGCGACCTCATCTGCGGGTTCGGCAGTGACGGCGCAGGTGCCGGCGACTCCGGCCTCTGCGGTTCCGCCGACGGCCCTGGTCCTCGTGGACGGGCCCACCGAGCCCGTCCCGGCCGTGGACGAGGAACCGCGCCCCGCCGAACCGGAAGCCGCCGAACCGGATCCGTCCCTCAGCGAGCACTACGGCAAGGCCGTGGATCTCCTGGCGGGGCTGCGTCGTACCGACCGCCGACTGATGCTGTCCCTGCGGGACGTGCGTCGCCTCGCTCCGTACGTCATCGCCTGGTTCGACAACGGTGTGGGCAGAGCCGACGCGATCCACGCCCTGACCGCCGACCTGCCCGCCCTCGTGAAGCACCCGGCCGGCTTCCTCGCCCGTCGATTGCGCGAACTGCTTCCCCCGCCCCTGCCGTCCCTGACGGAGCCCGGCAAGGCGACGGCCCAGGGCAACGACGCGCCGTCCGGGCCCCGCCCCATGGCGGACTGCGAGGGCGGATGCAACCGGGCCTTCCGCGCGCCATGGCCCGGGGCATGGTGCCGCGACTGCCGGGCCGCCGCACTCGCGGCCGGGCGGGTCCCGCCTGCGCCGCCCGGCCCGGTCTGATGCCGTCGGGCCCCGGCCGAGGGTCACTCCTCCTGCGCGCAACTAGGAAGTGAGGACGACCAGTTGCTGGGTCGCCCTGGTCATCGCCACATAGCGGTCGACCGCTCCCTCGATGCCCTCGCCGAACCTGTCCGGGTCGACGAGGACGACCAGGTCGAACTCCAGGCCCTTCGACAGTTCCGGGGTCAGGGAGCGGACGCGGGGCGTCGAACGGAACGTGGGGTCGCCGATGACGCAGGCGATTCCGTTGCCGTCGGCGTGGGCGGCGAGCCAGGTGGCGAGGATCGAGTCCAGGTCGGCGACCGATCCGTGGACGACGGGGAGGCCGTTGCCGCGGATGGAGGTCGGGACGTTGGCGTCCGGGAGGGCGGTGCGGATGACCGGTTCGGCTTCCGTCATCACCTCTTGCGGCGTGCGGTAGTTGATGTTCAGGGTGGCGACGTCGATGCGGTCGAGGCCGATGCGCTGGAGCCGCTCCCGCCACGACTCCGTGAAGCCGTGCCGGGCCTGGGCACGGTCCCCGACGATGGTGAAGCTGCGGGACGGGCAGCGCAGGAGGAGCATCTGCCATTGGGCGTCGGTGAGTTCCTGGGCCTCGTCCACGACGACGTGGGCGAACGGGCCCGCGAGCACGTCCGGTTCGGCCGTGGGCAGGGCGCTCCTGTCGATCAGGCTGTCCCGCAGGTCCTGTCCGTGCAGCATCGTCACCGCGCCCTCGCCGTCGTCGTCGGAGGCGATGACGTTGTCGATGACACCGGCCATGCGTTCGCGCTGGGCGGCGACCGAGGCATCGTGGCGGCGCTTGCGCAGGGACGACTTCGGGTCGCCGAGCCGCTGCCGGGCCGCGTCCAGGAGCGGGAGGTCGGACACCGTCCAGGCCTGGGCGTCCTCGCCCTCGCGCCGCAGGCGCTTGACCTCGTCGGGGTCGAGCCAGGGGGCGCACATGCGCAGGTAGGCGGGGACCGACCACAGGTCGGAGACGATGTCGGTGGGTTCGAGGAGCGGCCAGGCGTTGTTGAGGGCGGTGACCAGTTCGTGGTGGGCGCGCAGCGCCCGCTGGAACAGGTTCGGCGGGACGTCGTCGCCGTGTTTGTCCCCGAGGATCGTGACCAGCTCGTCCCAGATCTGCTCGCGCGCCTCATTGTGAGGGGTGCCCGGTTCCACCGCCTGGAACGCCTCGGCCCAGTCCTCGGCGCTCAGCGGAACGGTGGCCCAGGGGGTGGTCACCGCCATGCCCCGGGCGGGCGGGTCCTCGTAGAACCGTACGGCCGTCTCGATCGCCCTCACCATGGCCGCGGACGACTTCAGGCGGGCCACCTCCGGGTCGGTCTCGGCCGCCGCCCCGGCCCCCTCGGGGACGAGGTCGCGCAGGGTGCAGGTCTGCACGCCCTCCTCGCCGAGGCTGGGCAGGACGTCGGCGACGTACGCCAGGTACGGCTGGTGCGGGCCGACGAACAGCACGCCGCCCCGGCGGTGACCGAGGCGGGGGTCGGAGTAGAGCAGGTACGCGGAGCGGTGCAGGGCGACGACGGTCTTGCCCGTTCCCGGGCCGCCGTCGACGACCAGGGCGCCGCGCGAGCCCGCGCGGATGATGGCGTCCTGGTCGGCCTGGATGGTGCCGAGCACGTCCCGCATCCGGGCCGACCGGTCGCCGCCCAGACTGGCGACGAAGGCGGAGTGGTCGTCGAGCGCGGCGGCGTGCCCTTCGAGTCCGTCGGCGGTGAAGACCTCGTCCCAGTAGTCGCTGATCCGGCCGCCGGTCCAGCGGTACCTGCGGCGGCTCGCCAGCCCCATCGGATCGGCGTGGGTCGCCGCGAAGAACGGCTCCGCCGCGGGGGAGCGCCAGTCGAGCAGCAGGCGGCGGCCCGTGCTGTCGGTGAGGCCGAGCCGCCCGATGTACACGGGCTCGGGGTCGTCCGCGCTCACGATGTGCCCCAGGCACAGGTCCAGGCCGAAGCGGCGCAGGGCACGCAGGCGGGCGGACAGCCGGTGCACCTCCAGGTCCCGGTCCATCGCCTCCCGCCCCACGCCGCCGGGTGCCCTGAGCGTGGCGTCCCGGAGGTCGGACAGCTCGGCGATCGCCTGCTCCAGGCTCTCCGCGATGGCCGTGAAGTGCGCCTCGTCGCCGGAGATCAGCTTCGGGTCGGCCTTGGCGAAAAGACGCTCGGGGAGATCGAACACGCTGGTAGGGCTGATGGTCGGGTGGTTAATCGGCTTCACGAGGATCGATTCTGCGCCATGCCGGGGGCCTTGCCGCAAGCCCCCCGGTGCGCTATAGGTTGAGAGTGGCAAGGAGTGGGTTCACCTCCTTGCCTTCTTGCGGCCCTCTCGCGGCGCTTCCTCGCCGGCTCTCGTCGCCGCCTCGATCGTCACCGCGGGTGGGCAGGCTCTCACCCTGGCGCGATGTCTCGGCGTGCCTCCTGTGCGCACGTCCTTCAGTGCTCGCTCGACGTCTCCGGACAAGGCGCGCTCTTCGGCACCGGGGCCGGCATCGGTGCCGCAGCCCGGGACCGGTCCGGCGACGCTTGCCGCTCCTGTCCCTGCGGAACCGGGTTGAGGAAAGGCATCCACCCCCCTGTGCCGCGCCGGCCCTGTTACTCACTTTCGGGTGAACGACAGGGTGGCGCGCGTGGTGGCGCACCAGGGCGTGACGCTGGCTGAACTGTGACGGACCTGGACAGACCATGGGTTGATGCGTGACGCATCTATTCGAACCATGTAATCGAATGACATATGTGCATCTGGAAACCGAGTATTGCGGACATGTCCTGATTACGTCTCCAGTGGGAGAGCTTCCTACGAAAGAACCCGCTACGGCGGCAGAGTGTGGGACCTCGGCAGTCAGCCGGGACGTACCACTCGGAGAGCGCCGCCCGTCCCTGCACCGGGTGGGCCGGCGCACTAATGCGAAGGGGACCACGTGTCTGCTTCTTCCGCCGCTCGCCGTCTGACCGCTGTCGCCCTGGTGACCGGTTCCGTCGTGGCGGCCGCCGCGCTGCCGGCGTCCGCAGTCCAGGACAGGGGCCCCGACCGTCAGCAGGTCGTCATCAGCGACGTCCAGTACAACGCTCCCGGCCCGGACAGCCGCAGCAACCGTTCGCTGAACGGCGAGTGGGTGAACATCACCAACCGGTCCCGCCAGAGCGTCGACCTGAAGGGCTGGACCCTGCGCAACAGCGAGGGCGACAGGTACACCTTCCGCCACCTGCGGTTGAACGGCCGCTCGACGGTCAAGGTGCACACGGGAGCCGGCCGTGACACCCGCCACGACGTCTACCAGGACCGCCGTCAGCACATCTGGGACAACCGCTCCGACCGGGCCACCCTGTCGAACCGCCGTGGCTCGGTCGTCGACACCGAGAGCTGGGGCCGTTTCCGCGGCAACGACCGCGACGACCGCGACGGACGTGGCCACGACCGCGACGGCCGTGGCGACCGCGACGGACGCGGCCACGACCGCGACGGCCGTGGCGACCGCGACGGACGCGGCCACGACCGCAACGACCGCAACGACCGCAACGACCGTGGCGACCGTGGTAATGACCGCGGCAACGACCGCGGTAACCAGCAGCGCTGATTCACCGTCCCGAGGGCGTGTCACGGCAGCCGGCCGTGACACGCCCTCCGGCGTTCCTCCGGCCCTCGGGCCGGCCGCTGCGGCGGGCCCGGACGGCCCGCCGCAGCGCCATGAGGAGCCCATGCCGGGGGCAGAGCCGGCTCACGCAACGGTGCGGTGCCTCGGGCGTTCCTCCTGCACTCATGGCGTGGACCAGGAACGGGACCGACCGCCCTCGTCGCACTGCTGAGGTGCGACGACCGCTCCTGGCCTCACCTCACCGACCGGATCGAGACGGTCGGCAGCGCACCTGAAGTCCTACTGGGACACCGTGCGGATGAGCTTCTTGTTGACGAATTCCTCGGTGCCCGGGCGGCCGAGTTCGCGGCCGAAGCCGGAGCGCTTGATGCCGCCGAAGGGGAGTTCCGCGCCCTCGGCGCCGACGCCGTTGACGAAGACCATGCCGGCCTCGATGCGGTCGGCGACGCGCTCGGCCTGGGCGGGGTCCGTGGTGAAGAGGTAGGAGCCGAGGCCGTAGGGGGTGTCGTTGGCGATGCGCAGGGCGTCGTCCTCGTCGGCGGCCGGGAAGACCATGGCGACCGGGCCGAAGAGTTCCTGGCGGGCAGCCGCGTGGTCGGTGGTGAGGCCCGTGAGGACGCCGGCCGGGAAGTACGCGCCGCGCCGCTCGCCCTCGGTGTGCAGCGTGGCGCCCTCGGCGACCGCCGCGTCCACCTGGCGGCCCAGGTTCTCGGCCGCCGCCGCAGAGGACAGGGGCGCGCCGGTCGCGCCGGCCAGCAGGCGGGCGGTGAACTTCTCCACGAACGCGTCGTAGAGGTCCTGGACGACGACGAACCGCTTGGCCGCGTTGCACGCCTGACCGGTGTTGTCGAGGCGCGCGGCGACGGCGGAGTCGACGACCGAGTCCAGGTCGTCGGTGGACAGCACGATGAACGGGTCGGATCCGCCCAGTTCCAGCACGACCTTCTTCAGGTGGCGTCCGGCGATCTCCGCGACGGCCGAGCCGGCCCGCTCCGAGCCGGTGAGCGAGACGCCCTGGACGCGCGGGTCGGCGATCACGTCGGCGATCTGCTCGTTGGTCGCGTAGACGTTGACGTACGCGCCCTCGGGGAAGCCCGCCTTCGTGAACAGCCGCTCCAGCAGCGCCGCGGTGGCCGGGCACTGCGGGGCGTGCTTGAGCACGATGGTGTTGCCGATGGCGAGGTTCGGGGCGGCGAACCGGGCCACCTGGTACGCCGGGAAGTTCCACGGCATGATGCCCAGCAGGACGCCCAGCGGGCTGCGCCGGACGACGGCGCTGCCGGGGCCGGAGGTGACGTCGAGCGGTTCGTCGGCGAGGAACTCCTCGGCGTGGTCGGCGTAGTAGTGGTAGATGTCGACGCAGAAGCCGACCTCGCCCTCGGCCTCCGCGAGCGGCTTGCCCATCTCGCGCACGATGCTCGCTGCCAGCGCCTCGCTGTGCTCCTGGTGCAGGTCGCCGATCCTGCGCAGCAGCGCCGCGCGCTCGGCCACGGTGCTTTTGCGGCCCCACGCGGTGGCCGCGTGGGTGGCGGCGGTCAGTGCCGCCTCGACCTCGGCGTCACTGGCGGTCGGGTAGAGCTCGGCGACTTCGCCGGTGGTGGGGTCGGTGACGGCGTACATCAGCGCTCCGGAGAGTGGGGTGCGGGTGGCGTGGCAGCGGTGCTGTGGGGCGGCTGAGGCCGCACATATCGCTGTATGCCCCATTGTCTTATTGGCCACTCACTCAATAACATCCCCGGCATGACGTCAAGGGGCCCGGAAAAGCGTGTCCGCAAGGCGCCGGCCGAGCGCCGCAGCGAGATGGTCACCGCCGCCGCGCGGGTCGGGCTCGCGGAAGGACTGGAGTGCGTCACCCTGCGCCGGGTCGCCGACGAGCTCGGCGTCCGGTCGGGGCTCGTCGGCCACTACTTTCCCGCGGCGGACAGACTCGTCGCCGAGGCCTTCACCAGCGCCACCATGGCGGAGCTCGACAGCCTGCTGCCGGAGATGTCCGCCGACCCCGGCCCCGGCGGTGCGGTGCGTGCGTTGCGGCGGCTCTTCTCGCTCACCTCGAGCGCCGACTTCGACAACGTCAGCAGGCTCTGGCTCAACGCCCGGCATCTGGCACGCTACCGGCCCGTGCTCCGCGATCACGTCATCGAGCAGGACATGCTCTGGTGCCGGCGTATCGAGCGGGTCGTCGCCGCCGGGGTGGAGGCGCGGGACTTCCACTGCGCCGACCCCTGGGCCGCGGCCGTGCGCATCCTCGTCGCGATCGACGGGGCCAGCGCCTACGTCAACACCGGCGCCGGGCACCGTGCCGCCCCGATCGCCGACATGGTCCGTACGTTCGCGGAGACCGAACTCGGCCTGCCGGTCGGCACGCTCGAGTCCTCCTGATGCGGCGTCAGTCAGGCTGACCGGTCCCTGACTCGGTTCTCCGCCCGGCGAGGATCTCACCTCTGCCGGGGCGTCCCGGCGGGCGGCTGCAGCTCGCTCGCCGGGCGGCGGCCCTCGCCACCCGTGTACGGATTTCTTGCTGTCGCATGCCGCCGCCCGGTCGGCCGCCGGCCGCCTCGATCGGCTCTCTGCCGGCCCCTGGAGCCTGTGGGGCCTGTGCGCGGCCGGCCTCCGAGCGCTGCCCGGTGCCACTGATGCGCCCCTTGGTGGCGGTGGTCCTGCGGTGCCTCCGCCCGGCTCTCCGGGGGCCGTTTTCGGCGAGCCCCGTTGTTCCGGCGGACCACTCCTCGGTCGACCTCTTGACACCCGGATCGGCGCTCAGGAGGATGTGAACCATTGGTTCGCTTATTGAACCAGCGAGCCTGATCCTTGGAGGAGAGCCGTGAGCATTCGGGTCCGCAAGATCATCAAGCACATCGACGAGACGAGGCTGGAGAACGGCCGTGTCGTGGACCCGGTGCACCGGGTC
>NZ_LIQT01000420.1 GCF_001418415.1 Streptomyces hirsutus
CGACGTACTCCATGACGATGTAGCCGTCCAGCGAACCGGTGCGCTGGTCGAGGTGCTCCACGAAGTTGTAGATCCGCACGATGTTGGCGTGCTCGATCTCCGCGAGGAAGCGCCGCTCGGAGATCGCCGCCTCCATCGCGTCCTGGTCGCCCGTGTCCAGCAGGCCCTTGAGGACCACCCAGCGGTCCGAGACCGCCCGGTCCACGGCGAGGTAGATCCAGCCCAGGCCGCCGTGCGCCAGACAGCCGACCACCTCGTACTGGCCGTGCACCACGTCACCGGCCCGCAGCTTCGGGACGAACGAGTACGGGTGGCCGCACTTGGTGCAGAAACCCTCCGTGCGGCCCGGCCGGCCGGCCCGCGCGCGGCCCACCTGGGCGCCGCAGTCCGAGCGGGAGCAGAATCGCTTCCGCTCCGGCACCTCGGGGTTGTCCAGCACCATCGCGCGCGGGTCGGGCCGCGGGATCGGCGGAACCTGGACCAGCCCCGCGCCCAGCCGGCCCCGGCCGGAGGAGCTGCCGACGGACCCGGAGCTGCGCACCGACACCGAGCGGTCGGCGCCGCCGCCCGGGAGCGAGCGGGAGAGCCGCCCGGACACCGAGCGCCGTGACCTCGACGACTGCGACGACGTACGCGAACTGCGGCTGCCGGTACGGGCACTGCCGGCCGAG
Organism: Streptomyces hirsutus; assembly: GCF_001418415.1. GTDB lineage: Bacteria > Actinomycetota > Actinomycetes > Streptomycetales > Streptomycetaceae > Streptomyces > Streptomyces hirsutus. Next base: position 672 of record NZ_LIQT01000420.1, read on the forward strand.
CCGCCGGAACCGCCGGAACCGCCGGAACCGCCGGAGCCGCCGGAACCGCCGGAGCCGCCGGAGCCGCGAGAACCCCGTGAGCTGTGCGAACCGCGCGACTCCCGGCCGCCGACGGTGACGCCGGTGGGGGACGAGCCGATCTCTCCGGTGGGCGACACGACCGGGGCGAGTCCGCAGGTGTCGCAGTACAGTTCGCCGCCGCCGACGTCCTCGTAGGCACCCTCGCAGCCGGGACGCTGGCAGGCGCGGGGCGCCGCGGCGGCGGCCTGCGCCGGCTGCTCCCTGCTCCCGCTCGGCTCCCTGCTCCCGCTCGGCTCCCTGCTCCCGCTCTGCTCCCCGTTCCCGCTCTGCTCCTGGGTCCCGTTCCGTTCCCCGGAACCACCGCCGGGCTGCCCCTGGGGCCGGCCCTGGTGGTGCGTCCGGTTCTCCGCCTGACTCATGCGCCTGCCTCCCCCTCGTCACTCATGCGCCGGCCCCCCACGCTCCTCGGGCGCGCCCCGGCCGGGCCGCCCGTACGGGCCGCGACCGGACTGCCCGTGCGGGCCGGACTGGCGGGGCACCCGTTGCTGCGCCGTGCCGAGGAGTTCGGCGGCGGCGTGCTGGTAGCGCAGCACCGCCTCCTCGGCGACCCGCAGATCGCAGGGCGCGCTCCACAGCATGCGGCGCGCCTTCTCGTACCGCTCGGCCAGCACGGTGTCCTCCGCGAGGCCGTGCCGGGCGACCTTCGCCTTGTAGGCGTCGAGCCGGCCGCGCAGTTCGGCGCGGATCGCCAGCGGCGCGGTGACCGCGGTCAACGACTCGCGGGCGCGCACCAGTTCGTCCTCGGCCTTCTGCTCCAGGGACTCCAGGAGCGGGGACAGCCGGTGCCACTGGGCGTGCCTGCGGTACTCGGCGGCCGTCGCCAGCTGCTCCTGCAGCACGGTCGGCGGGCCGCTGACCACCGGCACCTCCGTGGCGGCGATCTTCGCGAGCACCTCGCCGCGCGCCGTGCGCGCCTCGGCGAGGGTGCGGTCGGCGCGCGAGAGGACGTCCCGCAGCCGCACGATCCGCTTCTCGGAGTCCTGGCGGACCGCGAGCACCGCGTCGATCTCGCGGCGCACCTCCTCCAGGGCGCGCGCCTCGCGGTCGTACACCGTCGTGTCCGGCCGGCCGCCGCCCGGCGCCGAACTGCCCTCCAGGGGCTTCCAGAAGGCCAGCGGGTCGGAGATCACCTGCTCGCGCAGCTGCGTCAGGGTGCGGGTGATCCGCTCCAGGTCGTCGCCCGCCGGGTGCTCACCGGGACGGACCCCTACGGGGTGGGCGAGCCTGCGGGTGCGCTGGAGCTCGGCGGCCAGGAGGTCTATCCGCGCGGGCAACGCCGACCACACCGCGTCCGCGGCGACGACCATGTCCAGCGAGGACGCGTACAGCTCGTTCATCAGCTCGACCAGCGCGGCCAGCGAGTAGCGCTCGCTGAGGCGGCCCGCGCGGCCTTGGAGCGTCGGCGCGTTCGCCGTGGTGGTGGCCGAGCCCGCGACCGTGACGCACTCGCCGCGCAGCAGCTCCGTCAGTTCCACCAGGTCCTCGCGGCTGGACCAGCGGCGCCGGGCGCGGATCTCGCGGGCGGTGCGCAACGCGCCGGAGTACGCGTCGAAGTACGTCCACAGCAGCGTGATCGAGGCCTCGGTGGCCTGCCAGTGCTCCTCGGTACGGCCGGTGAGCCGGGCGCCCTCCAGGAGTCTGCGGCCCGCGTGGTCCTGCAGGGCGAGGAGCGAGGTCTCGACCGCCTCGTGCTCCGCGCCGAGCCGTGCGAGCGCACGGTCCACCTCGTCCCGGTCCATCACCGGCCCGGCGGGATCCGTGTCGCCCATCGATCACCTCTCGCTGCGGGTCGGTCGTCGACGTCCGGTCGCTGACGTTCGTGCGTCGACGTTCGTGCGTTGTCCTGTGCGCGTCTCTTTTCCTGTGCGGTGGGCCGACGGGTGGTCAGCTCACGCGCAGGTACTCCGGTGCCGGTGGTTCGGAACTTCCTGGATCACTGCCCATTGTCTTCGCCAGCCAACGCTCGTACGAGGCCTGCCATCCGTCCTCGGTGTCCTCGCCGAAGTCCACCAGGACCTGGTTGACCCGGCGCAGCAGGTCGTCCGCGTCCTTCTTCATGGCCACGCCGTAGTACTCGGTCGTGAAGGAGTCGCCCTTGAGTTCGACCGTCGGGTCCTGCGCGGCCTGGCCGGCGGCGAGCGCGGCGTCGGTGACGACCGCGTCGACCTCGCCGAGCTGCAGCCGCACCAGGCAGTCGAGCTGGTTGGGGACGGTGGTGCGGATGTCGGCCGACCGGGGGAGGGCTCCCCTCGCCTTGTCCGCCTCCAGGTTCGTGTACGCGGTGGAGCCCGCCGCCGTGCAGATCTCCCGGTCCGCGAGCGTGGGGCCGTACCCCTTGACCGGGGAGGTCTTCGGGGCCAGGACCTGCTGTCCCGTGGTGAAGTACGGGGCGGAGAACGCCACGTCCTCCAGGCGCTCGCAGTTGATCGTCATGGTGCGGACGATCATGTCGACCCGGCCGTCCTGGATCGCCGGGATGCGCTGGTCGGTGGGGATCGCCTTGAACTGGACCGCGTTCCGGTCGCCGAGTATGTCCTCGGCGATGCGGTGCGCCAGGTCGATGTCGAAGCCCTCGAGCCGGGCGCTGTCCCCGCTGTTGGGGTCGCGGTAGCCCCAGCCGTAGCTGTTCTGGTCGATGCCGACGATCAGCTTCCGCCGCTCGCCCGGGCGGGCCTTGATCGCGTCGATGACCGGGCCGTCGGCGTCGGAGGGGGTCAGGGTCTGCTTCTCGGGATCGTCGCACTCCTCGGCCGCCTTCGCGCCCAGGGCGTCCGTCACGCCCGGTCCGGCGGTCCTCGGCTCCTTGCCGGGCCCGGCGGAGGACCCGGCGCGGGTCAGTACCAGCGCGAAGACCAGCGCGAGCGCGCAGAGGGTGGCCATCGCGCCCACCCCGCCCCAGCCCCGGAGGCCGGCCCGCAGGCGTCGTACGTTCCTCATCACGCCCCCTCCCCTTTCACCCTTCACCGGTACTCCGCTCACCGGTACTCCGACAGCCTGCGGCCGATGCCCAGCACCGCGCCCGCCGCGCCCAGCACGGCGAGGCCCGCGGCGCCCTGCGGGAGACCCGTCAGCGCGTCCCGGCCGCCGGTGGCCGCCTCCTCGAACTCGCGCCTCTCGTGCGTCAGCGCCGAGGCCAGGCTCTCGTCGACGCCGTCGAAGCACTCGCCGGTCGCGCCCTCGCCGCCGATCACCAGGTCCAGCGCTTCCTGGTAGTTGCCGTTCTCGTCCTGCTCGCGGGCGGCCGCGTGGCGCTTCTTCCACTCCGTCATGTTGCTCACGGCGGCGGCCACCGGCTTCTCGCCGCTGCTGTCGTCCGCGAGTTCGCCGGCCCGGGCGAGGCCCTTGTCGAGGGCTTCCATGTCGTGCTGGAAGTCGTAGTCATAGGCGTCGTACGCCTTCTCGCCGACCTTCTTCGTCTCGGCGCCGCGGGCCACCAGCGTCAGGTTCTCGTTGCCGCGCGCCTTCAGGGAGGCGATGCGGGCCTCGTGCAGCACGCCGAGCGAGCGGACGCCGTGGTCGTAGGAGCCGTTCAGTCCCGAGCGGGCGAGGCTGTGGCCGGCGACCAGCCAGAGCAGCACGACCGCCGCCGCGGCGGTGGCCGCGACCAGGCCGTGGTTGAGCACCCGGTGGGTCCGCAGGTACGTACGGCGCTGGGCCCAGGCGAGCACGGCGAGGGCGATCACACCGAGCGCGATCGCGGCCCACGGGTAGGGGGTCGCGTCCGCGTAGTCGGCGTCGAGGCGCTCGGTCTCCTTCTTGTAGAGGGCCTCCGCCGCAGGAAGCATCTCCTCCTGCATCTTCTCGTTCGCGTACCGCAGGTAGGCGCCGCCCACCGGGTAGCCCTGGCGGTTGTAGGTACGGGCGCGCTCCACCAGGCCCTTGTACACGGGCAGCAGCCGGTTGAGCTCGGTGATCCTCGCCGCCGACGAGGAGCCCGGCTGGGAGTTGGCCGCGGCGTTGACGAGCTTGGTGGCGGCGGTGCGGATGCCCTTCTCGTACCGGTCCCGGGAGGCGGCGGTCTCCTGGCCTCCGGCCAGGAAGCCGCTGGAGGCCGCGGTGTTGGCGTCCGCGAGGGAACGGTAGATGTCGGCGGCGTCCGAGGCGAGCGGCTGGCTGCTGGTGAGGACGTCGTCCGCCGCCGCGGCCCGCTCGGCCATCTGCCAGGCGGCGACCGTGCCGAAGGCGACGACGAGGGCCGCGAGGACCGCGCCGATGATCCTGAGACGGCCGGGTTCGGTGGCGGCGGCCTCGCGCAGCCGGACGGCC
>NZ_LIQT01000421.1 GCF_001418415.1 Streptomyces hirsutus
CGCGGTCCTCGACCTCGACGGTGGCGGACTGGATGGCCGGGTGGGAGTGGAAGAGAGCGCCGGCCAGTCCTTCGTAGAAGGGCCAGTCGTACTCGGTGTCGGCCGCCGCGTGGATGCCGACGTACCCGCCGCCCTCCTTGATGTACTGCTCGAAGGTGGCCTGCTGTGCGGTGCCGAGCACGTCACCGGTCGTGGAGAGGAAGACGACCGCCTCGTACCGGGCGAGATTTCCGGTGGTGAAGACCTGGGGGTCTTCGGACGCGTCCACGGTGAAGTTGTTGGCCGTACCAAGGGCTCGCAGTGCCGCGATGCCGTCGTCGATGGAGGAGTGCCGGAAGCCGGCGGTCCTGGAGAAGACCAGGACCTCGTAGGCGGGATCGGCAGCCGGAGCGGGCGCGGGGTGTGGGGCCGCCTCCGCTCGTGGGGACACGCTGGTCGGCTGGTCACCGACACCAGACGCGGCCATCGCCTGTGGTGTCATACAGAGCGCGATACCGGCGAACAGGCCGAGAGCCGCCTTGAGTCGAGTGTGCATCTACGGTCGCCTCCTTCCTACGGAAGAGTCCATTTCTGGTTGGGTCCGGTGTGGCAGGTCCACAGGTGGACGGGGGTGCCGTCGTTCCAGGTGCCGCCGGACGCGTCGAGGCATCTGGCGGACTGGGGGTTGCGGACCGTGCCGTCGGACTGGGGCGCCCATGTCTGCGCGCCGGTTCCGTTGCAGGTCCAGAGCTGAACCTTGGTGCCATCGGCGCTCGCGCCGCCGGAGACGTCGAGGCATTTGCCCAGGGCCCGGAAGGTACCGTCGCCGGCCAGGGTCCACGTCTGGGCGCCGCTTCCGTTGCAGGTCCACAGCTGGACCTTGGTACCGTCCGCGCTGCCGCCACCGTCCACGTCCAGACACTTGCCGTTGACTCCCTTGACCGAGCCCGACCGGGGGCCCGGCTGCGTGTCGCCCGATGTCTTGATCCGGACGTTGCGGAACGCGACGTCATCGCCGTCACCGTGGTTCTGGAGGCCGATGTGGCCCTGCTGGAGGCTGCGCGCGGGGTCGGTATTGGTGAAGTCGTTGATCTTGCGCCCGTTGAGGAAGATCTCCAGTCGTTCGCCGGTGACGCGGAGCTCGTAGGTGTTCCACTCGCCGGGCGGGTTCAGTGCGGCGTCACGTGCGGTGATGTCGGCGGACTTGAACCCGTACACGGCACCCGTGGTGCGGTCGACCGCGTCGGTCGCGTCGATCTGGATTTCATAGCCGTTGTTCACCGCAGACCAGGGGTCGTCGGAGGCGGGGAAGCCGATGAAGACGCCCGAGTTGTCATCGCCGGCGGCCTTCCAGTCGAGCTTGAGGGAGTAGTCGCCGGTGAACTCCTTGGCGGAGTACCAGAGCATCCCGAGCCCGCCGTACGAGGTGAGGGTGCTGTCGGCGAGGGTGAACCCGCCGGGACCGGCCTGTTTCCAGCCGGTCGTGGCGGAGCCGTCGAACAGGGGCGTGTAGCCGGTCTCGGGGCGGCAGTCCGCCTCGGTCATGCCGGCCGCCCAGCGGATGCCTCCGAGGAGATGCCGGCGGAACGCGGGCTCGGCGTAGGACTCGTCGGTGTGGCCGCCGCCGGTGTAGAAGGCCCGGCCGCCCTGGTAGTCCTTGCACCAGGCGATCGGGTGGTCGCCGGACATGTTCCCGCCCGAGTAGCTGGACTCGTCGAGGGAGGCCAGCACGTGGGCGGTGGTGCGGGGGTTGGTGCGGTAGTTGTACCACTCGTCGGTGCGCTGCCAGGTTGTGCCGAGATGGGCGGTGGCGTCGTGGG